>JBKQRT010000077.1:0-20792 GCA_052143895.1 Acidimicrobiales bacterium | reverse complement strand
GCCGTCAATGGCAGCGATAATGTCGCCCGGCCGGATGCCAGCCGTGGAGATGCAGGTGGTCAGGAGGTAGGCCGTCACCACCCACGACAGGTGGTTGAGCCCGTGCAGGTCGCCAGCGATGGTGGGGAGTGCCGTCGCCACGATGGTCTGGTCGAGGGCGGCCAGGGCCATCCCCATCATGAGAGCGCCGAGGATCACCAGGATCCGGCGGTGCTCGGCGCCGGCGGCCTCTTCATCGACCGGGGCCGTCGTCAGCTCAGTCACGGGCGTCGTCCAAGTCTCGCTCGAGGTCCTCCGCGAAACGACTGAGCAGGTCGGCCAAGGCGGACAGGTGGTCGTCGTCCCAATCTTGCAAGAGCTGCCCGAGCCAGGCCCGGCGGGCCCGCCGCACCCGTTCGATGGTCCGGCGACCGGCCGGAGTGAGGCGGATCCTCGAGGCTCGGCGGTCGTCGGGGTCAGTCTGGCGGACAACCATCCCATCGCGCTCGAGTTGCTGGACTTTGCGGGTCACGGTCGGAGTGTCGACACCCAGCATTTCGGCGAGGTCAGTCACCCGCAGCGAGTCGCATCTCATCGATAGCTTGAGGAGCAGTGCAGCTCCACCCCGGTCGAGCCGGACTCCGGCTAGTCGCATGAGCCGCTCGTGCAAGCGAAACTGGCTGATCGACCGGGCCACAATCTGCAGCGCCTCCTCGAACCGGTCGATGCTGCTAGACGCCGGACCTGACGCGGCCTTGGTACCGATAGTTGTATGCAGCACATAAATAGAATAACAGTCACCCCGGACGTCGGAACTGTGGGTGCCAAGAACCTGTGGGTGCCAAGAACCTCATCCGGGCCGCTGAACTGGGATTTCCTCTGATCCAGATCTGACCGCGAAAATGGTCCGTGGCCCTCTCGTTTCTCTACTTCGCCTTCGTCCGAACGCTGCAACTTTTCCGCCTCCAACGGTCTGACAACGCCGACCTGGCTATCGAGGTCGTCATGCTCCGCCACGAAGTTGCAGTCCTCCGTCGTCAGGGTGCCCGTCCGGCACTGCAGCCCAGAGAAAGTGCGCTCCTTGCCGGTCTCAGCAGGCTGCTGCCTCGGGGGAAACTCCATCGGCTCTTCGTGCAACCCGACACCCTGCTCCGCTGGCATCGGGACCTGATTCGAAAGAAGTGGACCTACCCGAAGCCTTCAGGCCGTCCGAGGCTCCCAGCCGGTGCCGTGCAGCTGGTGGTCCGACTGGCCAGGAAGAACCCGACCTGGGGCTATCGCCGGATCCATGGCGAGCTCTCCGTCATGGGAATCGACCTGGGCCCCGCAAGCGTCTGGAACATCCTCCAACGCCACGGCATCGATCCTTCGCCGGGCAGAGGAGGACCCAGCTGGGGACAGTTTCTGAAGGTCCAGTCCACGACCATGTTGGCCTGCGACTTCTTCACTGTTGACACCGTGCTGCTCCGGCAGCTCTATGTCCTGTTCTTCATCGAACTGGACAGCCGGAAGGTCTTCGTGACCGGCGTCACGGCCCATCCCACCGGAGCCTGGGTCGTCCAGCAGGCCAGGAACCTGGGCTACGAGCTCACCGAACGAGCTCAGCGAATCAAGTTCCTGATTCGCGACCGGGACGCCAAGTTCACGGCCTCCTTCGACGAGGTCTTCCGCTTCGAGGGCATCCGGATCATTCGCACACCGGTCCGTGCACCTCGGGCCAACGCCTTTGCCGAGCGCTTCGTCGGCACCGTCCGTCGCGAGTGTCTCGATCGCATGCCCATCTTCGGACGCCGCCACCTCGAGGCTGTGCTCCGCGAGTACGTCGACCATTACAACGATCATCGCCCGCACCGATCACTCGGCCAGCAGCCACCCTTGCAAAACGATGTAGCCCCCGGAGATCCTCGGATCGCCGACCTTTCACAGCTATGACGAACCGATCGGCTCGGCAGACTCATCCATGAATATCGCCTGGTCGCGTGACGTGGATGACGTTTTTGGCACCAACAGGTTGCATCGCGCCTACACCTCAGGATCGGCGGTTACTGGAGGATCTTGAGGGCCAGCTTGGCCAGACCGCGTTCGGCGCGCTCGGGGTGTTCATCAACGCCGATCAGCACCCGGTGCGAAGTGTCGAGCATGAGACGGCGAAGCACTTTGCCCGGGGGCATGGGAACAGGTTGCTTGGCCACGAAAGGCAAGGACGTGAGATCGGTGCCGCTGGTGAGCAGCATGTCCCGAACGATCTTCCCGACGAGTCGACTAGGCCCGACGCCGTGGCCGCCGTAGCCGAGTGCGTACAGTATGCGCTCACCTTTCAGCCAGTTGACCGACGCGATGCAGTCGATCGTGCCACACACTGGTCCGGCCCATCCCCGATCGATGGCGACGTCGCCGAGTTGCGGGAAGGTCCAGCGAAACGTCTCCTCGAGGCGGTCGAAGAGCCGCTGGTTGCGGTCGTGACGCGGGTTTGGGCCGTCGGGCAGGAACGGGGCGTCGCGGCCGCCCCAAAGGATCCTCCCGTCGGCTGTGGGCCGGCTGAGGTGGACCATGATCCGCTTGTCTTCGATGCCACAGCGGCTTTCCCAACCCACCCGTGCCCACTGTTCGGGCGAAAGCGGTTCGGTGAGGGTCATGTAGGCGTAGATGGTGAAGATGAACCTGCGTAGCTCGGGGATCGAGTGCGCGTAGGCGTTAGTCGCGATGACGGCCCGATCTGCGTGCACGCTGCCAAAGGGCGTTCGGGCCGCTACGCGATAGCCGCCGACAGTCTCGATCTCGTCGACCGGCGTGAACTCGAAGATGCGCACCCCGCGGGCGCGGGCCGCGCCAGCGAGGCCCCTGGTGAGCGCAGCCGGGTCGAGGATCAGCGCCTGCTGCTCGAAATGGCCGATGCGGAACGTGTCGCTTAGGACACGCTCCTGGACCTGGTCGGCTTCGAGGAACTCAAAGGGCAGTCCCATGCGATTGGCCGCCTCCACGTCGTTGCGAATGCGGATATCCTGCTCGGGCCCGTTGGACACCGTGAGGTTGCCGGAGTGCCAGATGTCGGCCTCGAAGGGCTCGGCGGCGGCGAACTCCTCGATCTCGTCGATGGAGTCGTGCATCGCCAGATAGGTGGCCTTGGCCTGGGCATCCCCGACCATCTTCGCCAACTGGTGGATACTACGGCCGACGATGGTCATGGCGAACCCGCCGTTTCGGCCGCTGGCGCCGTAGCCGACTACTTTCTGCTCGAGCACGATCACGTCGATCGAGGGATCGGCCTCCTTCAAGCAGATGGCCGACCACAGCCCGGTGTAACCGCCGCCGACGATGACCACGTCGGCCTGCTCGTCGCCGTCGAGCCGATGGCCGGGCTCGTATGCATGATGCTCGAGCCAGAAGCTCCGAGTCTTCCAGTCACTCATCATTGTGGACCCCCAGCTTCGTGGTTTGGCCATCTCTGGCGTGATGGACGTGGTCGTCGAGCCAGACTCGGATCTTCGGGAAGATCTCCGAGGACGAAGCTCGTCCCGCGATGAGATCATCGTGGCCGAAGTCCAGCGAGAACCCCGTATCCTCACCTGCCTCGATGAAGGACTTGTCGAAGCTGCCGAAAGCCTCGAATGCCCTCCGGGTCGCGTCTGCGGGTCGTTGCAGGTCGTGCGCGCCAGCCATGATGAGCAGCGGCAGCGTCACCTGGTCGAGGTGTTCGCTCCACACCGTGGAATGGTCCAGGCTGCGCATGGTGGCGTGCTCGATCCAGTCGGCAAACTGGTCGGCGAGCCGCGTGGCTTCGTCGGGGACGCCGTGGCGGAGGTATCGGGCAGGGCCGATTGGGTCGAAGTTCTCGGGCCGAAAGCTCGACTCAAGCTGCTTGGAGTGAAGTAGCGCCAGGATCGGACCTGCGTGGTGGGCGCCAGCACGGAACTGCAAACGGCCGTTGCGTCGCATGCGGGGTTTGGTGGTAACACCTGGCACCTCGGCGCTGGCCGGGGTCAGCACCGGAGCTCCGAAGGTGACTCCGGCCCGCACCTGTTGGGCCGTGCCCGAAACGGCCGCCGCGTACAGCGCCTGTCCACTCATTTCGAGGCCGAGCCAGAACGCCTCATCGACACCGGAGCACTCGCAAGCCGTGGCCACGGAGGTGGGCAAGTCTCGGAACACGAAGTCGTCGAAACTCCATTGTGCGTCCGCCCCCGAACCGTCGACCGGCCAACTCTCACCTCGGCCACGCAGATCGATGGCGTAGAAGTCATAACCCGCCCCTGCCAGATATCGGGCAAGGCTGGTCTCGGGCGTCAGGTCCCAGATCAATCGGCTGCCGGCGAAACCGTGACCCGCGACCACCGGAATCGGCTTGCGATCACCCCTTGCCGCGTACCGGTAGATCGCAATGCGCCAACCGTCCTCGGTTTCGGCGAACAACCGCTCGTCCTCGCCGGTGTCCGGGGCGAGGTCGCGGTAGAAGCGGCACAGCTTTGCACCAACGATCGTCCCCGCGGCGGCTCCCACCGCCGCCACGGCCAGTGCGCCAGTCTTGGTCTCTTTCATGGAGTGCGATTCTCCAGTCGCCGGGCGAGGGCGTTTGCCCCTTTGGCTGCATCGCGCAGAAGCCCTCGGCGATACAAGTCCGGGGCGATGGCGCGAGCGATGCTTCCGGAGCGAAGCCACTTGGGGATCGTCTGTTCGAATCGGTCCCGCTCAATAGCTTCGATGACGGCAGCGGCGATGCGTTCGGGCTCGACCGGGCGGGGAACCCGGCGCTGGAAGGGAACGCCCCGCGTCTCGGCGAACCGAGTCTTGACCGGGCCGGGATTGATTAGCGAAACACGGATGCCGAGCATCTGCACTTCGGCGGCAAGGGATTCGCTGAGACCGACGACAGCGAACTTACTCGCCGAATAGGCGGCTTCGAACGGTGCGCCGAGCCGGCCGGCGACCGACGCGATGTTCACGAAATGACCGCGTCGTCGGGATGCCATGCCCGGGAGCACCGCAAGGATCGCATGAACCGTTCCGAGGTAGTTGACCCGCATGAGGCGTTCGTAGACTGCCGGGTCCTCTTCCAGCATGGAGGCGTATGCCCCGATGCCGGCGTTGTTCACGAGGATGTCGGGGGGTCCGAGCTGGTCCTCGAGCTCGGCGAACGCCCGGTCCACCTGCGCCTTATCGGTGACGTCAGCGATCGCCACGGCAGACCTCGGCCCCAATGCCCGACTTGCCTCCTGTAGCTCGTCAACCGATCGTGCCACCAGACCGACAGCGGTGCCGTGTTCGTGCAGGGAAGAAGCGGTAGCCCAGCCGATGCCGTGCGAGGCGCCCGTGACAAGGGCGACTGCTCCTTCGAGTTTCATCGGTCCACCCGTGACTCGACGGCGATCGAGCGGATGAAGTGACGAGCGACCTCAAGAGTCATTCCGACATCTCCGCCATCGAGTGTGTGCAGCGTTGCTTCCATGAGCGCACCCGACAAGGTTCGAGCCAAGGTCTCTGCGTCGAAGTGGACTACCTCGCCACGGGCGATGCCTTGTTCGAGGACCCCTTGGACGAGACCGACGAAGTCGCTGTGGTCGGAACGTCCCGCTGCGTCGAGCGCTGGGGTAAACCACGCCTCTCGAAGGAAGCTCTTTGCTTGGGGCATCCTTTGGATCGCACTCAGGAACGCCGCAAAACACGCCAGCAGGTTGTCGTCGGTCGGGCGGTCGGGGTCATACGACTGGAGTGCGACGCTGGCGAGGCGCTCCCACAACAGGTGCTGGAGATCGCGTGCCAGATCATCCTTGTCGACGAACCAGTAGTAGACGGCGCCCTTGGTCACTCCGGCAGCTGCGGCCACATCATCGACCGATGCTCCCCGATAACCACGTTCACCGAAGACGACGAGGGCGGCATCGAGGATGCGTTGCTTGGTGTCGCGCACTGTGGGGTCCCGCTTAGCCATACCACTCCTCGCTCTGCTCGTACCTGCCAACTCCCTTTTGCATACTAGAAGTAGGGTTAGCATACCAATGGTATGGTGCACATGCCAAAGCTGGCCAAGGCGCGACGGAGCCTCGGCCTCATGGTTCTCGACCAAAGCGCTGCCGTTTTCGACGGGTGCGCTACTGCATTCGACCTGCGTACACCTGGCAGAGCGACACCCCACCACCCCATTTGCCCAACCTCGTTCGCGCCACGAAGACGATGAAGGCGTCGCGCCCAAAGTTGCTCACTGTGGTTCCTCTCGCTCCGGTGTCGCTCTCGGTTCCTCGCGGGCACTGTTGGATCCTCTACCCAGGAGCCTGTGGCGACGGTGGTGCCGATCGCCACTCGAATTCCGATCGGCCGCCCCTGTGGGAGCGATCGGCACGCTCCGGTTACCGCGTCCAGCCAGCACGTGCTCCACCGCGGCCAGCGCACCGTCTGCATCACCGCAGTAGGCCACCGAGCCGTGCTCGAGGACCACAGCCGTACTGGCAAGATCGAGGACGCGCTCCACCTGCTGTTCAACCACGAGGAGTGCCGTTCCCGCGCGGTTGATCTGTCGCAGACCCTCGTAGACGTCGTCGACCGTCATGGGTGCCAACCCAAGAGAGATCTCATCGGCGACCAAGAGGCGGGGCGGAACGATCAGAACCTTGGCCAGGGAGAGCATGCGCTGCTCACCGCCGGAGAGTGTTCCCCCTTTTTGCCTCCGGCGATCGCCCAAGTTGGGGAAGGCCTCATAGGCACGCGCCAGCGAGTCGGGAACATTCCGGCGCCCGCCCCTTTGCCGGAAAGCCAGCTTCAGATTCTCCTCGACGCTGAGGTTGGCGAACACGCCCCCGCCCTCGGGCACGTGAGCGGTGCCGGCACGGGCGATCTTGTAACAGGGCAGCCCGGTGATTTCCTGACCGTACAACAGGATGCGCCCGCTGGTGCTGGGTAGGAGCCCGGTAATGACCCGGGAGGTCGTCGACTTTCCCGCGCCGTTGGAGCCGAGCAGCGCGGTCACACCCCCACTGGGCACGGCAAACGTGACATCGAACAAGGCCCGATAGGGACCATAACTGGCGCATACGTGGTCGATCTCCAGTGCCAAGGATGCCGGTTCCCCTCCGGCCCGGGTGCCCGTCACCACTGCACCGTTCTGTCGGTGGCCACGGCAGTCACATGCTCGCCCTCAGACCGAGATCCATCACGATCGTCCGGTCGATCACTGACCCGACCATGGTCTGGTTGAGCTCCACCAACAACGCCACCGTGTCTCGCTCGCGCTGGAGCAACTGCGGCACAGGGGCCAGCTCGCGGGTCTCGCGAGTGTCCAGACCCGAGGACGGCTTATCGGCCAACGACAGCACCGGTTCGGAGACGAGTGCCCTGAGCAGCTTCACGAGGCAGCATGAGTCGAGTCCGAGGGTCGGGACTGGGGCACCGGCACGGGCCTCGACGGCCACCAGTTCAAGCAGCGCGGCCACACGAGCCTTCTCGTCGGAAGTTGGCTCGCTGAGGTTCCACAGGTCCTTCCTCAACTTGCCCTGACGCCGACGCTGCCGCCTTCGTCACCACTAGGTGATCCCGCACGGTCATGTCCGGGAAGGTCTCGACGCGTGGACAGGACCGGCCGATACCGAGCCGCGGCCTCTTGTAAGTGGGAACGTCGAGCATCTCCCCCTGGCCAGTTCGATGCTCCCCCGTTTCGGGCTGGAGCTGTCCGCAGATCCGGTTGGACAGCGTCGTCTTTCCGACTCCGTTTGGCCCGACCAAACCCAGACTCTCACCGGTCGACCCCTCGTACGCACCACAGTCGATATAGTCGAACAGTTGGAGTGGGAGCCGTCGCCGAGCCAGCTCGTGGTAGGCGCGCACTAGAGCTGGTGCGAGTTCCAGCGATCGGTCGGGGAAGAGTCTGCTCACTGCTCCCGACGCTACCGAATCGGTCAACGCTATACTCAGGCTTGGTCCAAGTGCTGGTTGAAGCTGAGACATGAGCTGGTGAAGGCCAATTCACTCTTCGGCGGTGGATCTGGTGTTTCCCCGGTCGACGCCGTCTGCTGGAAGATCCCTGGTTGGTGGGCTGGATGGGATTCTCGGCACTGACAGAACCACCTGGCGGCGGAGCATCGCCACCTCATGCCGGAACACGCCGAACTCGATGGCGAGGTCGGCAAGTTCCATTTGAGACAGAGCCGCTGAAGGGCTTGCGCAGTCGAGAGGTAGTGATTAGGAGAAGGTCGCGGGCCATTTTCGCGGTCGGGTCGGCTCCGACGAAAGTGTCAGCGCGAGGGCCAAGATGAGATTCTCGGCATCCGTAGGTTGGTCCCGCACCGCTACGGCACGGTCAGGAGCAGGTGGCACCAATCGGAGCTGCGAATCACGGAGCGGCAAGTAGCACCGGCGCATTCCGATGCGACGACTCGATAGCGCCCAGAATCAAGGCGAGGATCTCCCGAGACCACTCGGCGTCAAGGAAGAGTTGACCGTCGCCGGATCGCAGCCAACGAAGGTAGTGCTCGGTTTGACGAACGAAACCCGTGGCCCAGTCATCGTCTAGATTGTGATACGCGCGCACGACGCCGTCCCGGTAGACCTCAAGAGAAGGCTGCGGAAGTCCATAGGACGCACAGTGATTCACCCTCGCGAAGCCCTTGGTCCCGGTCACCTCGAAGCGTTCGTCACTCGAGTAATACTTCGTGCGCATGTAGGTGTCGGGCGCCAGCGTTAGATCGAAGACGCCCCGCACCCCGTTGGCGTGGTTCCACATGATGGTGGAGGGGGCGTCGATCACTACACCCGGCCCCAGTTCTGTTCGGCCCACCCACGCCATGACGTCGGTGACTGGGCCAAACAGCCATCGCGCGACCGAGAACTTGTGCCAACCATCGTCAAATACGAGGATCCCCAGACCCTGCTCATCCATCTGCCGGAACTGCCACTCCATTGTCCGCCAGGGCACGTCCCAGCCGCCGACACCAGTACCCACCATCTTCATGTGGAAGCCAGCCACCTCGCCGATCTCGCCAGATTCGACGACCTTCTTGAGGACTTGCAGCGGCTCGAAGAACAGGTACGGCTCCATTACCCGCAGCACGGCGCCCGAGACTCGGGCGGCTGCGATCATTCGGTCGGCCTCGGCGAGTGAGCTAGCCATTGGCTTTTGCAGGTTGACGTGGAAGCCGGAGTCCAGCACCTTGCAGGCAACTTCGCAGTGCAAAGGCGATGGCACACCGATCTCCACCATGTCCAGGTCCAAGCCTGCACCCAGCAGGCTATCGAGACGGGAGAAGCTCTCTACGCCAGGGAATTTCTTGCTAAATGCAGCGAGCCTTTCCTCGTCCGGATCGCACAGCGCGACGATTTGGGCGTCTGGGCTGTCCTCGTAGGCACGGCCGGTTAGCTCGAAGATCTTTCCGACGCCGACTATGGCAACTCTCACCGGCCGCTCGATGGGGATGGATGTCGGCATGGCGAAGACGGTATCTGGGTTCTCGGCTTGTTCACCAGTCCTGTCCGACGTGGGCGTGGCAGGGGTCGCGGTGGTTCGCCGAGCAGCTCCATCTCACGGCGCCTGAACGTCAAGCTTGGCCAGCCGCAGTTCTCCGTGGGGACTGAGCGGCGCCCGCCGTGCGGATCTGGCACGCGGTCGATCCTTCTGAGCCCGGCAGACGGGAACCGGGTCACGGAGTCTGCTCAGTCAAGCCTCAAGTCCCCTCAAAGCGAGCGGCAGGTTCGCTCAGACGACCTGACTTGCCAGGGCCTCTGCCTGGCGGTTGTGTGGAGCGGCGAGGTGATCTGGACCTGCGTGTCGCCCTTGAGCACCGCCACCTCGACGGACCCTTCGGGCTGTTTCTTGTCGAGGCTGGCCTCTGACCCTACTGTTGCCTCAACTGGCGACTGAAGCCGGCCGGAGGCAGCACAGATGCGGTAGGAGACGAGGCCGATGAAGTTCTGGTACTCGGACGGGGGGTGGCATCATTGGTCCGTGCCGTTTTCCGCCCGTCGTCCGTCGGGGATGAGGTAACGATGCGCCGCCTCGGAGGGCTCGACGCAGCGATGCTCGCCGCGGAGAAGCCCGCGAACTATTCCATGCACACCATGGCGGTGCTGGTCCTCGATCCTGCCGCCATGCCGGCTGGCGATCGTCTCACGGTCGTACGAGAGTACGTACGAAGCAGGATCCACCTAGTGCCTCCGTTACGCCGGCGTCTGGTCGAGACGCCCCTAGGGCTCGATGTGCCCCGGTGGGTGGACGATCACCAGGTGGACCTGGACTATCACATCCGCCGGGTGACTCTGCCCTCGCCCGGCACGGCGGTCGATGTGGCTGCGTTCGCCTCTAAGCTTGCCGAACACAAGCTCGACCGCCGCTACCCACTCTGGGAGATGCATGTAGTCGAAGGCTTGGCGGAAGGCGGCTTCTGCATCGTGGCGAAGGTGCACCACGCCCTGATGGACGGCATCGTCGGCATGCACTTCATGGCCTCGCTGTTTGCCTTCGAGGCTGACGAGTCACCGCCGCCCGCGCCTGCACCCGAAACTGCGGAGAGACCGCCCGCCGCCCCGGCCATCCTCATCGGTGCCCTTGCCTCGGCGCTTCGTCGCCCGCTTCTTGCGACCCGTGCCACGGGTGACACGTTGCGCTCGGGCATGCGGATCGCCCATCGGGCGCTCGGCAGCGATCGTGGTGGCGGTGGGCGGCTCACCGCTCCCTTCAGCGGCCCGCACACCGTTTTCGACGCCCCGATCACGCCGCGGCGGGAGGTCGCCTTCGCATCTCTTCCAATGAGAGAGGTCAAACGGGTGGCGCAGGCGTTCGGGGTGACCGTCAACGATGTGGTCCTTGCCCTGGTGGCGGGTGCTCTCCGAGGCTTCCTGGATGCTTTGGGCGAACTGCCTCAGAGGCAGCTGGTGGCGGCGGTGCCGGTATCGGTACGGGGAGATCAAGGCACGCAGACCGCCAACCTCATTACCATCATGCTCATGGGCCTGGCCACCGACCGCCAGGAACCCGGCGACCGGTTGGCCGCCATCCACCAAGCCGCGCTCAAGGCCAAGTCGCTCCAGTCGGCGCTGGGGCCAGAAACCCTCTTGGAGTGGCTGGAGGTGCCCGTGCCCGCACTCTTGTCGGTAGCCACGAGCATCTACTCACGGCTGCACCTCTGCGCTCTCCACCCCCCGCTCTGCAACCTCGTCGTGTCGAACGTGCCTGGGCCTCCCGCGTCCCTCTACTTCGCCGGCGCGCGTCTCATATCCCTGTTCCCCCTCGGCCCCATCTTCGACGGGGTAGGGCTCAACATCACCGTGGTGGGCGGCACCGAGACCATGGACGTCGGGCTGGTTGTGTGTCCCGACCGACTTCCCGATGTGTGGAATCTGGCCGACGCGTTCGGCCCCTCGCTCGACGAGCTCGACGCAGCCCGACCCTCGGGTTCACGGGCGATACAGCGGACCAGAAGGCGCGCTGCTCCGAGGTCGACGCGTTCACGTCGGCCCGTTGGCCTCTCGGCATTGGCTGCAGATCCAGGATGGGACCTCTAGGTCACGGCGACGGGGCTCTCCGGTCGGCGCAGCTCCTAGCTGGAGGGTGCGGGTGCTTTTGCCACTAACCTGGCGTTCGGAAACGGGGGATAATCACTGGAGGTGCTGAGGGGGTCCGATGCAGCGGCTCAGTGGCATGGACGCCAGCTTCGTGTACGGCGAGACCCCGAGCTGGCACATGCACGCGGGGGCGCTCGTTGTGCTCGACCCCTCGACCGCGCCCCATGGCTTCGACGTCGTTCGGCTCCGATCCTTGTTCGAGGCTCGGGCGGGGTCGCTGGGCCCGTTCCTGCGGCGCCTGGTTGAGGTCCCCTTCGGGCTCGATCGGCCCGCCTGGGTGGACGACCCGCACCTTGATCTCGACCGCCATGTCCGGCGGGTCGGGGTCCCGACCCCGGGTGGCCCTCGCGAGCTCGGCGCGCTGGTCGGTGATCTGTTCGCCTTCAAGCTCGAGCGCGACCGCCCCCTATGGGAGGTCTGGTTCATCGAGGGACTCGAGGAGCGCCGCGTGGCCCTGCTGGTCAAGGTCCATCATGCTCTGGTGGACGGCGCCCGGGGAGCCCGTCTCTACGAGCTGTTGTTCGACGCCACGCCTGACGCGCCCCTTGAGCGGCCCGGCACGCCCGAGGTTCGAAGCGAGCGGATCCCCTCCGAATGGGAGATGGCCCTACGGGCGCTGCCTCGTCTGGCCGGCACTCCGTTGCGGGCGGCCCGCGCCATCTGCCAGCTGGGCCCTTCGGCCCTGGGCATGCTGCGATTTCACAACACCCCGGAGTGGCCGGGAGCGACGTTCCCATTCCAGGCGCCGCGCACGTCGCTCAACCAGACCATCACCGCCCACCGCGGGTTTGCCTTCTGCTCGGTGCCTTTTGCGGGGGTGAAGGCCATCAAGGACGCCTTCTCCGTAACAGTGAACGACGTGGTGCTTGGCATCTGCGCCGGGGCGTTACGTCGCTACCTGGCCGACCGAGGCGAACTCCCGGCCAAGCCGCTCATCGCCCAGATCCCCATTGCGGTACATGTCGATGACGGCGGTGGCCCCTCGGCCGGCGTCTGGGGGAATGCCGTCGCGGTGATGGGCGCGGCCCTGGCCACCCAGCTCGACGACCCCGCCGATCGGCTCCGAGCGATCCACGCCTCGACGAGCAGGGCCAAGGTGATGCACGAAGCGCTCGGCGGCGACCTCATCCTCGATCTGGCCGAGGTGGCCCCGCCGGGGATTCTCGCCGCCGGGGTCCGGGCCTACAGCCGGTTCCATCTCTCTGAGCACCACCCGCCGATCTTCAACCTGATCATCTCCAATGTGCGGGGTCCTCCGATCGCGCTGTACGTGGCGGGAGCCCGGCTCGTAGCCAACTACCCGATCGGCCCGTTGCTCGACGGTGGGGGCCTGAACGTCACGGTGATCAGCTACCTCGATCACATCGACTTCGGCTTCGCCGTGTGCTCGGAGATCGTCCAGGACCCCTGGCTGCTCGTCGACGCGACGGCAGCGGCATTCGCCGAGCTCAAGGAGGCGGCGACGAGGTCTGCCTCCCCCCCCAAGAACAATCAAGACAACGGCGTGAGGAGAGCAGCCGATGGCGCTTGTCCCTGACGAGCTGCGGAACATGGCCGAGCGCTTCCCCGACCGTCTCGCGTTGGTCGTGGACGGTGACGGGTCGATGACTTTCGCCGAATGGGAGCGGCGATCGAACGCCGGAGCTCGCGGCCTTGTCGAGCTCGGGGTGACCCCGGGCGATCGCGTGGCGCTGCTGATTGGTAACCAGGACGCGCTCCTCTACCAGATCGCGTATCTGGCTATCCAGAAGGCGGGCGGCGTGGTCGCACCGATCAACCCCCGTCTGGCCCGCCGTGAGATCGCCCACGTCCTCGCCAACGCCGGGCCCCGGGTACTCGTCGCCGCCGGCGACCAGCTAGTTCGTGCGATGGATCTTGCAGCCGGTCTCGACCTACCGCCTCTGGTGATCGGCCCCGAACCCCGTGCACCCCAATCGTGGGCGAGCCTAGAGGCGAACGAGGACGACACGTTCCAAGTGTCCCGGGCTCCCTCTGATCTCGCTGACATCTTGTACACCTCGGGTACCACCGGCCTGCCAAAGGGGGTGGCGTCCACCCACGACAACGTGCTGAACATCCCCGTCTCACCCTCCGAGCGCGAAGACGCGCTCCTGCATGCGGCACCGTTGGCGACCGCGCTCGGCACGTACGGGGCGATGATTGCCAGCCTGCGCCTGGGGCTCACCAACATTTGCCTTCCGTCCTTCGACACGTCCCGGTTCGCCGATCTCATCGGGACCCGTCGGCCAGGTTGGCTGATGATGGTGCCGGCGCAGGTGCTGTTGTTGCGCGAGTCGGGCGTGTTGGAAGGGATCGACACGTCCTCGGTGTGGATGGTTCTCTTCAGTACCGCACCCATGCCGCCCGAGGCGCTCAAATGGCTCGCGGCCAAGTTCCCCAATGCGATGCTTGTCAACGCCTACGGACTCACCGAGGCGGGAGCCTCTGCGTGTGTCTTACCGCCCGGTGATGCTCTGCGTCGTCCCGGCTCGGTCGGCAAGCCGATCGAGGGGGCCGCTATCCGGGTGGTGGACGAGCACGGGAATGACCTCGCGGCAAACCAGCCGGGCGAACTGTTGATCCGGATCGCAGGCGGTAACCGGTTCTACTTCGGTGAACCCGAGAGCACCGCCCGGATGTGGCAGGGGGGCTGGGTACACACCGGGGATCTGGGCTACCTGGATGCCGACGGGTTCGTCTACGTAGTCGACCGGAAGAAGGACATGATCATCAGGGGCGGCTACAACATCTACTCGATCGAGGTGGAGAACGCCCTTTACGAGCACCCGGCGATCCTCGAGGTCGCCGTGCTCGGCGTCCCCCACGCAATTCTCGGCCAGGACGTCCTTGCGGTTGTGCGCCTTGCCGAGGGGCAATCGCTCGATCTCGAAACGCTGCGCACCTTTCTCGCGGACCGCCTGGCGGACTACAAACACCCGCGCCGCTTGGTCGCAGTCGATCACCCGCTACCGCGCACGTCGCTCGACAAGGTCGACAAGCTGGCCCTGCGTGCCGAGCTGGAACTCGACTCGCAAGAGGCCGGGGGCTCAGGGTCCTAGAAACATCCAGGAGAATTGTGCCTGGGGCTCAGCACCTGTAGGCGCCCAGCGGTCAGGAGCAAACTTGACACGCGTCGGGGGCTTACGCGGCAACGAGCCCCGAGGCTCGCAGCGCCTCGTCGACGAAGGCTCGCACCCGCCGGGATGCAGCGAAGCTGGCGTGGCCACCGCTGTACCAAAGCGTCGTCGGTCCTTCCCAGTGCTCGACGAGGCGCTGCACCTGGTCGGGTCGCACGAGGCGATCGCCGATCCCGGCGTAGATGAAACGGCGTTGGGGGGGCAGCGCCACCGGCATCGCCAACGGTGAGACGACCCGGTGGACGCGCTCGGACGCCGCGAGCATCTCGGCGAAACCCGGATGCGTGCGGTAGCGAGCCGGGCTGTGGGTGGAGAGCAAGGTGGTGAAGTCGACGACGGGATTTCCGGCAATGGCGCAGGCCAGCTCGGGCTCTAAGTCTGCGACGAGGGCGGTGACATAGCCGCCCAGCGAAATGCCGGTCAGTCCGACCGGACCGCCTTGGGCTCGGGCCCACGCGAGCAGCGACCGGATGTCGAAGGCGGCTTGGGCGGCGCCGTGCACGTTGTCGAGGAGCTCGTCGCCAGGGAACGAAAGAGCGAAGCGCCGATGGCGGGGCCCGTGGCGGGGCAGCACGGGGATCGCCACGTTAAGCCCGAGGCGTCGGTGCAAATGTCCGGCCCGAAAGGCCATCAGATCAGCGAGCGGGTCTCCCATGCCGGCCCCATGTACGCACACCAGCCACGGGGCTGCTGGATCGCGGCGAAGCACCCATGTGTGCACGGTGTGGTTCGCCGAATACGACAGCCAGCGTTGGCGTCCGGGGTCGTCTTCGTCCGGCGCATAATGGGAGACGAATGTGGCGTACTCGAAGCGCACCGGTCCGACACTGCCAGAGGAAAAGCTCGGCTCGGCCGGCTCTGGCGTGACGTGGAACCCGGCGGGGTCGGCCAGCCAGCCTCGACGCTCATAGAGCTCCAGGGCCGCGTCGGCCTCGTCGACGATGCGGACATGCTCCTCACGGGGGAGTGGCTTCCGCAGCTGGGTGAACATGGTGAGCAAAAACTCGTCGACGACCGCACCGAGAAGAACCCCTGGCCCCGGTTGCGGCACAGGTACTTCGGCCCCCCCGACCGGTCGTCGGGCGAAGGTGGCCTCGAAGAAGCCGGCGGTGCGCCGTGTCGCGGCCGCGACGTCGGCACCTAGGTGGACGGCTCGCCGGGCCAGTTGCCACGCCGTGGCCTGGGGCGACGCCCGCTGTACTTCTACATGTCCGCTGGACACAGTCGTCGGCTTCACGAAGGCCGCACGCGTCGCATGTCGGTACTCTAGCGGGGGTTCTGGAATAGGGGTTTGGCCTTGTCCTCAATACGGAGCGCAGGATGTGGATACGTTTGTCGGTCTCCAAAGGGAGGGGGTCGACGAACAGGCTCCATATTGGATCACCTTTTTAGGAGCGGAGCCACCGCCAAAGTCGCTGCAGTTGCATGCGATCTCGCAGCCAGGGTCCCAGGAGGCTCAAGTCTCCGGTCGGATCACCTGTCGGGTGAACAAACTCGGTCTTGGAATGCAGGTCCGAAATGAAATGGGATCGGTTACCACCGCCGAGTGTTGAATGCGATACCAGTCAGAGTCCCAGGTCTACCTGCGGATCAGCCCGTTGGACCCAGTGCCTCGAAGCGCTCGAAACGACCAGCCGCCGCCGCCGCCCACACCGGGTCCGGATCGATCCTTCGACCCACGCTGGCCCATGCACCGGAAGCACCGAAGACAGTCTCGAGTCCAGCGGCCATCCGGGCCAGAAAGGCGGCGCCGAGGGCGGCACCCTCGGGCACAGCCACCGTGTCCACGGGAAGACCGGTGGCATCGGCCACCGCCTGCATCCACGGCAGGGACCGCGACCCTCCACCGGTGGCCACGATCCTTCGAGCCTCACAGCCGGAGCGGTCCACGATACGTCTGATCACGAATCCACTTGCCTCGTGGGCAGCGCGGACCAACGATTCGGGACCCTGAGTGATGTCGAGCCCGTGCACGCTGGCCCGGAGCCGAGGGTCGTGGAATGGCGTGCGCTCGCCGCGCACGTAGGGGAGCCAGACCGGAATCCGTTCCGGGTCGCCGATCCGATGTTCGCTCTCCGCCACTCCATCACCGGACCGCGAGCCGTGTCGGGAGGGACCGCTGAGTAAGGAGAGCGCCCAATCGATAAACAGGGCACCGGCGTTGCTCGGGCCACCGATCATCACCTGCCCGGGTTCCATACTGGGAAAGGTCATGAGCCCGGGCACCTCGATCCAATCCTCGGCGACCACCCAAACCACCAAGGTCGCCCCGAAGATGACCAGCACGTCGCCGGGCCGGTCGGCACCGGCGACGATCTGCTCGCAGAGCGCGTCGACCGACCCCCCGGTCACTGCGGTGGAGGTGCCCGGAATGGAGCCGACCGGCTGTCCCAGAGGCCCCACCAGCGGGACCTGCCGCTCCTCCACCCCGAGCTCGTCGAGGGCACTCTGGTCCCATCCGCCCGAGACGTACAGTCGCCCGAAGGACGTGGCTGTGGCCGTGTCGACGGCAGGGATGCCGGTGAGGGCGTGTGTGGCCACCGCTTGGCACGGCCAGTAACCGGCTGCGCCCGATCGCTCGCCGACGGCCCAGCCCAGCATCCGACTCCACTCGTCCCACCCTTCCCCGTTGTCGTGCTGTGCTCCGTCTTGGTCCTCGCCCGATCCGGCGACACGAGCCCGAGCATCGCCATAGAGCAGGCCCGGGAGCAGGGGCCTCCCACGTCGGTCCACGGCTGTGATCGTCGGGACCATAGCTGCCACGGCAACACCGGCAGCCGGGCCGTCGAGCTGGGACGACACGGCGGCGAAGGCCCGCCGGGGACCGCGTCGCCAGGCGAGGGCCGCGTCGTGCTCGAGCCGGTCGACCATGGGCAGGCCCACGCGGTGAGCGACCCTGGTCCGCGCAACCACCGTGCCTCGGGCGTCCACGGCCACCACCTTGACCGACGTGGTCCCCACATCCACGCCGATGGTGCAGCCCTCTCCGTCCGGCCGGCTCATGAACCTGATAGTCGAGTCATGAGACGCCAGTATGGACGCGAACGGGCCAGTCGTGCACAAGTCCTCGACCGGTGCGGCCAGGTCATCACGGTGGTGCTCCTGGAGGCCGATCACCGGACGGTTCAACTTCCGGTTGGCCAGGCTACAGAACTCCTCGATGCGCCATGCCAACTCGTCAGCGGGAGAACCGATAAATGCGGTCGAAGGCACTGTCGCCACCCTGGCGGTGGCGCCGGAGCGCCGGTACATGTTCGCCGGGCTCGGTGACCGGATGTCCACCTTTGGCCAGGCGCATCGGCTGTGGCTGCACTGGGACCGCCCGACGCTCGCCGCCTAGCCCGGAGGGCGCCTGGGCTTCTTCTGGTCGAAGGCGGTCAGGGCGTTCGTGGCCGAGGCCGTGGCGGCGTCGTTCCTCCACGCCGCGGGATGCGCCCGGAGGGCGCTCAGCTGTTGCCCACGCCGCGCGCACACGTGCCGATCTCATGCAGCGCCTCCGGGATGGCCTCGGCGAGCTGCCATACATCGGGGACCAGGTCGGCGCATGCCACGATGCCGAACCCGACACGATCCTCCTCGGAGAGGATCGTCACGTTCAATCCGGCACCGTCCATCAGGGGGCCGAGCGGGTAGATGCCTACGAGACGGGCGCCAGCCAGGTAGAGGGGGATCGTTGGGCCGGGGACGTTCGACAGAATGAGGTTGTGGATCACGGGATGGTAATCCGCTCCGTGGAGCCGCGAGTACAGGCGAGCTCCCAGCGAGAAGCCGTTGAGCCAAAAGTGCTCCGACCACTGCAGCAGTGTGTCGGCGCCCACCATGGCGTGGAGCTCCTTGGCCAGCGTGTTGGAGGCGGCGATGGTGCGGAGCCGCTCCACGGGGTCGTCGACATCGGTGGCGAGGGTGGTGAACATCACTGACATCTTGGCGACTCCCTGCACACCGTGAGCCTGTTCGTGCACCGAGATGGGCTCGGCAGCAACCAGCGGTCGTTCGGGCAACTCCCCGCGGTCTGCGAGGTACCGGCGCAGCGCCCCGCCGACCACGGCTGTGAGGACATCGTTGACCGTGACGCCGAAGGCCTGCCTGACGGCCTTCACCTCCTGGAGCGGTACGTCGATGAACGCCACGGTTCGCTTGCCGGTCACCGTGGCGTTGAAGGACGTGCGCGGCGCAGTGAACGGCATCGTCATCCCCGGGGTCCCATTGCCGCGGACAGCCAGTTGCCAGACCGCGCCACCGACCTGCCCCACGGTCGTCGGGAGCAGCTTGACGATCTCGACAGGCTCGACCAGTCGCTTCAGGAGCGTGCGTACCAGGAGTTCAAATGGTTTCGGTGCGCGGGAGGCCGGAAGCGCAGTGCGGAGGGACGCCGGCGGCGGAACGGGGGCCAGGTCGAAGAGCTCCCCCATCAGGTTCGCTCCCGTGATCCCGTCGACAGTGGCGTGATGCATCTTGACGAGCAAGGCGACCTGATCGCCAGGCAGGCCTTCGACAAGGAGCATCTCCCACAGTGGGCGATCCCGTCGGAGCTGGGTGCTCGCGAACTCGCCCGCCAGCTCGGCCAGCTTCCGGACGTCAGCGGGCGGCGCCAACCGGACGCGCCGGAGATGACGGTCGATATGGAGCCCGGCGTCGTCGGTCCAAAACGGCCGCCCCACGTTCAGCGGGACAGTAGCCAGCTTGTGCCGCATCGGGGCGATGCCGGGCAACCGTTCCTCGAGCATGGCCCGGATGTGTTCGCAGGGGTCGCCCTCCCCCATGGTGGAGGTGTCCAGCACGAGCAATCCGCAGACATGCATATGCATCGTCGGCGTCTCGCATGAGAGAAACGCCGCGTCGAGCCCGCCCAATTGCTCCACACTCACAGTTTACTGCGGGCAGGGACCCCAAGAAGTTGGCGTCAGCGAAGGCAAAGACCGAGCTATCCCTGCACTATCAGCCACTAACCGCCCGAGTCGTGGGTTGCGGCGATAGCTTGACGGGGATATGGGGAAGAGCCCACACATCGGTCATGACGAAGAGCTACACCGAGGTCGGGCCTTCTTCGAGCGAGCGTACGGCCTTGCCGTCCAGATCGCTGAGCTCCGCTAGAAGCGGTCGCTGACCAGGCACATTTGGCGGAGCGAACCGGCATCGACCAGGCCGCTATCAGCCGGATCGAACGCGGCTCCACCCGCCCCACAGAGAAGACGCTCCCGCGGATTGCCGGCACCCTCGACGCGGGGCTGACTGACGAGGCCGCACCATTGGCCGAGAGGGCGAGCTCGTCGTCGGAATCGATCCTGCCGTACCCGCCAGGTTCGTCGTTGCCCGCCCTCGGGTACGGATCCGACACGCTCGCCATAGGCCGGCGTGGTCCTACTGCGTCGCTCGTATCCGACAACCGAGGTCTGGGTGGTAAGCCGCCTAGGGGCGTGCTCCGTACTGGCTGTCAAGATAGGTGCCCATGCGGTGCTGCCTGTAGCCCCGATGACCTTGTCTCCGAGATGGCTTGCCGGCTGGGAATTCGCCCCCTCGTGCCGCGGAGCAGCTGAGCCTGGTGACAGGATGGTCCCGGTGTACGCCTACGAAACGGTGGGTAGCACGGAAACCGTGGAGAAGTCGCTCCGCCTGCTTACCACCGCAGGCATGCTGGTGATCGGTGGGATGGAACCACTTGGGCGCTTCGAATGGACGCCCCTGTACTTCAAGCCGACACCATTGCTGCTGAGCATGGGACGACCCGATCGGCCGGCACGACCGATCCGCTGACGCGGTCCGCCGGCTGCCAGGCGTTGGCCGCTTCGTCGTCGGCGAGGGCACAGCCGAAGGACCCTGCTGGCCACCGCAGGTGTTCACTTGCACTGGCGTCTGTCCGATCCTTGGTCTTCCAGATTCCCTTCATCCCCGTGCTCGAAGATCGCCTCACCTGGCTTGTGGAACATCAGCCCGGCCGACGACAGCTTGCACCGAGACAACCCCGTCTGGACTTTGTCGGCTCCGGCCGCCAGCCTCGCATCTCCTCCCGGCTTCGGTGCCAGGTGCCTCCCTCAAGTCAACCGAGTGCCATGTCGCCGGCCGAGGTTGTGACTGGCCCGATGTTTGGGGACTTTCGACACTGATCCGACGACGGGCAAAGGCGTATGATTAGCG
>JBKQRT010000076.1:0-4943 GCA_052143895.1 Acidimicrobiales bacterium | reverse complement strand
CTCCAGGTTCGATACGCGGCGGCAGGGGACTGGATCAGGCCGTGCTGGTGGCGCCACGGTTTTGTCGTCGAGGAGCTGGCCGCGCTTCGTGTGGCGTGGCTCGCCATCTATGACGCCAATGAGCCCGTCGATGCCGCAGCGGGAATCAGATGGCACGATGACGCTGAGAGGTGTCGTGAACGGATCCGACGAACGATCAGCATCGGTCCGGGGTGCTCCGCTGTGTCGCACAACCCGGATGAACCAGTGACCCGTGATACCCGCTGGTCGGAGGAAATGGCCGTGCTTAGGGGACAGAAAGGCTACGAGTCCGAATCCACAGCGTAAACCTGCCCGCCACTCGTGCTACGAAAAGAAGCGGCCTCTGACGTTTCTTTTGCGAGGTATCGCAAACGAATTGGAAGGCACTTGTGTCTCAGTCTTCAACAATGTGCATGGACCGCTTCAATCGATGACCCCGCTTGTAATCCCAGATCTTGTCGTGTTGCATTCGGCCCACGACGATGCCCGGTGCGACACCGATCGACTGAGCGAAGGTTTCGACCTCAGCATCGGTATTCAGAGTGCGGAGCTGCTTTGCTCGATCTGATGGGATGAGGAACTCTTCAGCAAATCTGTTGGCTTCGTCCTCCAACAAATCGTCGTCGGTACCATCATCCACAAAAGTCTCCTTCTTCGAGTGAAGAAGCAGGTGCGCTGCCTCGTGGAAAAACGTGAACCAGAAGAAGTCGTCCTTCTTGTAGCGATCGCTCAATGCGATCACTCCTCGGGAAGGGCTCGTCCACCACGCCGCACCGCTGATTCGACAGCCCTTTACTTCCGGTACGAAGACAACGACGACACCCGCCGCCGCACACATCTCTACCATGCGGTTGGGATCGCCGTGCGCAGTGAGCGAACGGATTTCCTTGAGCACTTCACGGAACAGCGAGGCCGAGAACGCTTCAACCTTGGCCGGTTGTGCTTCGATCTGGGCGATTCGTAACCACGACACCACCGCACCGGGATGGCTGCTGAACGCCGGCGACCGGCGAAACGAAGCGACGGGTCCACGCCATACTCGTTCGTAAGCGGCGCGATCTGCGACGCCGAAGAAGCTCAAGACCGCATCAAAGAGACGGCCGTTGTCCTTCTCCATGGGAATGTGCTTGCGGCTTTGCAACTCCTTTACGGGGAGCGACTTAAGCCATGCTTCGTCCTCCGCATTCAGGGTTGTGAGTTTGGTGCGAAGCAGGCCCTCGCGGTAGTCGGCCTCGCGTCGGTTCCAAAACGCTGCCGGCATCCCAGTAATGCGCTCCAAGATGATCGCCGTCTCCAAGGTGATCGGTGCCTGCCCTTGCATTATCTGGTTCACGTGCTTGGTGGAGAGGCCGGCTCGAGTCGCCAATTCTGCCTGCGACAAGTTGAGTTCCGTCAGCAGGTCACGAAGGGTGTCGCCGGGAGGACTCACGTAGTCCGGCTGGAACGGGTAGCTCTTGAACTCGCTCACCGTAGGCCTCCCTTTTGCACGTCGAGGCTGGTAATCACGATGTGGTCCACGTCTGCCAGTGCCCTGTGCCCTCTGGCCCCCCCGGGGTTGAGAACTCCGTGGATGACGATGCTCTCGCCGAACGTAATCGTGATCTCGTCGGCCCCGCTATCCATGACCCTCGCGCCAGGGAGGCGTTCGAGGTTTGCGGCCGTTGCTGCTGTGAGGTCAAAGAGACGACGGCCCACGATCTTGGCGACGTCTGGACCCCAACGCTGAGCCAACCTCCCCTCTGAACTGCACAAAGTCGCCAGGGCTGCACTGCCAAAGGTCACGTCCATTCGGTTTGTCCAACTTGTTTACCTCGTGGGTATATACTTTTGATGTACCGTCTAGGTACATGGTACTGGCTCCACCTCGGGGCTGGGTCGATACTTCGCCGAAGGAGCGTCCAGATGGAACTATTCATTCACACCCCAGGGAACGAGCACCCCGAGATCAAAGAGATCGAGGCGAACATCCAGGTCAGAGAGTTGCTCGTCGAGGGCGACGCCGACGGCCACATCTGGATCGAAGAGGTCGACGAGGAGATCAGCCTCGACATCACGATCGAGAACGCTGGGATCAGGCACCACCACCATGTCCACCGAGGCCACTGTCACCGGGTCGAGGTCGTGGTCCGTTTCAACGGAAACTTCGAGCACTTCTACGGCCCCGCCACGACCATCAAGACCGTGGAGAAGTGGGCATTTGGCCCCGAGGTTGCCAACTTCTCCGAAGAGCAGGCTGCGCTCCACGTGCTTGCCGAGCCCGGTGCGGACCACTTCCTCGACGACGGCGTTCAAATCGGCTCCCTGGTCAAGCCCGGCTCGTGCACGGTCACCCTCGACCTGCTGCCCCGCTCTCGGTTCGAAGGATGACCACTGTCGTGATGGCACCCGACGAGCGTGCCCTACATGAGCACCTTGGCGGGGGGCGCTTCCTGGCTGGGGTCGCCGCCGGTCGCTGGCGGCTCATCTCGGTGTCCTGGCCCCTTGCGTTTGTGGCGGTGTCTGCCGCCCCACGACCAGGCGGTCCCGCCGAATTTGTGCTGCGCATGGAGTTGAGCGGCTATCCGCATGCTGCTCCAACCGGAGGTCTGTGGGATGTCGGGTCCAACAGTTCCCTGCCGGCCGAGCGACGTCCCAAGGGCGCTCGCGCCGCCCAGCTCTTCCGGGTCGATGGTTGGACCGGCGGCTCCACCGCCATGTACGCCCCCTGGGATCGCATCGCCCTTGAATCTCACCCAGGGTGGGCCGAGAAGCACCCCCAACAGGCGTGGAACCCGACGCGCGATCTCTGCTTCATCTTGTCCAATGTCTACGAGGTGCTCAACGCCTATGACTATCTGGGGATTTAGAGGCCGGCACGCCCTACTGCGTATTCGCCAGTCGGACTGGGATGCGTTGGTCGCCGAACTGGGACATCGAGGGCGCGGCTCTCGAGAGTCGGGAGCGTTCCTACTGGCTGATCGAGCGGGCGACATGCGCACCGTGACCCGGGTCGTCTACCTCGACGACCTCGATCCGAACTGCCTCACCGGTGGTATCCACTTCGATGGCCTCGCCTACAGCAAGTTATGGGACATCTGTGATGCCGAAAAGAAGGTCGTAAACGGCGATGTGCATACCCACCCTGGTCGGAGCGTCCACCAGAGCGGCATCGACTCTGGCAACCCGATGGTCGCCGTCGATGGCCACGTCGCCCTCATCGTCCCAGACTTCGCCACGCACCCCATCGGAGCCGGCGAAGTCGGCGTCCACCGTTATGACGGTCACAGCTGGCAGACCTGGACCGGCCACGATGCGGCACGGCGCCTCTTCATCCGGCGGTTCGTGTGACCTGGGAAGCGCCGGACAACATCGACAGGACAGCCAAGATCCTCATCGACTCTGGACGGGTCAGGGACTATGGAGAGGCAGCGCGGTATCTCGAGAGTCTCGTACTCCAAGTATCCGTCGGACCCGAGATCGCGTCCGACCCGAGCGCCCAGGCCGCGCTCGCGACTGTAGTTAACGCCGGTCGGCGGGCCTACTGCGGTGGGGTTCGCGTTCGCCTTGACGTTGACTCCCCCCTCACCACCGGATGGACCTCAGGCATGGCGGCGTCGGAGGTCGTCATGTGTTTTGGGGGTACGGTTGTCGAACGGCTCGCCGATGATGGTCCGACGCTGGTGATCGGCCACCCCCAGTCCACGCCGGGGACGCCGGCGCTCCACCTCACGTGGAGCGGCTGGTCCGGCGGCGTCGGCCAGTCCGCAGACGACGCTGTGGACGGGTTCGCCACGATTCCCGCCGGAATCGTGGCCGCTGCCTTGGGGATCTCTGAAACCTTCCAGCAGCAGTTGGGCGGCGTAGTGCCGGGCCGGCGTGATGTCGGGATCTCCCTGTGGCAGCCGGATCTCCATTGGCGAAGCGCCGAAGCCGGCCCGAAGATGCAGTACCTCCCCGCGGCACTTTGGCTCCTCGGCCTCGGGCACCTAGGCCAGGCCTACGCCTGGACGTTGGGCATGCTGCCCTATGCGGTACCCGGGGATGTTTGTCTCGGCATCGTGGACTTCGACCACATCGTCAAGGGCAACACGGCAACCCAGCTCTTAACGACAGATCACGACATCCATCGGTCCAAGGCCCGTACCGTGGCGGCAGCACTCGAGACTCTCGGCTTGAGGACACGAGTCGTCGAGCGAGCTTTTGACTCTCATTTTCACCCGGTATCGCATGGCAATCGGGATCGCAACGAGCCGATCGTCGCACTGGCCGGGTTTGACGACGTCGTACCCCGGCGAAAGCTGGGCGATGCAGGCTTTGTCCGCATCGTTGACGCCGGGATCGGATCCGGTCCCGTCGAGTACCTCGACACGGTCGTACACACATTCCCTTCGGCCACGATCCCTGCCGAAGCGTTCCCGGACGACCCTCGGATGGCTCGCCCGCTCGGAGAAGCTTACGAGGCCGAGATCGCCGAGCAGGTGGAGGCCGGGGTGGAACCATCAGCCGCGAGGTGCGGCATGCTCGACATTGCCGGAATCACCGTCGGCGCGGCCTTCGTCGGGACGTTTGCCAGCACGCTCGTCGTCGCCGACGTCCTGCGGGCACTCCATGATGGTGCGAGCTATTCCGTGATAGCTGTCGATCTCCGTAACCCCGGTGGAATCCGCGCCGTGAGGAACAGCTCCCCGGGCGATTTCGTCCCGCTCGCGTACACCCGGGCGCGCTAAGGCGTCTTCGATCGGTGCCGGGTGGAACCGCGGGATCCATGTAAGGCCGAATCTCAATCCTCGGGATCATCGCCAATGACATCCCAGTACTCTTCGTCAGGTACGAAAGAGACCACTTCAATGCGGTCGCCTCCGTCGTCGTCGCCGACCCGCATCGCATAAAACACCATGGCTGGGAAGAACGACCCGACCGTCACGTAGAACTTGACTCCTGCT
>JBKQRT010000075.1:0-6312 GCA_052143895.1 Acidimicrobiales bacterium | reverse complement strand
CTGGGGTTCAGGGTATGGGGATCGGGGTTGTACACATCGCCGAAAGTCTCCTGGTAGGCGTAGAGGTCGTTGGCGTAGGAAAGTTGCAAATCGAGCGAGGGGGTCAATTCGCCGGTGAACAGCAACGAGCCGTTGTTATGGACGTTGGCGCCCGAGAACGACCCCGCGCCCCACCATGACGAACATCTCGCGGGGGCGGTAGTAGAGCGTCATGACCAGGAAGCCCAGGTCGAGCAGGAGCAGCCCACCGAGCAGCGTGAGCCATGTGTCCGGTCCGGCACCCGTGAAGGCCAGGGTGCTGGCGCCTGTGGTCGCTCCGGTGGTCGCGGCCGACGTAGTCGCAGCCTTGGTGGCGGCTGCCGCCGTCGTCGTCGCCGTGGTGCTGGCCGAGTTGGCGGCGGCGGCCGCCGCTGGCGAGACCGGCGTCGGTGCGGGCACGAAGGAGATTGCGACGGTGGCCTGCTTCCCACCGGCATCGCCGAAGGACAGTGTGCACGAATCGCCGGCTGCGAGCTGGGCGGTCGTCGGTGGGCACGGGTACTTCGCCGCGTCGGTGGTCGGGTTCCCTCCGGAGCTGTCGGTGGTCGGACAGGTCGTGACCAGGTAGGTGCTCCCGCAGGGCGGGCCGGTCGTTCCCGAGGCGATCGTGAACTTGGCGGAAAGCGCTCCGGAAGCGGTCGTCGTGATAAGTCCGGCCGCGGTGACCCCGGTGCAGGAGACCGGAACCGCCTGGCTGATCGGGGCGCCCAGGGTCGCCGTGGGTTGCCCGGCGTCGTTGTTGCATTCGAGAATGGCACCCGGAGAGTTCGCGTCGAATCCCGTACCAGTGACCGTGACCTGGGATCCGCCGTTCAGGCAGGTGCCCGGGTTCGCCGTGAGACTGGGTGAACCCGTCGAGGTCGTCGATTTCGCGTTGCACGGCACCGTCGTGGTGGTCGACGTACTCGACGTCGTGGTTGTCGAGGTGCTCGACGTGGTCGTGGTCGACGTGCTCGACGTCGTCGTGGTGCCCCCGCCGCCCCCCGTCGTGGTCGTGGTCGTGGTGCCGCCGCCACCCCCTCCGGCGAAGGAAATCGGCGCAGGTGTCGCCGCCGTCCCATCGGAGGTTCCGAACTGAATCACGCACGAGTCACCGGCGCTGACCTGGGTCGGAGTGGGTGGGCAGGGATAGAGCGCGGCGTCGGTGGCGGCGTCGTTGCCGGCACTGTCGGTGCCCGACGCAGGGGGCCCGACCGTTCCGGTGGTAACCGTGAAGCTGGTGGAGAGAGTTCCCGTCGCCGTCGTCGTCTTCAGCGTGAGGAAGGGATTCGTGCAGGAAACCGGCACCGCGTTCCCGGCCACGGAAATGGTGGGCTGGCCTGGTGCGTTGCTGCACTCGAGGACGGCACCCGTCGCGCTGTCCGGGTACCCGGAGGCGGTCACGGTCACGGACTGCCCGTTGGTCAGCCCGGTGTTCGGCAAGACACCCAGGGTGGGCGCCGCTGCCGCCGGGCTCGAAAAGGCCAGGACACCGACCATTCCCGAAGTAAGTACCACGGCCGCAGCCATAGCGAACCGAGCATCTCTACCGAAACGTCGCATTTGTCCCCCCGGGCATGAAGCCCGACCCTGACCCCTCACGACCCCCTACCGATGTGGAGTCCCGCCGAACGGGACTCCGGTGCAGCGGGCGTGAGTTTGGCCGCAGTGTGGAGCGGCCGTCAAGCAGCCCGCGCCATGGACGCTGCGTGATCCTCAGAAGCTGCCGGGCAGAGCCAGGCTGATGTGCTCGAAGGACGTCAACAGGCACAGCAGCACCACCGGCACTCCCACCAGGACGACGAGCCAGCGGAATCTCCGGGGCGAGCGGCGCCACACGAGCCACACGGCGACGGCCAAGACCACCGTGAGAGCCGACCACAGCACCACGGGCCAGATTGGGTTGGTGGTGCCTGTCAGGGAGTCGCCAGGAATTGTCGATACGTTGGCTTTCGTCCCGGCGACGGTCGTCGGGGTGGACGACGGCCGGCTGCCGGCGTTGCCCGGCCCGGGGTCGAAGTCGGCGGTCACCACCAGCCGCGTGGCCGCGCTGTACCGCGGATTGCAGGTCGTGAGGGTCAGCGTCGACTGGTTCGCCTTCGAATCGAGCACCGCGACGTCGGTCGGTGCGACGACCTGGGACTGCGTGACCTTGTAGCGGAAGAATCCCTGCTTGGTCAGGATGTAGATCCCGTCACCAGGGGTCAGCTCGTTGAGGTTGTAGAAAGGGTGGGCGTAGGTGGTGCGGTGCCCGGCGATCGACGCGTTGCCGGCCTGCCCGGGCAGCGGCGTGCCCTGGTAGTGACCCGGCCCCTGCTCCAGTTGGGCCTCGCCCACACCCTCGACGATGGCGTCGAGCAGGCCGATCTTGGGGATCGACAAGAGCCCGATGGGCTGGTTGACCGCCGGGTCCGGCGCCGCCGGCGCCGTCTGGTGCGCCAGTGGAGGCAGTCCGGCCAGCGGCGACTTGGCGTCGAGGTGCGCCGTCGAGGTCGGGAGTGCGTGGTGGAGCTGCTGCGCCAATTCGGTCTTGAGGTGCGACTGTGCCTGCTCCTCGTAGAGGGCGGTGCCCCACAGCTGGTAGGCGACGAAGGCGATGGCCAGGACGCCCACGGCGAAGAGCGCAAGCCCGATGCGCGTGACGACCCTGCCCGTGCGAGTCACGGCGGGGAGTGTAGGAGCGTGAGCCGAGTGGGCGGGATCGGCACTCCCCTTGACCGGGGCAGGGGACCGGTGGAGTGCCTCCGAACAAGCCACCGCTGCAACGCCGGGTGAATTGCCCGCGCCGCGACAGCGCGCACGCGCATCTTCAAACACGCGCTTGACGCGGGCCAAAGTTGCTTCTAGGTTGCCGCCTGGTCTCAACGGGGGATGTCGGACCGCTGGAGGAGTCACGCTCTGGCGATGTTCGCCAGCGCGTGTGTTCGGTTAGGGGATGCCGCGCCGGGAGACCGCCTGCGGCGAAAGGGGGTCGGGGGAGTTGCACTATCCCGGTCGTGCTCGCAGTCGTCCACTCACTTCGGTGAGTGCGTCGCGCCCGCGGTCCGGGTCCTGCAGTGACTACTTGGCGACGACAGTGCGGGGGGCCGCTGGGCTTTCTGCCTTTACGGGAGCCCACTACACCCGTCGCTCACTCTTAAAAGGAGATCCAACTTGTTAGGAAAAAGAAAGTTCGGACCCGCGTTGGGGGCAGTCGCCCTCATGGGTGGGTTCATGGGCGCCGCCATCGGGGTGTCCGCACTGACGGCGACAGCGGCCGGTGCCGTCACGCCGCCCGGTGCGTACTCGTGCACGGTGACCGACACCAACACCGGCAACCACGTCACCGCCACCGGTCTGATCTACCCGGCCACGCAGCCGGTCGGGACCATCAGCGGCGCCACGCCCGGCGACACCATCAACTTCAACTGCACCGGGCTCGGTGCGAACGAGAGCGTCGCCGTCGTCCAGGCCTCCGGCTTGGCGGCGTACGACAACCCGGCCAACGAGGAGAGCTACGCCGACCTGTCCCACGCCAACCTGGCTGGTTCAGCGAATGCGTCCGGTGACTACAACCAGAACCTGAACTCGTTGTACACCAACGGTGACACCAACGTCACCGCGCCGCCGAGCCTGGTGGCCGAGAACCTCGGTTCTCAGTCCAACCTGGTCACCGCGGCCGACGAGGGCACACAGGATCCGTTGATTCTGGTCAACCTCGCCTTCACCGGAGGGGTTTCCCCGACGCCGACGAACATCAACCTCGGTGCGAACTACGTGGTGAACGCCAACACGTCGACGACGCCGCTCACCGCGGCCCAACTCGGCACGACGGGCTACTGGTGGGGAGCCGGGGAAGAGGGTACGGGTGGCACTTCGCCGATCCCGAACCCGTCCGTCCTGATCGACGGGGCCACGCCGATCGCGTCGGCCGGCACCGCCGGGACCGGATCGAGCACGCTCACCGTCAGTGCCGGGTCCTACGCCCTTGGCGCGCCGGGCACGCCGACCTATCCGGTCCTGGGCGGGGGCATCGTGCTTCCCGAGGGCCTGGCTCCCGGCGTCCACAGCCTGACCGTGGCCGAAGGCACGTTGGAGGCAGGATCGCTGACCGCGACCACGACCTTCTACGTCCCGGGTGGCACCGGCACCGGTGGTACCGGTCCCTCCGGCAACGTCGGCCCGAACACCAGCGCGACCTTCTCTGGGTCGACCGGTTGGGCCCCCGTGACCAGCACCTTCAGCGGTGTGTGGGTTCCGCCTGCCGGCTGCACCGTGGGTAACCAGCCCGCGACCAGCCTGGGAGCAGTCGGCTCGGGTGGGACTGAGACGTTCACGGTGAACACCTCGGACCTGTCGAGCGCCATCTTCAACAACACGCTCTGTGTGCCGGGCTCGTGGACCATCGACGTCACGCAGAAGGTCGGTGCAACCACCGTCGCCACTGCGGTGCTCGGACCACTGAGCGTCGTGGACCTGACGGCGACGTGCAACATCGCGAGCGTCGGCAGCTGCCTCGTGCAGCAGGGCATCGGCCAGCAAGTGAACGGCACTGACCTCACGGTCACCGAGTACGCCGCCACCAGCGGCATCGGTGCCCCGGGTCAGAACCCGAGCGCCATCCTGGTCAACCTGAGCCCAGTCACCTTGGGCCCGGGCGTCTTCCAGGCCGGTCAGGGCGAGCTGAACACGGTCGAGGTCAACGACTCCCGAGGCACGCTCTCGGGTTGGACGGTGACCGGCATCCTCGAGTCGGACTTCATCGGCCCGAATGTCGGTAACGACAACACCATCCCCGCCGACTACCTCACGTGGAACCCGTCGGTCAGCCTGACCTACCCGGGCAACCTTGCCGCCGGGGTCGTTCCCAGCGGAACGGTGTCGCCGCCGGTCTACGGGCCAGATGCCTGTGCAGCCGGATCGGCCGCCACGGGCACCAACAGCAACATCAAGTGCCCCACGGTGAACGACAACGCCGGGTCCAACAACCCGTCGGGGAACGCCGCGACCGGTCAGGTCGGTGGCTCGACGCCACCGTCGAACCACGCGGGTGACCCGAACTGGCCGTCGACCGGTGCAGAGGGCCCGAGCGGCCTCTTGTACGAGGTCCAGGCCGGCCCGATTGCCAACCTCGGAACCAGCGACAGCGGTGCGGCCGACTTCGGCTCGCAGCCTGCGCAGGTTCTCTGTGAGGCACCTTCGGGTGGCGGTGGCGGTGCGTTCAACTGTGACGCGTCGCTGTCGCTCGCAGTGCCGCCGTACGTGGCCGCCGGTCACTACACGGCCACCATGGACCTGCTCACCACCGCCACCTGAGCGGACTGAACAGGCCCTGGGGCCGACCGCTGAGGTCGGTCCCACAGAGGTAACGTCGTGGGGGGACGGCTCCGGCCGTCCCCCCATCGACGTCTCAGGGCAGCGACCGGCCAGGGGGGCCACGACACCATGAGGAACACCTACGCGCGCAGAATGGCAGCGGTGATCAGCGTCACCGCCTCGATGCTGTTTGGTGCCATCGTTCTCGCCGGCCAGCCGCTCGCCGGCGCCGCGACCGCCGGGGGTGGCATCTCCGCCACCTCGGGCCAGACCCAGACGCCGGCGTGGTCGTTCGTGCCCCTGTCACAGTCCAAGAACTTCCTGTCCCGTTCGGCCATCCACCTCCTCGCCGGTCCGGGTCAGGCCGTGTCGGACACCGCGGTGCTGACCAACTACTCGAACGCCACGCTCGACTTCGACGTGTACGGATCCGACGCGTACAACACCCGGAAACTGGGTGTCTTCACCCTCAACCCGCCCAACGTCCACCCCAAGGACGTCGGGAGCTGGATCAACCTCCCGGTCAACCAGTACAACCTGCCGCCGCGCACGGCGACCGAGTTCCACTTCGAGGTGAAGGTCCCAGCGAATGCCTCTCCTGGGGACCACGCGGGCGGCATCGTGGCGCTCAACCTGGCCCCCAACACCCAACCCGACTCCGGCACACAGGTCGCGGTCCAGCGCGGCGAGGGCATCGCCGTCTATGTGCGGGTGCCCGGCCCTCTGCACCCCGGTGTCGCCGCGGCCAACGTGGGTGCGACCTACTCCAGCTCGCCGTTGGGCTTCGGTGCGAGCTCCGCCGTCGTGCACTACCAGGTCGTCAACACCGGCAATGAGGTGCTGAACGGCAAGGCCCAGGTCGTGGTCACCGATATCTTCGGCTCGGTCGTGCACACCTACACCCCCGTCCCGATCAACGCCCTGATCCCCGGCCAGCGCGAGGCAATCATTGAGCCGAAGTGGTCGGGCTTGCCGTTCTTCGGGCCCGTGCATCTCAAG
>JBKQRT010000074.1:0-4567 GCA_052143895.1 Acidimicrobiales bacterium | reverse complement strand
GGGCCTTCTGCTTCTCACGCAGCTGGGCCAGGTACTCCGATCCCTGGCGCATGCGGTTGCGGCCGTGTTCGCCGGGCGGGTAGGCGCGGCTGTGGCGGTCGGTGACCGCCTCGGAGACCGGGCATTTCATCGAGTAGCAGCGTTCGCCCTTCAAGAAGAGCTTGGTGCGCTCCCGGCGGCAGAGCCGGCAGACGGGTCCGGTGTATCGAGCCATGTGTCCCTGACTTCCCTTCGTTCCCCGGCCCTAGACCCGGCGCCGCTTCTTCGGGCGGCAGCCGTTGTGAGGGATGGGGGTGACGTCCTTGATGCCGGCGACCTCGATGCCGGCCGCGGCCAACGACCGGATGGCCGTCTCGCGGCCCGAGCCGGGTCCGCGCACCAGCACGTCCACCCGGCGCACGCCGTGCTCCATGGCCCGCTTGGCGCACTGCTCGGCGGCCAGCTGGGCGGCGAACGGGGTGGACTTGCGGGAGCCCTTGAAGCCGACGTTGCCCGCCGACGCCCAGGCCAGCACGTTGCCCTCGGGGTCGGCGATGGAGACGATGGTGTTGTTGAACGAGCTCTTGATGTGGGCCACGCCGAACGTGATGTTCTTGCGCTCGCGCTTGCGGGGGCGTCGGGCCCCAGCCGCCGGCTTGGTGGTCTTGGCCATTACTTGCGAACCTTCTTCTTTCCGGCGACCGTCTTCTTCGGTCCCTTGCGGGTACGTGCGTTGGTGTGGGTGCGCTGACCGTGCACGGGCAGACCCTTGCGGTGACGGATGCCCTGGTAGCACCCGATCTCCATCTTGCGCTTGATGTCCTGGGAGACGTCACGGCGCAGGTCGCCCTCGACCTGGAGGTTGGCGTCGATGTAGTTCCGGAGGCGGGTCACCTCCTCGTCGGTCAGGTCGCGGACCCGGGTGTCGGGGCTGGTCTCGGTGGCCGCGCAGATGTGCTGTGCGGTGGTCCGGCCGATTCCGAAGATGTAGGTGAGCGAGATCTCCAACCGCTTTTCGCGGGGGATGTCCACACCTGATATGCGAGCCACGTGTTCCTACCTTCTCTCTTGCACCCGGTCCGCGACCGTCAACCCTGCCGCTGCTTGTGGCGCGGGTTCTCGCAGATGACGATGACCCGCCGGTGCCGGCGGATCACTTTGCACTTCTCACACATCGGCTTGACGCTGGGTCGAACCTTCACGTTGTCTTCCTTGTCTCGTCCTGCTCCGTCCCGCCACCTGATGCCGGAGGTGCCGTGGCCGGTACCGGGGGCCCGCCTACTTGTAGCGGTAGGTGATCCGGCCCCGGCTCAGGTCGTACGGGGTGATCTCCACCTGTACCTTGTCGCCCGGGAGGATGCGGATGCGGTGCATCCGCATCTTTCCGGAGCTGTGGGCCAGCACCTTGTGGCCGTTCTCGAGCTCCACGCGAAACATGGCGTTCGGCAGCGGTTCCACGACCGTGCCCTCCAGCACGATGGCATCTTCCTTGGGCTTGGGCAGGTGAATCTCCTCGAATAGTCTGTCGTTCTCGTCCGCTCGGCCCGGAGGCCTGCCCGCATCACGGACCACGCACCCGTCGTCCGTCTGCACCGCAGTCGGGGGCACACCGGAGGAGCACCACCTGGAGCGGGATCGGCACGCCACCACACACCCGTGGCCAGCCGAACGACCAGTCTAGCGGGTCGACCGCAAATTGCCAGTTGGCCCGCTCGAGCAGGGCCAGGGGCACGCCGGGAGCGGCCGCCGCCCGCCGGCTCACAGGAGGGTGAACACCTCCGGGCCGTCCTCGGTGACGGCGATGGTGTGCTCGAAGTGGGCGGACAGGCGTCCGTCGGCGGTCACCACGCTCCAGCCGTCGTCCAGCTGCATCGTCTCCGGCCCCCCGGCATTGACCATCGGCTCCACGGCGAAGACCATCCCGGTCTTGAGGGTCGGGCCCGGCGAGCCGGGCCAGTAGTTCGGGACTTGGGGCTCCTCGTGCATCTTCGTGCCGATGGCGTGGCCCACGTACTCGCGGACCACCGAGAACCCGGCGGCCTCGGCCACCTGCTGGACCGCCCGGCCGACTTCGTGGAGGCGGTTGCCCGGGCGCAGCTGGTCGATCCCGGCCCAGAGGCTCTGCTCGGTGACCTCCATCAGGCGGGCCGCCTCCTCGGACACTCCCCCGACCCCGACGGTGTAGGCGGCGTCCCCGTGGTAGCCCTCGATGATCGCCCCGCAGTCCACCGAGAGGATGTCCCCTTCCTCGAGGACGACCGACGTCGACGGGATCCCGTGGACGATCATCGAGTTGGGCGAGGTGCAGATCACCGCCGGGAACCCGTGGTAATTGAGGAAGTTCGACCCGGCACCCCGCTTGTCCAGAACGTCGCGGGCGACCCAGTCGAGCTCGGCGGTGGTCACCCCGGGGCGGATGGCGGCCCGGGTGGCCTCGTGCATCTCGGCCACCACCCGTCCGGCCTTCCGCATCTTCGCCAGCTCGTCGGCCGTCCGCCTCACCCGAACCCGCTCCCCTTGAGCCGACGCTCCTCGACCACCTTGACCATCCGCCGGGTCACCGCGTCGGGCGCCCCGGTGCCGGTCACCGTCTCCAGCTGGTTGCGCGCCCGGTACCACTCGATGAGCGGCGTGGTCTGGATCTCGTAGAGCTCGAGCCGACGCTCGATCGCCTCCTCGGTGTCGTCCTTGCGCTGGATGACCTCACCGCCGCAGACGTCACAGGTCCAGTTGATCAGGGGCGGCGACGACAGCGAGTAGTTGGCGCCGCAGTCTACGCACACCCGCCGGGCCGCCAGCCGCCGGAGCACCTGGCTGGTCGGGACCTCGATGTCGATGGCCAGGTCGAGATCGAAGGGGGCCAGGATGTCGGCCAGCAGCTCGGCCTGGGACACCGTGCGGGGGCAGCCGTCGAGGACGAAGCCCCGGGCCCGGACGTCGCTCTCCCCCAGGCGCTCGGCGACCATCTGCATGATCAGGCCGTCCCCCAGCAGCTCGCCCCGGTCCATCTGGTCCTTGGCCTTGAGGCCGATGGGCGAGCCCTGTTTGACAGCTGCGCGCAGCATGTCTCCGGTCGAAACGTGGGGCACCACGTAGTGGTGCGACAGGCGCACACACTGCGTCCCCTTGCCTGCCCCCTGCTTGCCGAGGACGACGAGCCTGGCTCCGGGTACCACTTACTTGAGGAAGCCCTCGTAGTTTCGCATCATGAGCTGGCTGTCGATCTGCTTCATCGTCTCGAGTGCCACGCCCACAGCGATCAGAAGCGTCGTGCCGTAGAACGGATAGCTGGTGATGTTCCATGCGGCCATCAGCAGGGAGGGGGTGACGGCCACCGCCCCCAGGAAGAGGGCGCCCGGCCAGGTGATCCGGTTGAGGATGTGGGCCAGGTACCGCTCGGTCGGCTGCCCGGGCCGGATGCCCGGGATGTAGCCGCCCTGCTTCCTGATGATGTCGGCCTGCTGGTGGGGATCGAAGGCGACGTACACGTAGAAGAAGGTGAAGAGCAAGATGAAGATGAAGTAGGTGAGGATGTAGAAGAGACTGGTCGGCGTCACGTTGTGGTTGACCCAGCTGCGGAAAGCCGACGACGGGACAACGTTCGACAGCAGCACGGGGATGTAGAGCACGGAGCTGGCGAAGATGATCGGAATCACGCCGGCCTGGTTCACCTTGAGCGGGATGTAGGTGTTCGAGCCGCCGTACATCTTGCGCCCCACCACCCGCTTGGCGAACGTGACCGGGATGCGTCGCTGCCCCTGGTCGACGAAGACGATCAGGACCAGCAGCGCCAGCGAGACCAGCAGGATCACCGCGAACTTGATCCGGCCACCCTCCTGGAGAACCGTGTTGAGGCCACTGGGGATGCCGGCGACCACGTTGGCGAAGATCAGGATCGACATGCCCTGGCCGATGCCCCGCTGGGTGATCAGTTCGGCCAGCCACATCACGAAAGCGGTGCCGGCGGTCAGGGTCAGGACGATGAACCCGGCCCGCCAGATCGAGTAGTTGAGGATGAGGTCGATGCTCTGGCTGCTGCCGAAGAGGCCGCCACCGCCCTTGTGGAACAGGTAGACCAGGCCGGTCGACTGCATGAGGGCCAGAGCCACGGTGAGGTACCGCGTGGTCTGGGTCAGCTTCTTCTGGCCCACCGCCCCCTGGTCGCGCCACTGCTCGAGCTTGGGGATGACCGTGGCCAGGAGCTGGATGATGATGCTCGAGGTGATGTAGGGCATGATGCCCAGGCCGAAGATGGCCATCCGGGTGAGCGCCCCGCCCGAGAACAGGTTGAGGAAGCCGAGCACGCCCGAGGACTTCGACGCCGCCGACAGCTGGGCCACCTTCGAGAAGTTGACGAAGGGCACCGGCACGTTGGCCCCGAACTGGTACAGGGCAATGATGGTCAGCGTGAAGAGGACCTTCTTGCGAAGGTCGGGGATGCGGAAGATGTTGGCCAGGCTGGCAAGCATGGGACTCCTCGACGCCGCGTTCGGAAGATGCTAGCGGTTGGTGAGGGCGTTGCCGCTGGCCGGCGGGCGGTCGTTGCCGAACGGTAGCGGCACGATGGAAACCGAACCGCCGGCGGCCG
>JBKQRT010000073.1:0-13012 GCA_052143895.1 Acidimicrobiales bacterium | reverse complement strand
GTTCCTCGATCTCCGGACTCTTGCCTTCGCCCTCTCCGGCAAGGCCTACTCCCTGGCTGGGGCATGCGAGGCGTTCGGAGTTCCCGGAAAGATCGACCCTGGTGGCTACGGGGAGATCACCCCGCAGCACATCGACTACTGCCGCCAGGATGTCGCAGCCAACGTCGCCCTCTACGAAGTGCTCCTGGCTGAGTTCCAAACCCATCCGGTCGACCTCGCACCGGAGCGGGCCTATTCCCCGGCTTCCCTGGCCAAGGCCTATCTCACCGCCATGGGGATCCGGCCCATGCTCGACCGTCATCCGGGCTTCTCTCGGGAAGTGCTCGGCTATGCCATGGCCTCCTTCTTCGGGGGACGGGCCGAGTGCAGGATTCGCCGTGTCCCGGTACCAGTCACCCTGGTCGACTTCACTTCCATGTATCCGACCGTCGACGCCCTGCTCGACCTCCACCAGCTCCAGGTGGCCCGTTCGATCCGAGTGCGTGAGGACACCACCTCAGTCATCAAGATGCTCGACCAGCTGAAGTTGGAGGACTGCTTCGACCCGGTCTTCTGGCCGGGCCTGGTTGGCTTCGCCCTGGTCCAGCCCGAGTGTGACGTCCTGCCGGTTCGCGCTGCCTACAACGGGAGCACTTGGGGGATCGGGATAAATCCACTGACGTCCGACGAGCCCCTGTGGTACTCGCTGGCCGACTGCGTGGCCTCCACTCTGCTCACCGGCAAGCCACCGAGGATCCTCCGAGCCATCCGCTTGGTGCCGGTCGGCACCGACGCCCGCTTGCGCTCGGTGAAGCTCCGGGGGCGGGTGCCACTCGATCCCATGCTGCGGGATCCCATGGTCACCATGGTGGAGGAGCGCCAGCGGGTGAAGTCGAACAAGCACCTTGATCCCATCGAGCGTGACCGGACACAAGGAGCACTCAAGGTGATCAGCAATTCCGGGGCATATGGCATCTACAGCGAGTTCAACGCCAGGGAGCGCCGAAGGGGCACCTCCTACCCGGTCCGGGTCCACGGCCGCAAGGAGCCCTTCGCCGACCGGATCGAGGCCCCCGAGGACGCGGGCCGCTACTGCTTCCCGCCGTTCGCCAGCTGCATCACCGGGGCAGCCCGCCTGATGCTGGCCCTGCTCGAACGGGGCGTGACCGACCTCGGTGGAACATGGGCCTTTTGTGACACCGACTCCCTGGCCATTGTGGCGACAGAAGAGGGCGGATTGGTGCCGTGTCCCGGGGGACCCGAGCACCTGCCCGACGGAACGGAGCCCGTTCGGGCCCTGTCGTACACACAGGTCAATTCGATCCGTCGCCGTTTTGGGGCGCTAAATCCCTACGAGCGGGACGCCGTGCGGGACATCCTGAAGCTAGAGGCGACAGCCAACTGCTTCGCAGTATCGGCTAAGCGCTACGCCCTCTACGACTTGGACTCGAATGGCGACCCCGTATTCGGCCCCGATCACAAGGTCTCCGAACACGGCCTGGGCCACTTTCTCAATCCGACTGATCCTGATTCAGAAGACCGAAACTGGATCAAGGACATTTGGCAGAGGGTGCTGATGGAGGCACATGGCAAAGAGTTCGAGATTCCGAAGTGGCTCAATCGGCCAACGATGGTGCGGACAACGGTCACTTCGCCCCCGGTGTTGAGGGCCTTCCGCCATCTGAACGAAGGCCGTCCGTATGCCGACCAGGTCAAGCCATTCAACTTCGTCCTGACGGCGGCCGGGGCCAAACCCCCGGCGGGCATCCCGCTCGGGGAACCTTTCCGACTGGTCGCCGCCTTCGAATCGGACCCCAGGCGTTGGGAGGGGAGCAAGGGGATCGACATCCACCACCCTGAGGCGACGCCGAACGCGATCACGACCAGGGATGGACGACCGGGCATGGCTCGAGTCGACACTTTCGCCGACGTGCTGGCCAAGTACGCAACTCACCCGGAGGACAAGTCATTGGGACCGGACGGCAAGCCTTGTGGGCGGGCGACAGTGGGGCTGCTGCGGAGGCGGCCGGTCACGGTCGGAGCCATCGCCCTGATCGGCAAGGAGTCAAACCGCTTGGAAGAGCGATCCAGAGGGGAGCTGACCATCAACGACCTCGACGGGCGGATCACCACGTACGACGACAATGACGAGTGGTATCGGGTGGTGTTGCTCCGGTTGAGGAAGATCGGGGCGAAGGCGGTTGCTGAGGCAGCGGGGATGAGCGAGCGGAGGGTGAGGGACGTGCTCGCTGGAAAGGTACTGCCTCACCCGTTTCGACGGTGTGCATTGGCCGACGCCTCTGTATCCCGAACGCATGTTCGGCCCTAGGATGATGAAGTGGCCATAAAGAGAGACCCAGATGGACAGCTGGGGCGAGTCCGTTCCCTTGACGACGATGCCCGAACTGTTTACCTGGAGCTTCAGTCCGGTCTCACAGCCACCGTGACTTCAAATGACAGCCCTTTCGAATTTGAGCCAGGCGATGTGTTGTTGGTTCGAGAAAAGTCAGTCACCCGTGTTCCAGCGGACACTTGGCCGGAGGATTCCCTCATTGGGGTGGTGCGTCTCAAACTGAACGACCTTACGCTCATCGACACCCATGGCCAGTTGAAGAGGACCCCGACCAATAGACATGTTGATTACCGCGTCGGAAACACTGTCGAGGCAACCCTGTCGCGGGGAGTCTCGCGAGTTCTCTCGCAAGATCCCATCCGATTCCTCGACTTGCCCGAACTCGATGAATCGGTCGTCGACCGCTTCAAGACAACAAGGGGGACCGGCAATGAGTCTTTTGATGATTTTGGAGGGTTGGGAAGGGTTGTGGAACGAGCGAGGGAATTGATTGAGACTCCGCTTGAGCACCACAAGGCACTCGCGGAGATTCGCGCCCGGCCAGTAAAGGGAGTGCTGTTCACGGGGATGCCTGGCACCGGCAAGACGATGCTTGCACGCATCATCGCGAACCAATCTGGAGCAACGTTCTATGAAATCAGTGGGCCAGAAATCTTTAGCAAGTGGCTTGGCCAGAGTGAAGAACTCCTGCGACGGATCTTCGAGAGTGCCTCAAGAGACGAACGGGCAATCGTTTTCTTCGACGAGATCGATAGCGTAGCTACCCAAAGAGCAGACGAGGCACACGAAGCCTCCAGACGTATGGTCGCTCAGCTGTTGACATTGATGGATGGCTTCACATCAGACGACAACGTTGTGGTGATCGCTACTACAAACCGGCCTCAGGACATTGACACGGCACTGAGGCGGCCCGGTCGCTTTGACTGGGAAATAGAGTTTCCGATGCCAAACCGTCGGGATAGGGAATCGATTCTCCGTGCCTCAGCACGACGCCTTTCTACAGACGAACCACTCTCTTATGGTTGGATTGCCGAGCAATCGGAAGCGTGGTCGGCGGCAGATCTGTCTGCGATTTGGACCGAAGCCGCACTTCTTGCCGTGGTCGACTCCCGCTCCGCCATTGCCAACGAAGATCTCCTCGGAGGTTTTGAGCGGGTGCAGTCACAGCGGCAGAGGCTCGTCGATTCCGCAGACGGTGGCTCACAATGAACCTCTTTGGCACTCGAAAGGATCGTCGCCTACAGAAAAGACGTCAAATGGCGACAAAGAATGCAGGAACGCCACTGCGCGAATTCGTCTACTTGGACGAGGTCAGCGTTTACAGCTTGATGGCGTCGCGCCTCGGTCCGATCGCTGCCGAGTTCACTGAGACTGAATCATCTTCTCTGCGGGGAGAGGTCGGAACCTCGATTCAGGCAGGGGTACCTATTGCCAAGGGCTCGATTAACTCAACCTTGAACTCATCACATACTCGAGGCTCTCAGGTCGTTCGCAAATCCATCGTTCAGACCACCTTTAAGGAGTTTCTCGACTACGAAAGACCCCATCTGGCTCTCGCTCCGATGAGCCCCGACGCGACCGTACCGGAGATCGCTTCGGGGGACTTAAGTAAATGTGCAGCATCGCAATCTTCTGGCTGGATATTGGACCCGACGACGCTCCGGCGGGGCCAACTCATCGAGACCGACGTTGTTCTTGAGGCAGAGTCAATATTTCGCCTGAGCGCGGTCATAGCGGCGATGCTTGACATTGCTCAAGACAGTCAGGAATGGCTGCGAGCAGAGAACACTAGCCAGATCGGGCAGTTCCAGGCCATCAACCGAGTCATCGAGAATTTGTTGGTTGGATTGGTACCTCTACGAGGCAGAGCCGTCGACTATCAGATTGTCCGAGACAATGATCGAGAGTGGATCGTCCACCATAGGATACTCGATCAGCTTGTTCCGCCGATAGCTGAGACAGCGGAACCCCTATATATCGTGGGAGTTTCTGAAGAATCACTCTATTGGAAGGACATACGTCGCGTTCTGTTCGCCGAATCACCGTATCGTATCCTCGCCAGAATCTCGCGCCGAGGACTGAACGAGACGTGGAACCCAGTGAAGCTCGTCGACATACTTCGGGAAGTGGTTCCCGAAATGGCCGACACAATCGATACTTTTGGACGAATCGACATTAAGCATCTTCGGAATCCCCTTCGGACAGAGCTTGCAGTGTCCTCGGGGCAGATCGCTTTCGAATCGGCATTGGTTCGTTATGCCAGTGCTCTTGCCCAGCATCATGGCAAGGAGATTGACGAATCGAGATTGGCTGAGAACGAGTGCTTCCGATTTGAGATCCATGACGACATAGAGACTGTCGAAGGGCGCCGAAGAATATTTGCTCGCGTGACACGGGAGATCGCGACCTCGATCGAAATTGAGCGGGATCCGATCGTCGAACTCCAGCTCAGGACGGAGGCTCTGTCGGAAGCAGGCTTTTCTCCGGAGGGCCAGTTCTCAGTAGACAAGCCCTCCTCAAACTTGGGTGCTGTCAAAGGGTCGGACGAACACCTCCTCGACACAGAGTTCATCGCTATCTATTGGTGATCCTTAGCGGCGCCTTCGGGGAGGCCAAATTGCGGAGGATGCTTAAGGGTCACATGTCCAGGTTCAGATATTGGATTGCCCCCTGCGTTCGGCTTTCGCAAAGTCCATACCAACCGTCTCGTGCATACGGAATCCACTGTGGATCCGTCGCGACATCCACGCCTGCAGAGTTCTTGGTCGTAAAGGTTACCTGCTAGGCGATTGCAGCTTTCGCAGAGCAGATATCCTCACGAACCGCCTTCACGAGACCTTCCCGTTGCAATTTCGGGGCCATTCGAGGAATCCCTTTGTTCTACGAGAGGAGTGACTGGGTCCCGATTATTAGCGCAAGCAGGGGGAACATGAGTCTTCGAGAGCTGACCCGGTCGGCCGCACATTCCACAGACACCATCACGGGTGAGGCCCGCCCGCTCTAGAGGGAATGTTCCATTCGGCACCTCAGGAATTGTAGGGCTTGTGTGGCTGGCGGACGTTTTGGGCGGCCCTATCACCTATCCCGTGTGCCCTCGGCAGTGTGCCCTCGGCAGGACTCGAACCTGCGCACACGGCTCCGGAGGCCGATGCTCTATCCGCTGAGCTACGAGGGCTCGTCCCGGGCAGGGGTCCGGTACCGGGTACCGGGCCAATCCCGGCCGAGGGCCAACTGTAGTGCCACCGGCGCCCCGGACATCCCACGCTGCCGGTCGGGGCGCCCCGGACATCATCTGCTGCCGGTCCACCGGCGGCCCCACCTGGCCGTCCGGGCGCCAGGAGGACGTATCCTCGCAGCAACATGCCCATCCGAGATGATCTCGTCCACGCCATCAGCCGCGCCGTCACCACCGTCGCCGAACGGGAGGGCCTCTCGCTCCGGGTCGATCCGCAGGCGGTTCATCTCGAGCGCCCCGCACGCCGCGAGCACGGGGACTGGTCGACCAACATCGCCCTGGTCACCGCCAAGGAGGCCGGGACCAACCCGCGCGCTCTGGCGACCGCCCTGGTAGAGGCACTGTCCGCCGACCCGCCGCCCCACACCAAAGCGGTCGAGATCGCCGGCCCCGGGTTCATCAACTTCCGGTTGGATGACGGGTGGCTGTACGACGCACTGGCCGAGCTATTGGCCGAGGGCGAGGAGGGCTACGCCCGCCCCGACGTCGGGCACGGCGAGCGGGTGCAGGTCGAGTTCATCTCGGCCAACCCGACCGGGCCGATCCATGTGGGCAACGGCTGGTGGGGCAGCTACGGCGACGCCCTGGCCCGGGTCCTGGCCCGCGCCGGGCACCAGGTCAGCCGCGAGTACTACGTGAACGACACCGGAGGACAGATCCGCACCCTGGGCGAGAGCCTGTTGGCTCGTCGCCGCGGCGAGCCGGTGCCCGAGGGCGGCTACTCGGGCGAGTACGTGACCGAGCTGGCCGCAACCTACGACGGCCCGGACGACGTCACGGTCGCCGGCCGGTGGGCCGCCGACCGGATCATCGACCACATCCGGGCGACGCTCTCCTCCGTCGGGATCGTCTTCGACGAGTGGTACAGCCAGGCGTCCATCGAGGAGAGCGGCGCGGTGGACGAGACGATCGACCTGCTGGCGTCGAAGGGCCTGATCTTCGAGCAGGACGGGGCAACGTGGTTCCGCGCCACTGCCGTCGGCGACACCCGCGACCGCGTGCTTCGCAAGTCCAATGGCGACGCCACCTACCTCGCCGGCGACCTCGCTTACCACCGGGACAAGTTCCTGGTGCGAGGGTTCGATCGAGTGATCGACGTGTTCGGCGCCGACCACCACGGCCAGGTGGCCAGCTTGATGGCCGGGGTCGAGGCGCTCGGTGTCGATCCGGGACGGCTCGAGGTGAAGCTCGGCCAGATGGTCTCGCTCATGGACGGCGACGCACCGGTCACCATGGGCAAGCGGGCCGGCAACGCCATCTCGCTCGACTCGCTGATCGCCGACATCGGTCCTGACGCCACCCGGATCCTGAGCCTGATGAGCTCGCTCGACCAGGCCACCACCTTCGATCTCGCCTCGGTGCGGGAGCAGTCGGTGGAGAACCCGGTGTACTACGTGCAGATGGCCAGCGCCCGTATCGGGGGCGTCGGCCGCAAGGCCGCGGAACGCGGGATCGTGCGGGCCCCGCTCTCCGACGTCGACCTCTCCCTCCTCACCCACGAACGCGAGCTCGAGCTCATCCGCTGCCTCGAGGAGCTCCCCGAGGTGGTGGCGGACGCCGCGGTGGACCGTGCGCCGACCAAGGTGACCACCTGGGTGCGCCGGCTGGCCGCCTGCTTCCACGGCTTCTACCACGACTGCCCGATCCTGGCCGAAGGCGTCGACCCGGGCTTGGCCCAGGCCCGCCTCTGGCTGGTCGAGGCGGCCCGGATCGGCCTGTCCATCGGCCTCGGCCTGCTCGGGGTCTCCGCACCGGAGGCCCTGTGACCGGCGGTGCCGTGCAGGCGGGAACAGGGGAGTCGGGACAGGAGGAGGCGGTCGGGCCGCCCCCGGGGGACCCCACCGCGCCGGTGGCGCCACGGCTCCTCCCCCAGACGGCCGAGATCGGCGCCGACGGGCGGCTGTCGGTCGGGGGTGTCGACCTGCTGGAGCTGGCCGAGGAGCACGGCACGCCACTGTTCGTGTACGACGAGGTCCACCTTCGGACCAGATGCCAGGAGGCGGTCGAGGCCTGGGGGGACGGGGTGGCCTATGCCACCAAGGCGTTCCTCTGCGTGGCCATGGCACGGTTGGCCTACGAGGAGGGCATGTGTCTCGACGTTTCGACCGGTGGTGAGCTCCATGTCGCCCTGACCGCGGGCGTCCCGGCCGACCGGCTGGTCCTCCACGGCAACAACAAGTCCGACGAGGAGCTGGCGGTGTCCGTCGCCGTGGGCGTGGGCCGCATCGTGATCGACTCCTTCGACGAGATCGACCGACTCGAGCGGCTCCTGGCCGAGGGAGGGGGGATGGAAGGCGATCCCGGGGGCCTGGAGCCCGCCCCCGAAAGGCCGAGGCCGTGCGTCCTGGCCCGGATCACCCCCGGGGTCGAGGTCCACACCCACGAGTTCGTCCGCACCGGGCAGGACGATTCGAAATTCGGGTTCGGGCTGGCGTCGGGTGCCGCCCACCTGGCCATCGAACGGCTCGCCGCCCTGCACGATCGGGGCGTCGTGGAGTTCGTCGGTGTCCACGCCCATCTCGGGAGCCAGGTCTTCGCCCTGGCGCCGTTCGCTCGGGCCATCGAGGTGCTGGCCGGCTTCTTCGCACCGCTCGGCTTGGCCGAGCTCGTGGTCGGCGGCGGGCTCGGCGTGCCCTACGTCAACGCGGAGGAGGCTCCTCCGATGGCCCAGTGGGCGGCTTCGGTGCGTCAGGCTTGTCGGCGGGCCGGGATCCCCGACTCGGTGCGGGTCACGGCCGAACCGGGCCGGTCGATCGTGGCTGCCGCCGCCATCACGCTGTACCGGGTCGGGACGGTGAAGGACGTCGCCGGGCACCGGACCTACGTGTCGGTCGACGGGGGCATGAGCGACAACCCCCGACCGGTCCTCTACGGCAGCGGGTACGAAGCCTTCCTCCCACGGGAGGCCGGCGCCGTCAGGCCGATGCCCGTGCGCGTGGTGGGGAAGCACTGCGAAACCGGCGACGTCGTCGTCTCGGAAGGGTACGTGCCGAGTGATCTGGCGTTGGGCGACATCCTGGCCACACCGGTGACCGGCGCGTACGGACACTCGATGGCGTCGAACTACAACAAAGTCCCACGGCCGGCCGTGGTCTTCGTGGCCGGCGGCGAGGCTCGCACGGTGGTCCGCCGGGAGACGTTCGATGACCTGGTCCGGCTCGACGTCTGAACGACGGACTACCGGTCCATCAGACGGTAGCGTGACCGGGTGACCTTGGTGCCCCCGCCCGACCGCGTTGCGCGCCTGGCGCTGCTCGGATGCGGCCATGTCGGCTCGGCGCTGGTGGCCATCCTCCACGACCGGGCCGACGCCCTGACCGTGCAGAGCGGGGCCCGCCTGGAGATCGGTGGCGTCGCCGTCGGCGACTTGTCGCGTCGCCGGGCCGATCACGTCCCGGTGGACCTGCTCACCGACGACGCCATGGGGCTGGTGACCGATCCATCCGTCGACGTGGTGGTCGAGCTCATCGGCGGGCTGGAGCCCTCCGGCTCGCTGGTCCGGGCGGCACTCGAGTCCGGGAAGCCGGTGGTGACCGCCAACAAGGCACTGTTGGCCTCGCCCGAGGGCGTGGCCCTGCGGGGTCTGGCCAAGAAGCAGGGCGTCGATCTCCTGTACGAGGCGGCGGTGGCCGGGGCCATCCCGCTGGTCCGGGCCCTCCGCGAATCGTTGACGGGCGAGCGGATCCACCGGGTCATGGGCATCGTCAACGGGACGACCAACTTCATCCTGACCAGGATGAGCGAGCAGGGTGCGGACTATGGCGACGTGCTGGCCGAGGCCCAGTCCCTCGGCCTTGCCGAACGGGACCCCACGGCCGACGTCGAGGGCTACGACGCAGCTGCCAAGGCGGCCATCCTGGCCGGGGTGGCGTTCGGCTATGACGTGGCCGGTGCCGACGTGATGCGCGAGGGCATCACGTCGGTCCGGGCGGTCGACATCGAGTTCGCCGAACGGCTCGGCTATGTCGTGAAGCTCCTGGCCATCGTGGAGCGCCACGGCGAGGACGCCCTGTCGGTGCGGGTCCATCCGGCCCTGGTGCCGAAGTCCCATCCCCTCGCCGGGGTGCGCGACGCCTTCAACGCCGTGTTCATCGAGGGCGAGGCGGCCGGCGAGCTGATGCTGTACGGCCAGGGCGCAGGGGGCTTGCCGACCGCCAGCGCGGTGGTCGGTGACGTGATCGACGCCGTCCGCAACTGGTCGGCCGGTACCACCGCTCCGACCCCGGACCGCCAACCGGCCCGGCTCCTGGCCGAGTCGGAGATCTGGACCCAGTACTACGTGAGCCTCGACGTGATCGACCGCCCGGGGGTGCTCGCCGCAGTGACCTCGGTGTTCGGTGACAACGGCGTGTCGATCCGATCCATGGAGCAGGAGGGATTCGCCGGCGAGGCGCGGCTCTTGTTGGTGACCCACATGGCCCGCGAGGGCGACATCCGGAGCACGCTCGACACCCTCGCCGGCCTGGACACGGTGGAGCAGATCGGCGGTGTCATGAGGATCGTGGGGGTCGGCGGATGACGGGCGCGGGCCGGGACCGGGCGTGGCGGGGGGTCGTCGAGGAGTACCGCGAGTTCCTGCCGGTGTCCGCGACCACCCCCGTGGTCACACTGCTCGAAGGCGGTACGCCGCTCCTGCCGGCACCGCGACTGTCCGCCCGGGTGGGCGCCAGGGTCTTCCTGAAGGTCGAGGGCGCCAACCCCACGGGCTCGTTCAAGGACCGGGGTATGACCGTCGCCATCACCAAGGCCGCCGAGGAAGGGGCCAAGGCGGTGGTGTGCGCGTCGACCGGCAACACCTCGGCGTCGGCCGCCGCCTTCGCGGCACGGGCCGGACTGACGTGCGCGGTGCTCATCCCCGAGGGCCACATCGCCCTGGGCAAGCTGGCGCAGGCGCTGATCCACGGTGCCCGGGTGCTGCAGGTGCGGGGAAACTTCGACCAGGCGCTTGCCATCGTGCGCGAGCTGGGCGACCGCGCCCCGGTCACCGTCGTGAACTCGGTCAACCCCTACCGGATCGAAGGACAGAAGTCCGGCGCCTTCGAGATCGTCGACGAGCTCGGCGACGCCCCCGACGTGCACTGCATCCCGGTGGGCAACGCCGGCAACATCACCGCGTACTGGAAGGGCTACCTCGAGTTCAAGGAGGCGGGCCGGTCGACCAGGCTCCCGCGCATGCTCGGGTTCCAGGCGGCCGGCGCCGCGCCGATCGTGGACGGCCACCCGGTCGAGCATCCCGAGACGGTGGCCACCGCCATCCGGATCGGCAATCCGGCCAGCTGGTATGGCGCCACCTCCGCGGCATCGGAGTCGGGTGGCGGGATCGCCGCGGTCACCGACGACGAGATCCTCGCCGCCTACCGGTTCCTCGCCGCCGAGGAGTCGGTGTTCTGCGAGCCGGCGTCGGCTGCATCGGTGGCCGGGCTGCTGAAGGCGGGGCTCCCCGACGGCGCGGGACCCCACGCCACGGTGGTCTGCGTGCTCACCGGGCACGGGCTGAAGGACCCGGACATCGCCATCAGCCAGATCTCCGTTCCCACCGTGGTGGACGCCGACCTGGACGCGGTCCTCGACGAGCTGTCGCTATAGCCGCCGGACGGTTGTTGCCCGTTCCGTCCAGTGCCTGTAGTATGGGTGCACCTTCGCTTCCACGATTGGCCCGATCGGGCCCGTGGCCGGGGTTCCCTGGTTCGCATCTCTGACGCGGCCAGCCCGGTTCCAGCGTCGGGGGGAGTTGCGGACGAGACGGATCTCGGAGCGCACTCCCCACCCCTGATTCCCTGGTGGATGGAGTCACTTCACCCACCAACGAGGACATTTGAAACGAGGAAGCCGATGACTGCCGAACAGCAGCTCGAGCGCTCGGTGTTGGAAGGCAAGGAGCGGGATGAGCTCCACGCCATCGCACAGGCCCTGTCTGTGAAGACCAATACCAGGACGAAGAAAGCGGACATGATCGATGGCATTCTGAAGGCCACCGGGGTGTCAGTCGACGCGGGCGGTGCCGCAGGCACCCGCACGTCGAACGGTGACGAGGGCGGGGTCGGCGCCGGAGCGACGAGCTCGAACGGCTCAAGCCGCCGGTCCAGCCGCTCCACGACGGCCACCGGGCCAGCGGAACAGGGCGACGCCACCCCGTCGGCCGACGATGGTGAGGGCGATCGGCCGGCCGGTCGTCCGGCTCGGCGCCGTCCCGCGGCGCAGTCGTTCGGCCCCTCCGACGACGCCACACGGTCGGATGAGCGGGTCGAGCTCGACGACCACGTCGACACCGCGCCGACCGGCGACACGGTCGCCGAGTCCGCCGACGAGGTGCGGCCGGAGCGCCACGGTGGGACCGACGGCGTGCAGGAGAGCGGAGGCACCGCTCCGCAGTCCGGTGGTGACGGAGGACGGCAGGGCGGCCAGTTCGGCGGGAACAACCAGAGCAACCAGAACCGCAACAACCGCACCAACCAGAGCAACCAGAGCCGCAACAACCGCACCAACCAGGGGAACCGCAACGTCCAGGGGAGCCAGGGCGGCGGCAACGACGACGTGGGCAACCGTCGCAGCAACCGGCGTCGGCGAGGCCGGGACCGACAGGGCGGCGAGGGGGACCTGCAGGGCGCCGGCGGCGGGCAGGAGCAGCAGTACCAGGGCGAGCTCATCCCGGTGCGCGGCCTGCTCGACCTGCGCGACGAAGGGTACGGCTTCCTCCGGTGCGAGGGGTACCTGGCGTCGAACAAGGACATCTACGTCTCGATCAGCCAGGCCCGGCGCTTCGCGCTGCGCAAGGGCGACAGCATCGAGGGGTTCTGCCGGCCGGCGGGCAGCACGGAGAAGTTCCCCGCCCTGCTGCAGATCGACAAGGTGTCAGGCGTCGATCCGGAGGTGGCGCGCAACCGGCCGCGGTTCGAGGACCTCACCCCGCTGTTCCCGGACGAGAAGCTCCATCTCGAGATGGTCGACGAGAAGGAGAACATGACGGTCCGGATCGTCGACCTCCTGTCGCCGATCGGCAAGGGGCAACGCGGCCTCATCGTGTCACCGCCCAAAGCGGGCAAGACCACGGTGATGAAGCACATCGCCCACTCGATCGAGGCCAACAACCCGGACGTCCACCTGATGGTGCTCCTGGTCGACGAGCGGCCCGAGGAAGTCACCGACATGCGCCGCTCAGTGAAGGGTGAGGTCGTGGCGTCGACCTTCGACCGCCCTTCGGAGGAGCACACCGCCGTCGCCGAGCTGGCGATCGAGCGGGCGAAGCGACTGGTGGAGTCGGGTAGGGACGTGGTGATCATCCTCGACGGGATCACCCGGCTGGCCCGTGCCTACAACCTGGCCCAACCGGCCACCGGCCGGATCATGTCCGGTGGCGTGGACTCCGGGGCGTTGTACCCGCCGAAGCGATTCTTCGGTGCCGCCCGCAACATCGAAGAGGGCGGCTCGCTGACCATCCTGGCCAC
>JBKQRT010000072.1:0-9171 GCA_052143895.1 Acidimicrobiales bacterium | reverse complement strand
GTCACCACCGACACCGGCACCACGTGGACCTCGGTGGTGCTTCCGGTCACGGCGGCCGAGGGCGGCGGGGTCTCGTGCGGCTCGGTGTCCGACTGCGTGATCGTCGGCACACCGACACCGGCGCCGGGGTGCTGGTCACCACCGACGGCGGCACCAGCTGGGTGCCGGAGACGGTGCCCGCAGCCATCACCCAACTGAGCGGCGTCTCGTGTCCGACGACCAGCGACTGTGTCGCCGTCTCCTACAGCGGGGACGACGCCTTCGAACTGACATGGGCGGCCACGCCGTTGGCCGTCGACAGCGTGACCTGCGCCAAGGTGACCGGTACGCTCTCGTCGTCGTTCGAGGTCGTGGTCACCTTCTCGAAGTGCAGCCCGACCGGGAAGGGCGACAAGTCGGCGACGATCGAGGGACCAGCCACCGCGCTCAGCGGCACCATCACCTGGACGTCGAGCGGGTGGACCACGGTCACCTCCCTGACCTTCGCGACCACTTCGCCGGGCCGCTGCACCCCGGGCAGCACCGAGTACGACGTGTCCGGTTCCGTGATCGGGGGGACCTCGCCCATCACGAAGGTGGGTGACCCGGTGTCCCTCCCGACCTGCGTGAGCCCGACGGACAGGATCACGCTCGTCCCTAGCACCGTCGCCCTGCTCTGAGGGTCAGAAGCCCCGCCGGCCCCGGTAGCCCCGCCGGCCCGTCCGGCGGACGGGCTCAGCGCAGCCAGCTGCGGGTCTCGCCGAGCACGGCGGCCCCGTCGAGGTCGCGGAGCTTGGCCCCACGAACGCCGCCGCCCGCGGGCTGGTCTGGACCCGCAAGGGCGGCGGCTCGGCATGCAGGACGCCGAGCACCACGGCGGCCACCTGCTCCGGCGTCTGGAGGGCGTCGCCGGTGAAGTCGGCCATGACGTGGGCGAAGTAGGCCTGCATGGCCGGCTCGTACGGTCCGGCCTCGGCGAAGAGCGCGCCCACGTCGGCGCCCACGTTGTTGACGAACTCGGTGGCTACCGGGCCCGGCTCGACGATGGAGACGGCCACGCCCACCGCATCGGCCACCGGGGCCAGGCTCCCCATGAACCCCTCCACCGCGAACTTGGCCGCGCAGTAGGCCTCGTTGAACGGCTGGCCCACCGCCCCGCCCACGCTGGTGACCGTGACCAACCGGCCGCCGGCCTCGCACAAGTGGGGTAGGACGGCCCGGGTGACGGCCACCACGCCGAAGAAGTTGACCTCCAGCACCCGACGGACGTCGTCGACCGGCGTCTTCTCGATGGTGCCCACGTAGCCGGCACCTGCGTTGTTGACCACGGCGTCGAGTCGGCCGTGGTCGGCCACCATCGACGCCACGCAGGCGGCCACGGCAGCCTCGTCGGTGACGTCGAGGGTGCGCACGTCGAGATCCACCCCGGCCACGGCCGCCGTGGCCCGCAGGGCGGTGTCGGCCACCGGGTTCCGGAGGGTGGCGACGGTGCGGTAGCCGGCGCCGGCGGCGACCACCGCCGTGGACAGTCCGATGCCCGAGGACGTTCCGGTGAGCAGCAGGACGGGTTCGGGCACGGGCGCTGGCATGGGACGACCTTTCGACGGCGGGAGTCCCCACGGTAGGAGGTCGCCTGGGACGCCGGTCCCGGTGGACCGACCGGCCCGTGCCGGTCATGGCCGGTCGGTGCCGGTACGATCGGGTGGTGACGTCCCCGACCCCGGCCAAAGATCCGGGCGCCCCCCGCCCCGTCTTCGACCCGTTCGACCCACTGTGGGCGACCGACCCCTTCCCCGTGTACGCCGAGCTGCGCGAGCGGGCCCCGATCCACCGCAACGACCTCGGGTTCTGGGTGGTGGCCCGCCACGCCGACTGCCTGTCGGTGCTGCGCGACCGGCGGGCCAGTTCCGACAGCCTCAACGTGGACGTCGAGCGGATGGCCGGCGGGCGGCCCCTGCGGGCACGGCCGGCCGCCGACGACCCGGTGGCGGCGGCCATGGCCGAGATGCGACCCTTCCTCTTCCGCGACCCGCCCGACCACACCCGGCTGCGCGGCCTGGTGTCCAAGGCCTTCACCCCAAGGGTGGTGGAGTCGTTGCGGGCCAGGACCCAGGAGGTGGTCGACGAGCTGCTGGACGCGGCGTTCGAGGCCGGGGAGGTCGACCTGGTCGAGGCCTTCGCCTACCCGCTACCTGTCCGGGTCATCTGCGACCTCCTCGGGGTGCCGGTGGCGGACCAGGACCGATTCAAGGAGTGGTCGGACGCCCTGGCCCGCGGACTCGACCCCGACTTCCTCCTGGCGCCGGCGGTCATCGAGGCCAGGGCGGAGGCCGCGGTCCAGTTCTCGCAGTACTTCTTCGAGCTCCTGGCCGAGCGCCGGCGGTCACCGGGCGAAGACCTGCTCACCCGACTCGTGCAGGCGGAGGAGGACGGCGCCGTGCTCACCGAGTCAGAGCTCCTCTCCACCTGCATCCTTCTGCTGGTGGCAGGCCACGAGACGACGGTCAACCTCATCGCTGGGGGCGCGCTCGAGCTGCTTCGCCACCCCGACCAGCTCGAGCGCTTCCGCACCGATCCGGAGGTCACCCGCAGCGGGGTGGAGGAGATGCTCCGCTACGTGTCGCCGGTCCAGCTGACCGGCCGGGCCCTGCTCGAGGACTGCGAGGTCGGCGGTGTCGAGTTTGCCACCGGGGACTTCGCCATGTTGCTCCTGGCGTCGGGCAACCGCGACCCGGACCAGTTCGAGGAGCCCGACCGGTTCGACGTCTCCCGCACGCCCAACAACCACCTCGGCTTCGGCTTCGGCATCCACCACTGCCTGGGCGCCCCCCTGGCCCGGATGGAGACCCAAGTGGCCCTCACCGCACTGGTGCACCGGGCGCCTCGCCTCGCCCTGGCCACCGACCAGGTGACCTACAAGACCAACGTGGTCCTCCGCGGCATGGAGTCGCTGCCGGTGTCGATGGCCGGCTGACCCACCAGACGGTCCCCGGCATCGGGCGACGCCGGGTCAGCTGCGTGCGGCCCGGTCGAGCACCGGCTGCAGGTCGTCGAGGGCGGTGCGCACCGCGTCGACCCCGAGCGGCAGGATGAGGGCTGACACCGCGTCGGCACCGGCCTCGGCGTACCGGGCGGCCCGGTCGGCGTCGAGGGGCTGGAAGTAGGGGCAAACGGTGACGGTCACGTCGGCCCGGGTGCGGCCCTGCTCGGCCAACAGCCCGCCGAGGGTGGCCAGCGGCTCGGCTAGCTGGTCGGGGGCACGGTTGAAGGTGTGCCAGCCCTGCCCGGCTCTGGCCACCCGGGCGAGGGCGGCCCGGCTCTCGCCACCCATGTGGATGGGCGGGTGCGGCTGCTGGACTGGCTTCGGGAACATCGAGCACGGGTCGAGCGAGTAGAACTCGCCCTCGTAGGCGGAGGTCTCGTCGCACCACAGGGTGGTGAGCACCTCGAGGTACTCGTCGGTGCGACGTCCCCGCGCCGGCCAGGGCACGTTGACGGCGGCGAACTCCTCCTCGAGCCAGCCGACCCCGATGCCGAGGTCGACCCGCCCTTCCGACAGCCAGTCGAGGGTCGAGACCTCCTTGGCCGTGTACACCGGGTTGCGCTGCGGGAGCAGCAGCACGGCCGTCCCGAGGCGCACCGTGCTCGTCTGAGCGGCCAGAAACGAGAGGGTGTTGATGGGCTCGAGCAGCCCGGAGTCGGCTGCGGCCGGCATCTTGCCGTCGTCGGCGTAGGGGTAGGACGACTCGTACTCGTGGAAGAAGACCACGTGCTCACCCACCCAGATGGTGCCGATGCCCCGCTCCTCGGACTCGGCGCCGATGACGGCGAGCACCTCGGGGGTGGTGAACGGGCTGGCGGTCGGGAGCCAGAGGTCGATGCGCACGGCGGTCTCCTCGGTGGTGGTCGGTCTCAGTCCGGGGCGCCGGGGGCGACCAGCGGCCACGGTCGTTCGCGCTCGGCGATGCGGGCCAGGTCGAGGAGGAGCTGCTCCTCGAGGTGTCGGCCGATGACCTGCAGGCCGACCGGAAGCCCGTCGACCACGCCGGCAGGGATGGACGCCGCCGGGTTGCCGGTGAGGTTGGCCGGGATGGTGAGGGCGCCGTTGTTGCCGACCCCCTTCTCGAAGCCGTACTCGGCGATGAGGTCGACCTCGCCCACCGTGGTGGGCATGGGTCCGGTGGCCCCGAAGGCCACATCGGGGTTGGTGGCGGCGAGGACGAAGTCGGCCTGGTCGAAGATGTCGGCCATCCGCTCGTTGAGGTCGATGCGGAACATCTCGGCGGCGCCGGCGGTCTGGACGTTGAGGTTGTAGGCGGCCAGGTTCATGCCCAGCTGGATCTCGGGGGTGAGGTCGTCGTTGCAGGCGGGATAGCGGTCGCCGAGGCTGCCGGCCAGACCGATGAGGTTGGACATGGCCCACTCGAGTCCGCCCTGGGGTAGCTCGACGACCACGTCGACCCGGGTGAGGCGGGCGGCGGCGATGAGCGCCTCGGCCGCCTCGACCACCAGCGCGGTCACCCGGGGCTCGACCACCGCCGAGCCGAGGTCGACCGAGACGACCGCCCGCTTGCCGGCCAGGTCGAACGAGTCGAGACCGGCCTCCCACCCCTCGACCCGGGGCAGGCTCAGGGTGTCACGCGGGTCGAACCCGTTGCAGACGTCGAACCACCGGGCGGTGTCGCGCACCGACCGCGACACGCAGCCGAGCACCACGGTGAGAGGCGGCTGCAGGGCGCCCGGACCCTTCGGGATCCGGCCGAAGGTCGATTTGAGTCCGAACAGCCCGGTGAAGGACGCGGGGATGCGGATCGAGCCACCGCCGTCGCCGCCGCTGGCGATGGGGACGAGGCCCGCGGCCACGGCGGCGGCCGAGCCGCCGGACGAGCCGCCCGGGGTCCGCTCGGGGTTCCACGGGTTACGGGTGGTCCCGTGCAGGCGGGTGTTGGTGCAGTTGATACCCCCGAACTCCGAGGCGGTGGTCTGCCCGGCCAGCACCGCCCCCGCCGCCCGCAGCCGGGCGACCTGGGTCGTGTCGTGATCGGCCACCCGGTCCTTGAAGACCAGTGAGGCCTCCGTGTACGGCCAGCCTTCGACCGACTCGAGCTCCTTGACGCCCACCGGCAGGCCGCCGAAGGGGAGGGACACGTCGGCCGACGCCGCCGTGGCGCGGGCCGCCTCGGTGTCGACGTGGCAGAAGGCGTTGAGGTCGGAGGCCTCGACGGCGACCAGCGTCTCCTCGAGGGCCTCGCCCGGGCTGATGGTTCCGGCCCGGAAGGCGTCGACCAGTGAGCAGGCATCTCCGAGCCAGGGCTGTGCGGTCACAGCCTCCGACGCTACCGGTTGGCCATCGGGCGGTGCGACCGGTGTCGCCCCCACCGCGCTCTAGCGTGTAGCCATGAGCGACCACCAGCAGTCGAACGGCTCCGGTCCCAGCGGGTCGGGCGTCCCGGACGGCGGCGGCGGCTCGTCCGGGCCGCGCCACCCCTTCACTCTGGCCGTCGACATCGGCGGCACCGGGCTCAAGGCGTCGGTGCTCGGGGCCGACGGCGCCATGGTCGCCGACCGGGTGAAGGTGCCGACGACCTACCCGCTCCCCCCGGAGAAGCTGGTGGCCCAGCTGGCCAAGTTGGTGGCCCCGCTTCCGCGCGCCGAACGCGCGTCGGTGGGCTTCCCGGGCATGGTGCGCGACGGGCTCGTGCTGTCGGCCCCGCATTTCTCGACCAAGAACGGCCCGGGCTCGGCCACCGATCCCGGGCTGGTGGCGAAGTGGTCCGGCTTCCACCTGGCCCACGTCCTCACCGAGGGGTTCGGGGTCCCGACCAAGGTGGCCAACGACGCCGACATCCAGGGGGCGGCCGTGGTCAACGGCTCCGGGCTCGAGCTGACCATCACCCTCGGCACCGGGTTCGGGACCGGGCTCTTCTACCAGGGCCAGCTCATGCCCCACCTCGAGATCGCCCACCAGCCCTTCCGCAAGGGTGAGACCTACAACGAGCAGTTGGGCGAGGCCACCCGCAAGGAGATCGGCGACGAGCGCTGGAACAAGCGGGTGACGAAGGCCGTCTCGACGCTCCGCGCCCTCATGTTCTTCGACCACCTCTACATCGGTGGCGGCAACTCGCGACGGGTCAAGCGCGACCACCTCGACGACGACGTGACCATCGTGGACAACACCGCCGGCATCCTCGGCGGCATCAAGCTGTGGGAGTCGGACCACCACCTCGGCGTGAGCGAGGTGGCCGAGTAGACCCCGACGGCGCGGCCGCTCAGGTCATCCACTTCCTCCACCGGCGCTCGATGCCTTTGAGCTCGGCCCGCCAGCCCTTGCGGGCGGTGACCCGGGCCTGCTCCTGGGCCTCCACCATCCGGGCCAGCGGCTCGGCCAGGTCGCGCTCCTCCAAGGCCAGCGACTCGAACCAGGCGATCGAGAAGGCGGCGTCGTGGAGGTCGCCGAGCTTGGTCTGCAGTCGCTCGGCCGCCTTGGCCGTCTTGCGCGCCGGGCCGCCCTCGACCATCGCCACCGTCTCGCAGCCGTAGCGGAGGTCCTTGAGGCGGATCCGGAGCAGGTGGAGGTTGGCGTCGCTGGCGTCCCGCCGGGCGGTGCGGGCCGCACCGCGCAGGTCGTGCCACGCCCGTTGCAGCATGGGGACGAGCACCTCCTCGGCCGGGCGGGCGGCCTTGGGCTTGAAGTCGGGGCCGTCCCAGAGCACCATCATCTGCTCGGTGAGTTGGAAGCGGCGGGCCCCGCCCCGCTCGGCGGCGATGCGGGACGTGGCCTCGGTCTGCCGGCCGGCCACGTTGGCGGCGAGCCGTTCGACCTGGTCGGGACGGAGCACCTCCGCGCCGGTGGTCGCCACCACCTCGGCCATGATGTGCAGGTCCCGCGACTCGCCAAGAGTGCGGCCGTACCAGGCCAGCTCGGCCCGCAGGGCGGTGCCCCAGGCCGGGTCGAGGGCCAGTCGGAAGGTGCGGAGGTTGGACCGGATGCGCCGCAGGGCCACCCGGCTCTGGTGGATGCGCTCGTCTTCGGTATTGCGGCGCACCGCCTCGCCGAACGGCGACTCGGCCGAAAGCGCCCACACGGGTCGGGACCGCTGGCCGAGGGTGGTGGCGTCCACCGGGCCGTGGGTCTCGCGGTCGTCGACCAGCTCGTTGCCCATGTCGTTCAACAGGAAAGTCCGGGCCGAAGTGGCCAGCACCCGGTGGAGCACCATGCCGGCGGTCGGGGTCGGGAAGCCGTCGTCGGCGCGGACCTCGGGAGCCGGGGCGGAAGCCGAGGCCTGGACGGTCGCCGAGCCCCCGTCGTCTGGTGCTGATGCGGTCGTCATGCCCACGGCCTCCTGGTACCAGCCTACGAGTGCGCGGTCCCTCCTGTCACCGTTCGGCCCCGCCGGCGCCGGCGGGGCCGTTTCGGCCTCCGTCTACTGTGGGGCGATGCGCGCCGTGACCATCGTCGACGGGGACCTCGTGTGGCAGGAGCACCCCGACCCGGTGGCCGGCCCGGGCGAGCTGCTGGTGGCGGTGCGGGCGGCCGGGATCAACGCCGCCGACCTGCTGCAACGGCAGGGGAAGTACCCGGCCCCTGAGGGTGTCCCGGCCGACATCCCCGGCATGGAGTTCGCCGGCGAGGTGGTCGGGCTCGGGGCGGGAACGAGCCGTTTCTCCCTCGGCGACCGGGTCATGTCCCTCGTCGGCGGGGGCGCCCAGGCCCAACTGGTGGTGGTGCCCGAACCGGTCGTGCTGCCGGTGCCCGAGGAGACCCGCTGGGAGGAGGCCGGGGGTTTTCCGGAGGTGTTCTCGACCGCCCATGACGCCCTGTTCACCCAGGCCCGCCTGCGGCGCGGCGAGCGAGTGCTGGTGTCGGGGGCGGCCGGCGGGGTGGGGACGGCCGCCGTGCAGCTCGCCCACCGGGCCGGGGCCCACGTGGTGGCCTCGGTGCGGTCCCCCGACTGCCACGCCGACGTGGCCGGCCTCGGCGCAGACGAGGTCATCCTGCCCGACGCGGTGGGCGACCACGGGCCCTACGACGTCTCGCTCGAGCTGGTCGGGGCACCGGGGGTGACCGGCGTGCTGCCGCACCTCGCCAGCGGCGCCCGGGTGGTGGTCATCGGTGTCGGGGCGGGGGCCAAGCTCGAGCTCAACCTACTGGCCCTCATGGGCAGACGGGCCACCATTGGCGGCTCGACCCTCCGGTCGCGCACGGTAGCGGAGAAGGCGGCCGTGTCCCGGGCGGTCGAGGAGTACGCGGTGGCGCTGCTGGCCCGTGGCGAGGTGTCGGTCCCGCTGGCAGGCGAGTTCCCGATTACTGAGGCCACCGCCGCCTACGAGAAGTTCGCGGCGGGCGGGAAGTTCGGGAAGTTCGTCCTGGTCAACAGCTGAGGCATCCGGCGACGGAAATGCCCCGGCACAGCCGGCGTCGGTTCAGCGGCTGACGATGACCGACGAGCCGTGGCCGAACAGGCCCTGGTTGGCGGTGATCCCGATCCGGGCCCCTTCGACCTGGCGGGCACCGGCCCGCCCGCGGAGCTGCCATACCAGCTCGCACACCTGGGCGATGGCCTGGGCGGGGATGGCCTCGCCGAAACAGGACAGCCCCCCACTCGGGTTGACCGGCACGCGGCCGCCGATGGTGGTGTCGCCGTCGCGCAGCAGCCGTTCGGCCTCGCCCTCCTTGCACAGGGCGATGTCCTCGTACCAGTCGAGCTCGAGGGCCGACGAGAGGTCGTAGACCTCGGCCAGGCTCATGTCTTCGGGGCCGACGCCGGCCTCCTCATAGGCGGCGAGGGCCACCGACTGCTTGAAGGTGGGCCCGACCGAGGACGAGGCAGCCGCCGAGTCGGTCGAGAAGTTGGGCATCTCGATGACGGTCTGGGGGAAGCGCGGTGTCACCGTGGACACGGCGTCGATGGTGACCAGATCCTCGGTGCCGGCATGCCGGCGGGCGAAGTCCATCGTGCTCAGCACCAGGGCGGCCCCGCCGTCGGAGGTGGAGCAGATCTCCAGAAGGCGAAGAGGGTCGGCGACCATCGGCGATGCCAGCACCTCGGCGGCGGTGACCTCCTTGCGGTAGCGGGCGTTCACGTTCTCGAGGCCGTGCCGGGCGTTCTTGACCTTGACGGCGGCGAAGTCCGACTCGGTGGCGCCGAAGAGCTCGATCCGCCGCCGGGCGTAGAGGGCGAAGTAGGTGGG
>JBKQRT010000071.1:0-17350 GCA_052143895.1 Acidimicrobiales bacterium | reverse complement strand
CGCAACTGGCGCACGGTGCGGGCGCTGGCCGAAATGATCGGCATCGGGACACCGGGCCCGTAATCCCGGCGGACCGCCCGACGATGCAGGTCGGCACGTAGGCGGCAGCGCGTCACGGCATCGGTTCCGCCCCGGTGGGCGGGCCCGTGCCACTGGAATAGGTCGCGTAGTCGCCGTCCCCGTTCATGACCATGCAGAACCCGGTGTCCGGGCACGAGACCGACGTCCCGAGCTCCGGGTACTCGCTCGCAACCGGGATCACCTGGTGCGGGGTGGACCACGACGTACCGTTCCACACTACGACCGAGCCGCCGCCGTCAGCGGCCACGCAGAAGGTGGTGCTCGGACAGGAGATCGAATCGAGCCCGCCGCGGTCGTCGACGGTCTGCTCTGCGGACCATGCCGAGCCCTGGCCTGCCGACCGGAAGGAGACAGCGGAGCCGCTGGCGATCACACACCACGAGGTGGTGGGGCAGGCAACCGCGGTCGAGCCCGACGGACCGCCCGCCGACGCGGGCACCCACGGAGCCGGCTCCTCCGACCAGGTGATGCCGTCCCAGTCGAGGATGGTGGCGCCGACGACGGCCGTGCAGGAGGAGCTGGTGGCGCACGCCACACCCACCCGCCCGGCCTGGTAGAGCGATACTTGACCTCCCTTCGGCCCCGGCAGTCCGAAGGGCTGGGTCGGGGCCCAGCTGCCGTTCCGACGTGCGAACGCGTGCCCGGTGTTGTCCACCGCCGCACAGAAGGTCGGTGCCGGGCAGGACACCGCTGCCGAGCGAGAGCCGGCGTGGCCGGTGCCGGGGTCCTGCGGATTGGCCGGGAGCGACGGCCCCGGGGCCATGGCGGCAGGTGCAGACCAGTTGGTCCCGTCCCCGTCGCTCACGTGGTCCGAACCGTCGACGATGACACAGGTCGGCCCTGACGTGCAGTCGATGGTGGGCAGCACCGGAGCCGTCACCGGACCGGTCACCGGATCCGGGAAGTAGACCGACGGATCGGACCACGTCGCCCCGTCCCACGAGACAGCCACACCGGAACCGACGGTGAGGGACGAATCGTCGCCTGTCGTCCCGCCGCCAGCAGTCACGCAAAACGTGTCGGAGATACACGAGAGCGAGGCGAAACCTCCACCTGGCGGCAGGGTGGTGAGCGTGCTGCTCCACCCCGGTGCCTGGACCACCGGCGACGGCACCGTCGTCGGGGTTGCCGACGGGAGGCTGGTCGACGGCACGGACGTCGTCGAAGTGGTGCTGGCAGTGGCCGAGCGGATCGGAGCCTTCCGGGCCGCGGTGGGTACGGCCGAGGGCTGGCTCGAGCACCCACATCCCAGCAACCCGATGGCCACGAGGGAGACCGTCGCGACCATCCGCCTCTGTGTCACTCGCCCCCCTCGCCCGTGTGCCGGGCCTGCCTCTTCGATCGACCATCCAGGCTATCGGCTCCGACCGTCGACACCAAGGGCGGGCCGTCGGCTCGACACTAGGCGTCGGGGCCGAGTGTGCGGAAGACCATTCCGGTCCGTGGCTTCGGGTGGAAGTAGGTGCTCTTCGGGGGCATCCGCCGGCCTGTTCCGGCCCAGGCTGCGATCTGCTCGACCGTCACTGGCCTGAGTAGGACCAACGCCTGCGCCTGCTCGGCCTCCACGGCGCGCGCCCCGTCCTCCCAGCTGTTGTAGAACTCGAGTTCGTGGTCGGGCAGCTCGGCGATGACCAGCGCCACCATGGACGAGTCCAGATCGGCACCAGCTGCCTGCGGGGTTCCGTCTTTCGGAGTGAGCAACCAGGCGCCCGAGGGCATGATCAGGGCTAAGGCGCGTGCCTGTCCGAGCGCTCCCACGGTCCGCTCGTCGAACTCGCCTGCCCGGGTGACGTCGAACCACGAGGAGAACGCATCGATGAGGTCGAGCCCGTCGGGCAGCCCCGAGAGCCCCCGGTGGATCGGGCCGACATCGAGCTGGTGCTCGACGAGTTCGACGATGAAGGCCATGACCAGGTCGGCACCGGCACCGGCGCCGGTGCCGGCGAGTTCGGCCCGGTAGGACCGCGCCGTCTCGTACCGGTGATGACCGTCGGCCAGCACCACCGGTGACGATTCGATCACCTTGCGGATCGAGTCGATGGTGTCGGGGCGGTGGATCACCCAGAGCTCGTGCGCGACTCCGTCATCGTCGACGGCTCGGGCGTCGGGCGTGCCACCATGGTCGAGGGTCTCGCTCAAACCGGTACCGAGCGACAGACCCCAGATGGGGGACAGGTTGGTCCTGGTCGCCCGGAGCAGGTCGAGTCGGTCGCTCCGAGGCTTCGGCAGGGTCTGCTCGTGGGGGAGGATCTCCGCCGCGCTGTCGTCATCGATGCCGAGGGCGCCGATGACCCCGTTGGTGGCTTGGCCTCCCGGGGACGTCATCCGGTAGGCGTAGAGGGAGGGGCTCCGATCGCGAACGAGGATGCCCTCGGCCAACCACCGGTTCAGCTGGGCGTCGGCGTTGGCGTACCGGTCCAGGCCCTCCCGATGGTCGGGCTCGGGCAGCTCCACTCGTGCCGCATTGGCACTGTGGCGTCCCACGAGCCTGGCCCGCTCCTCGGGTCCGATGACGTCGTAGGGAGGAGCGATGACAGACGACAGATCGACTCGTGCGACGTCGTACCGGACACCAGCGAACGGTTCGAATCGAGGCATGGCCCTTGCGTAGCACATCGCCGTCCGCCACTGGCGCGACAACCGAGCGTCGCGTGTCGCCGGCGACGCAGCCTGGTGCGACAGCACCAAACCCCGGTGCGCCCAGGTGGCCCCGAAGAGGCCAGGTGGCGACCAACGGGCCCGTTGATGCCGAAAGGCCCGGGTGACGTCGGAGGGGCCAAGTGGCTCCCAACGGCCAGGAGCTTCGAACGTGCCGGGTGGGCCCCGGCCGAGCGGTCAGGCGAACTGGGCGATCAGGGCGGCGAGCGCCTGGGCACCGGTCGGTTCGAGGTGGACCTGGTCCGGGGTGAACCACTCGGGGTGTGCGGACGAGAGGTCGTACCAGTCGGCCAGGACGGCCACCCTGGGGTAGCGGGCCACACCGGCGGCCAGTACGGCGTTGTCCGGAGCCTCCCAGGGCCGCGGCACGTCGACGTTGACGAACACCACCCGTTGCACTCCGGCGGCGGCCTGCATCATGGCGTCGAAGTCCGACGAGGTCACCGTGCCGTTGGTGCCGAGCTCGACGACGAGGACGGTGCCCAGGGTTCCGGCTGCCCGGTCTGCCGCCACGATGCTGATCCCGGTCTCGAACTGCCGGCTCACCATCCCGTCCGCGTTCACGCCGGGGATGTCGGCCTGCAGGTAGGACTGGATGTCCAGCATGATGGAATCGCCGATGGCGGATACCGGCCCTGCCACCGGGGCAACCGTGGAGCTGCTGGTCGTGGTGGTGGTCGATGTTGACGTGGACGTCGGGGCGCTCGGATCCGGGGTCGGATCGGGGTCTGCCCCGGCGGTGCGGAGCGGGGACGAGCCGGCCGCCCCCCCGACCGGTGCGTGCGACCCGAGTGTCCCCGTCGACGACTGCCGGACTGCGGCCGAGGCAGTGGCGGATGGGTCGGATTGGTTGGCCAGGCCCAGGCCGAGCAGTCCCCCGAGGAGGACCAAGAGCGACGCCCCGATGATCCAATCGACCGCCCTCACCTTGCGCATGGGACCAAGTCTTGTCCGATCACGGCCCCGAGGTGGACCGCAGGCGTGTCCGACTCGGTCCCCGGACCCGGGACGCACGCCACCGGAGTGCCTCGCTCGCGACCCACAGGAGGAGTGCGGCGCCCGAATAGCACACACCGAGGACGATGACCGCCGACCAGCCACCGGTGCTGTAGGCGATGCCAGTGGTGGCCGATCCGATGGCCCCACCGGTGAAGTAGGTCACCATGTACCCTGTGTTCAGCCGTGACCTGGCCGCCGGCTCGATGGCGAAGATGAGGTGCTGGTTCTGGATGTGAACCGCCTGGATGCCCAGGTCGCCGATCACGATGCCGGCCACCAGCGCCCACAACCGAGTGGAACCGGCCGACAACAGCCCCATGGCCCCCACCATGAGCACCAGCGATCCGCCGGTCACCCGCCGCTCGAAGCCCCGGTCGGCGAGCCTTCCGCTGAACGAGGCACCCAGGGCTCCGGCCGCTCCCAGCAGCCCGAAGAGTCCGACGACGGCCTCGCTGTAGTGGTACGGCTGCCCGACGAGGAGGAACGCCAGGCTCGTCCAGATCACGTTGAAGGTGGCGAACGCCAGTCCGCCGAGCGCCGAACGAAGGCGGAGGACGGGCTCGGTGCGCATCAGATGGACCACCGACCCCAAAAGGGCCCGGTAGACCATCGGCGCACGGTGCTCCTCGTCAGGGAGCCGGTGGTGCAGGAGCCAGGACAGCGTCAGCACAATGACACCCGCCACCAGGTAGACGGTGCGCCAGCCCGCCACCTCGGCGATCAGTCCCGAGAAGGTCCGGGCCAACAGGATGCCGACCAGCAGGCCGCTCATGACGGTGCCGACCACACGTCCCCGCTGCCGGTCGGAGGCCAACGTGGCGGCGAAGGGGACGAGGATCTGTGCAGCTACGGAGCACAGGCCGGCCACGGCGACGGCGACGGCCAGGACCACGAGGTCCGGGGCAGCGGCGGCCGCCCCGAGGGCGACGGCGGCGAGCAGCAGGATGCCGGGAACCAGCCGGCGCCGGATCAGCAGGTCGCCGAGGGGGACGATCAGCGCCAGGCCGAGGCCGTACCCGATCTGGGCAGCGGTGACGACGAGGGCGGTCGCACCCGAGCTGGCGCCGAGCTCCCGTGAGATCTGCGGGAGGAGCGGCTGGGCGTAGTAGAGGTTGGCGGCCGAGATGCCGCAGGCCACGGCGAAGAGGGCGACCAGACCGCGCGACATGGACGGTTCGGCACTTGTCGGCGTGGGATCGGGTGTCGGCATCAGCGTGCGGGCATCAAGAGGTCACGGGTCGTCCTGCGCCAGGCGGCCGGACCAATGGCGGCCGGACCAATGGCGACCCGGTCCGGTGCCGACCCCGTCCAGTGCCGACCCGGTCCGGAGCCGACCCGGTCCGGTGCCGACCCGGTCCGGTGTCGACCCGGTCCGGTGTCGACCCGGCCGTGGGAGCGGGTGTGGAGCCAGACTACGAGGCGGGACGCACCTGCCAGGTCACGCTGTGGTCCCGCCGGGGTCGACCCTGCTCGTAGACTTGGACGTGTGAACGGTTTCGGCGAGACGGTCTCGGGGGTGTCGGATCGTGATCCGGGGCCCGCGTCCGGGCCTGACCGTCCGAGCCACGGGGGCGCTCGTTCGATCGTCGCCACGGGACCTCGAACCGACGTCGAGGACGAGAGCCCCGGGGACGATCGGATCCTCACGGCCCCGAACGCCATCACGCTGGTGCGTCTGGCCTGCATCCCCCTGTTCCTCTGGCTCCTCTTCGGTGCGCACCGCCAGATCGCAGCGGCCGTGCTGCTCGGCGCCTTGGGTGCCACTGACTGGGTCGACGGGTACGTCGCCCGGAGGTACCACCAGGTCTCGACCGTCGGGAAGGTGCTCGACCCGGTGGCCGACCGCGTCCTCGTGGTCACCGCGGTCATCGCCATCGTGGTCCATGGCGCCGTCCCCGTCTGGTTCGGAGCAGCCACCCTGTTGCGCGAGGTCGTAGTGTCCGGTGCCGTCCTGCTGCTGGCGTCGCTCGGTGCCGCCCGGATTGATGTCCTGTGGGTCGGCAAGGCCGGCACCTTCGCCCTCATGTTCTCGTATCCGGCCTTCCTCCTCGGCGACGGCTCCGCCACCTGGCAGGAGCCCATCCGGATCGCCGCGTGGGTGACCGGACTGATCGGATTGGCCCTGGCCTGGATCGCCGCCGCCTCCTACGTGCCGGTCGCCCGTAGGGCACTAGCCGACGGACGCCACGGCCGCTCGGGACGGGAACGCGCATGAGGAGGTCGAGATCATGAAGGCGGTCATCATGGCGGGTGGCGAGGGCACCAGGCTCCGTCCCCTCACCTCGAACCAGCCGAAGCCGATGCTGCCCATGGCCAACATCCCGATGATGGAGCACGTGGTGAACCTGCTGCGTCAGCACGGGTTCGAGGACATCGTGGTCACGGTGGCGTTCATGGCAAACGCCATTCGCACCTACTTCGGGGACGGCTCCGAGTTCGGCGTCCGGATGGTCTACGCCACCGAGTCAACGCCGCTCGGGACGGCGGGATCGGTCCGCAACGCCCGGGACGAGCTCGACGAGCGCTTCCTGGTCATCTCCGGGGATGTCCTGACCGACATCGACCTCAGCCAGGTCGTGGCGTTCCACGACGACCGTGGAGGCCTGGCCACCCTGGCCCTCAAGGCCGTCGACAATCCCCTCGAATTCGGCATCGTGATCACCCGGGAGGACGGCTCCATCGACCGCTTCCTGGAGAAGCCCACCTGGGGTCAGGTCTTCAGCGACACCATCAACACGGGCATCTACGTCCTGGAGCCGGAGATCTTCGACTTCATCCCCGAAGGGCAGCCGGTGGACTTCTCGGGGGAGTCCTTCCCGGCCGCTCTGGCCGCGGGTAGACAGCTCTTCGGCTACGTAGCCGACGGCTACTGGGAGGACGTGGGCACGCTCGAGGCGTACTTGAAGGCCCACCAGGACATCCTCGACCAGCAGGTACACGTGGACGTCCACGGCTTCCAGCTGCGCCCGGGAGTGTGGCTGGGCAAGGGGGCCGAGATCGACCCGACCGTGGTGATCGACGGGCCCGCGGTCATCGGCGACAACTGCGTGATCGGCCCGGGCGCCCGGCTCGGACAGTTCTGCACGCTGGGGCGCAACGTGCGCATCGGTGACAACGCCGTCCTGCAGCGTTCGGTGGTCCACGACAACACCTATCTGGGCAGCGGTGTGCGGATCGACGGCAGCGTGCTCGGTCGCGGCTCGGACCTCCGCGAGGGGGTGCGGTGCGAAGAAGGCGTGGTCCTCGGTGACGAGTGCCTAGTCGGAGCCCATGCCGAGATCAAGGCAGGGGTCAAGGTCTACCCGTTCAAGACCGTCGAAGCCGGCGCCATCGTCAACTCGTCGATCGTCTGGGAATCGAGGGGTGCACGGTCGCTGTTCGGCCGGGACGGCGTACAGGGCCTCGCCAACGTCGACATCAGCCCCGAGCTGGCCGTCCGGCTGTCGATGGCCTGGGCGTCGACGTTCGAGAAGGGGGCCACGGTCACCACGTCGCGGGACACCAGCCGGGCGGCGCGGGTACTGAAGCGCGCCATCATGGTCGGCTGCAACGCCGCCGGCGTCAACGTGGACGACCTCGAAGCCGCCACCGTCCCGGTCACCCGGTTCCAGATCACGTCGTCGGCCAGCATGGCGGGCATCACCGTTCGCCTGGTCCCCGACGACCCCCAGTCGGTGGTCCTCCGGTTCTTCGACAAGGAGGGCATCGACGTCGACGAGACCACCCAACGCAAGATCGAGCGCCTCTACCACCGTGAGGACTTCCGGCGGGTGCTGGCCCGCGAGATCGGCGACATCGGGTTCCCGCCGCGGGCGCTCGAGTACTACACGGCGGCGCTCGTCAACTCGGTGGACCTCTCGAAGGCGCGCGAGTCCGATCTAAAGCTCGTCCTCGACTACTCCTTCGGGACCACCAGCTTCGTCATGCCCAACCTGCTGGCCAAGCTGGAGGCCGAGGTGCTGGTGGTCAACCCCTACGCCAACACGGCCTCGGTGCTCACCTTCGACCGGCAGGCCAGCGCTGCTCGGGTCGCGGAGCTGGTCCGGGCGTCAGGCGCGCACCTCGGGGCGGTCCTCGACCCGGGCGGCGAACACGTGACGTTCGTGGACGACCTGGGACACCCCCTCACCGACGACGAGGCCCTGCTCGTCCTGCTCACGCTCATCACCGAGGCACACCCCGGCGCACGGGTGGCCCTTCCGGTGGCGGTCAGCCGTGCCGCCGAGGAGATCTGTCGGAAGGCCGGCGTCGAGATCGTCTGGACCAAGCTGTCCGCCTCGCACCTGATGGACGTGGCCCGGTCCGAGAAGGTGATGTTTGCCGCGAGCCAGTCGGGAGGTTTCATCTTCCCGGGGTTCCTCCCGGCCTACGACGCCGCCGCCACCCTGGTCAATCTCCTGGCCATGCTGACCTCCGCCGGCGCGAAGCTGTCGAACCTGGTCGCCGCGCTCCCCGCCGTCCACATCGTCCACGAGGCGGTGCACACCCCGTGGGACCAGAAGGGCATGGTGATGCGGACCCTTGTCGAGCGCTCACAGGGGCGCGACCTGGTCCTGGTCGACGGGGTGAAGGTCGTCGAAGACGACGGGTGGGCACTCGTGCTCCCCGATCCGGAGGAGCCGCTGACCCACGTGTGGGCCGAGGCGCCGACCGAGGGTGAGGCCGAGTCCCGGGCCCGGGAGTACACCGTCCGGCTCGAGCAACTGCTGCGTTGACCCCTCGGGCGCCCGTCGCCCTTGTCAGGTATCGTCCGCAGCTATGAACGTGCCGGAAGGTCTTCGCTTCTCCACCGATCACGAGTGGGTCCGTACCGAAGGCGATCGGCTCCGGGTGGGCATCACCGACTATGCGCAGGACGCGCTCGGCGACGTGGTGTTCGTCGATCTGCCGCGGCAGGGATCCACGGTCGAGGCCGGCGGGTTGCTCGGCGAGGTCGAGTCGACCAAATCCGTCTCCGAGATCTATGCGCCGGTTGCCGGTGAGGTGGTCTCGGTCAACGCCGTCCTGGCGGACGCGCCAGAACGCCTGAATACGGATCCCTACGGCGAGGGATGGATCTGTGAGATCGCCCCGACCGATGCGGCTGCCGTCGACGCCCTGCTCGATGCGAGCAGCTACCGGCAGCTCACCGAGGATTGACTCCTCCGAGCGGCCGATCCGCCCTCGTGAGCCCGGAGGTGGGAGCGACTACCGTGGTGGGCGTGTTCTGTCCGAACTGTGGTCACCGCAATCCAGCTGGTGTCAACTTCTGTTCGTCCTGCGGCGCGGCGCTGGTGACCATTGCCCCGGACACCTCGGTGTCGAATCCGCCGGTCGACGAGTCGGGCGACCTCGTGGACGACGAGCCGGCCGCCGGCCTGCTCGAGCTGCCCCGCGGCGTGGCCATGCTGGTGGTCAAGCGGGGATCGGACGTCGGTGTGCGGTTCGCCCTCGAGAAGCCCATCACGCAGGCGGGGCGCCACCCCGAGAGCGATATCTTCCTCGACGACATCACCGTGTCGCGACGTCACGCCGAGTTCGTGACCCGGGACCGGGTGACCACCGTCCGCGACGTAGGTTCGCTCAACGGAACCTATGTCAACCGCGTGCGGATCGAGGAGGCGACATTGTCCAGTGGGGACGAGGTGCAGATCGGCAAGTTCAAGCTCCTGTACCTGGTGGCCAGCGGAGAATGAGGATCCACCGACTCAGGCGCTGGACGGGAGGTGGTCGTTGATGAGCACCAGGTCGTACCTGTCGATCGGTGACGTCCTGACCCTCCTCCGACAGGAGTTCCCCGACATCACCATCTCCAAGATCCGGTTCCTGGAGAGCCAGGGGCTGGTCAATCCCGAGCGGACCCCGTCGGGTTACCGGAAGTTCTACGAGCACGACGTGGAGCGCCTCCGATGGGTGCTCCGCCAGCAACGTGAGCATTTCCTGCCCCTCAAGGTCATCAAGGACCGGCTCGACGACGACGCCGCCGACGTGGCGTCGAGTCCCTCGGCGCGGACAGCGCCGGCCGCCGCGCCGGCCGCGTCCACCTCCAGCTCCCGGACGTCCACGACCGGCAACCGGGTCGAGGCGGGATCCGGTGGTGGTCCGCACGCCGCCGAGGCTCGGCACGCCTCCGAGGGCCGGCGAGCCGGCGAGCCGGTCCTGGTCGGCCACCGGGCATCGGCCGACGTACCCCCGTCGGTGATCGAAGCGACCGGCCTGGGGGAGCCCACGCGGGCCGTGGCCGGGGACGGAACGACGCTTCCCGGCATCGAGTCGGAAGCCGACCTGGGCGCTCGGCCACGGAAGTCGACGGGTTCGGTGGCCCCGGCCGTCGCGCACGCCCCCACCGCCGGTGCTCGGAAGACGGGGACCGCACGGCTCCCCGGCTACGCACCCCCTGTCGGGCCGGGCCACCCCGACGAACCGACGGGTCGACCCGCGCCTGTCACACCCGTGGGGCACGACGCAGGAACCGCGGCCGCCTCCGGAGCCGAGCGGGCACCGGCACCGACCGCCAGCGCCCCGTCCGGCCAGGGGCCACGTGACACGGCGGAAGGTGCGGTACCCAAGGCGGGCTCGTCGAGGTCGACCCCTGCGGCGACATCCGGGTCGGGTCCCTCGGGGGCAGGGTCTGGTTCCTCGGCGACATCGAGCGGGTTGCCGGACGACAAGCCGCGGTCGCGGGCCAAGGCCGGCTCGAGCTCGGCAGCCGCCGACCTGGGCGGTTCCAGCCTGTCGGTCGACGAGCTGGCCGCCGCGAGCGGGCTCGAGGTGGCCGTCCTGCGGGAATTGCAGGAATTCGGGCTGCTCCGGGCGTCGAACGTCGCCGGCGAGGAGTTCTTCGACGAGGAGGCCCTGGCCGTCGCCAACCTCGCGGCCGGGTTCGCCCGGTTCGGCGTCGAGCCACGGCATCTGCGGCTCTACAAGAACGCCGCCGACCGCGAAGCCGGGTTCGTCGAGCAGATCGTGCTGCCGCTGGTCCGACAGCGGAACCCCGAAGCCCGGACCCGGGCCCACGAGACGGCGGACGAACTGGCCCGTCTGGGACAGGAGCTGCGGGCCTCGCTCCTCCGGACCTCGCTCGGCGACCTGCTCAACGGCTGAACCGCCGGGCGGGAACGGATCGGGCCGACCGGCCACCGGTTGGCCCCCACGCCGTGATCGCACGAATGGTCGACGGCGAGTAGGTTTGGACCCATGGTCGAAGTCCGACTTCGGGCGGTGCGTGTGGACCTCCAGTCGAACACGCCCGTGCTGCTACTCCAAGAATCCGAGGGACTGGGCCGGACCCTGCCGATCTTCATCGGGGCCCCCGAGGCCACGGCCATTGCTTTCGCGCTCCAGGGCATGGACACCCCCCGGCCGATGACGCACGACCTGATCCGCGATCTCCTCGACGCGTTGGGGGCCGACGTGGTCCGGGTGGTCATCACCGAGCTCAAGACGGCGACCTACTATGCCGAGATCGTGCTCCGCCACGGTGACCGAGAGCTGCCGGTGTCATCCCGACCCTCCGACGCCGTCGCCGTGGCCGTGCGCACCGGCACGCCGTTGTTCGTCGCCGACGACCTGATGGACAGCGAGGGCATCATGCTCGCCGTCGACGAGGAGGACGATGAGGAATCCGGCGACGAGGAAGGCGCGAATCCGGACGAATTGGTCGGGGAATTCAGGAACTTCCTCGACTCGGTGCGGCCCGAGGACTTCTCCTCCTGACCATGGGCGGACCCGACAGGTGCCAGCTCGTGCCGTGACGCCCGCCCCTCGCGTACGGTCGGTCGTGGCACTGATGGCGCTGGCCATGGCGGGTGCGCTGCTCGGTGCCTGCTCGTCCGGGTCATCGTCGCCGTCGACCAGCGTCCCGACGACCCCCGGCGTGTCGACCACGACGGTTCGGACGGCGCCATCGACCACGTCAACCTCCTCGTCCTCGCCGTCGACCACCGCGGCCGGACTGCCACGGTGCGCCACGCCGGCGCTGACCGGTGCGATCGCCGGGAGCAGCGGCGCGGCGGGCACCATCGAGACCACGGTGTCGCTCACCAGCACCTCAGCCACGCCGTGCGCGTTGGGCGGGTACCCGGGTCTCGGCCTCCTGTCCGCCAACGGGTCTGCCCTTCAGACCAATGTGGTCCGCAAGGGGAACTACACCTTCACCGATATGGCCCCGACGACGGTGACGCTCTCCAAGGGGCAGGCCGCCGACTTCAACATCGGCTATTCCGACGTGCCGGTTGGGAACGAGACGACCTGCCCGAGCTCGGCCTTTCTCGTGGTCACGCCGCCGAACGCCTACGACCACCTGGTGATCGGCGCGACCATGGCGCCGTGCGGCGGGGGGACGATGGTCGTGTCGCCGGTGTTCGCTGCCTCCGGGGCCGGGAGCCAGTCCACCGCTCCTGGGGGGTGAAGGGTGCGCCCTGCCGATCAGCGGGCCTGACCAGGACCCGACCCCGGACCGTCAGCCAGCGGGCCTGACCAGGACCCGACCCCGGATCCCTCCTTCCAGGATGCGGTCCAACGCCGAACCCACGCCGTCGAGGCCGACTTCGCAGTCGACCATGGTGTCGAGGACGGCGGGAGGCCAGGAACCGGCCATCTCGTCCCAGGTGGCCCGGCGCTCCGCGATCGGTGTGCGCACGGTGTCGATGCCGATGAGCGAGACGTTGCGGACGATGAACGGGTAGACGGTGGTCTCGAGGATGTTGCCGCCGGTCAGCCCGCTGGCGGCCACGGCGGCCCCGTAGCGGAGGGTGCGGAGCACGGCGGCGAGCGTCTGCCCGCCGACGCAGTCGACGGCCCCCGCCCACCGCTCGGGTCCGAGTGTCCGCTCCGGCGCCACTAGCAGCTCGGAGCGATCGACGACCTCGGCCGCGCCCAGGGCGGTCAGGTAGGCGCGCTCGGAGCTCGACCCCGTGCTCGCCACCACCTCGTAACCCTTCGTTGCCAGCAGGGACACGGCCATGCTGCCCACGCCTCCAGAGGCGCCCGTGATCACCACTGGCCCGGCTTCCGGCGAGAGCCCGAGCCCTTCGAGCCGCCGGAGCGAGAGGGCGGCGGTGAACCCGGCCGTCCCGATGACGGCAGCCCTCCGGGCGGTCAGTCCGGCGGGTAGGGGCACCAGCCAGTCCGCCGGGACACGGGCCAACTCGGCAAAGCCGCCGTGGTGGGCCACACCGAGGTCGTAGCCGTGGACGATCACCTCACGCCCGACCGGCACGGTCGCATCGTCCGTGGCCAGCACCGTCCCGACCAGGTCGACGCCGGGGATGAGCGGCGAGATCTGGGCCACCCGGTTCCCAGCCCTGGTGACCATGCCGTCCTTGAAGTTGACCGCCGACCAGTCGACCCGGACGGTGACGGCATCGTGGGCCAGCTCGTCGAGGCCGACGGATCGGACGCCCGCGTCGACCGAGTCACCCGTCCGATTGACCATGAAGGCGGAGAAGGTGGCCGGCAGCGAATCGAGAGACCCGACGGCCCCGCCGTCCGAGGCTGACACCGGCGGCGTGGAGGTGGGCGCGGGAGGGGGCGGGGTGGCCATTGCGGGTACCGTACAGACTCCATGAGCGGAGAGCACCCTGCGGACGGTGGAGAGCGGCCGGCGCCCGTCCGCACGGAGCCGTTCGGCTGGTGGCCCTCGCCGTGGCCGGCCGCGAGGGTGGCGGCGGGCAAGATCAGCCGGAGCGGTCTGCTGGCGGACGGCGAGTCGGTCTACTGGTCGGAGAGTCGTCCGGCCGACGGGGGCCGCCAGGTCGTGGTCCGGTCCGATCCGGGGGCTCCACCGGTCGACGTCTCACCCCCGGGCGTCGGTGTCCGCTCCCGGGTGCACGAGTACGGCGGCGGCGCCGCCACCATGTGGCAGGGGTCGCTGTTCTACGTCGACCAGGGCGACCAGCGCTGGCACCGCTTCCCCCTCGGCGGCGGGTCGGCGCCGAGGGCCCTATTGGACGACCGGACGGTGGAGGAGTGGTCGGTGCGGTATGCGGACGGAAGGGTGACACCGTCGGGTCGGTGGCTGACCTCCGTCGAGGAACGGGTGGGCGCGGGTGGCACCGAGCACTGTCTGGTTGCCGTGGCCACGGACGGCTCCCGCCGGATCGAGACGCTGGTCGACACGGGCGCCTTCGTGGCCAGCCCGAGACCCTCACCGGACGGGCGGTGGCTGGCCTGGGTGACCTGGTGCCACCCGTCGATGCCGTGGGACAGCTCGGAGGTCTGGGTGGCGAGGCTCGCCGAGGGCGCCGGCTCGGTCGGTATGGCGGGCGGGCGTCGGGTGGCCGGGGGGAACGGGTGCTCGGTGGGCCAGCCGCGGTGGCTCCGTGACGGGAGCCTCCTCTTCGCCGACGATCGCAGCGGCTGGTGGCTGCCCTATCGGCTTCCCGCCGGGAACCTGGAGGTCGAGCCGGCGCGTTCGGACGCACTGGTCGAGATGGAGGCCGAGTTCCACGGGCCCGACTGGGTGTTGGGACAGTCGACCCTGGCCGAGCTGTCCGACGGCTCGATCGTCGGGCGGATGCGTCGCGATGGGCGGGACCAGGTGGTCCACCTGCGCCCGACCGGACCGATCGATGGGGCCGGAGCAGCGCCGTGGGCGATGACCATCCTGGACCAACCGTGCCTGAGCATCTCGGGGCTCGTGGCCACGCCCACGGACCGGGTGGTTGTGCTCGGTTCCACGGCTTGCGAGGCTCACGGCGTCTTCGAGTTGCGCGGCGACCGGGGGCAGCCCCGTCGGTGCTCGGCCCCTCCGGAGGTGGCCGTGGCCGAAGACGAGGTGTCCCTGGCGGCTCCCTTCGTCGCCGAGACGCGGTCGGGCCCGGTCCCGGGCCTGTTCTTCGCGCCCACCAGCCGCGTCGTGCGCGGACCCGAAGGTGCCCGGCCGCCGGCGGTGGTGTTCTGCCACGGCGGCCCGACCGGTTCCGCAGAGGGGGGCTTCGACCCGGTCGTGCAGTTCTTCACCAGTCGGGGTCTGGCCGTCGCCGCCGTCGACTACCGGGGGAGTACCGGCTACGGCCGGGCGTACCGGCAGCGTCTCGAGGGACGTTGGGGGGAGGCGGATGTCGACGACTGCGTGGCCTACGCCGTCGCCCTGGACGAGGCCGGTTGGGTCGATGGGCGCCGGATGGCGATCCGAGGCACCAGCGCCGGCGGTCTGACCGCTCTCGCGTCCCTGGTGAGGTCCGACCGGTTCGCCGGCGCCGCGTCCTGGTATGGCGTCACGGACCTCGAGTCCCTGGTGGCCGAGACCCACGACTTCGAGTCACGCTACGTGGACTCGCTGGTCGGACCCTGGCCCGAGGCCGCAGAGACCTACCGCGCCCGGTCGCCTCTGCATCACGCCGAGCAGATCTCCGGGCAGGTGCTCCTCCTCCAGGGGGCCGACGACCCGATCGTGCCGGCGGGACAGTCCGTCCGCTTCGCCGAGTCCCTCGAGGCTCGAGGCGTGCTGTGCCGGTTGACCGTCTTCCCGGGGGAGTCACACGGCTTCCGGCGTGCGTCGACGATCGAGGCGTGCCTCGTCGCCGAGCTCGGGTTCTACCGGGACCTGTTTGCCCGGCCGCGCCGCGGGGCGGATGCACCCGGCGTTGCCGGCGACCAGAACGCCGGCGACCAGGACCTCGGGGCGGCGGTGCCCATCTCACCGCCACCACCAGGCCCCCCGCCCCCGGACCCACCCGGCACGTCCGCCTGACTCCGCACGCGCCCCGACGGCGGGCCGATTGGGCGGCACGGGCGGCCGGACGGAAGCGGACCTCCAACTGCTCCGGGGCGCCAGGAGGCGATCGCCCGCTCGGGTCCGGAGACCGGGAGCAGCGTTGCTGGCGGCCGGAACTGGTGTCTCGTCCGGGCTACGGATCCGACGCCGGCAGATCACCGGAGCCAGCCCGTGACCGGTGCCCGCCGTCCGCGTCCGTCGGCGTACGGAGCAGTGGCCGTCGGGGTCCAGCACCGTCTGAAACGCCCCGTGCAGCGGTCCCCGCGGTGGTACCCTCGATCGTGCTGACCGATCGCCTTCGGCCGCACCGGAGCACCGCGACCACGATCGACGGCGAACGATGGGCTTCGTACCCTCTCCCGCTCCGGCGCTCCCTTCGATTGATCCAGAGCCTGTCCCCGGAGGGGAGGGACGCGTTCCTCTACGCCTGCTCGGCGGTGTTCGCCGGTGTGACGGCGTTCGCGGTCGGGATCCCGCTCTACCGGCAGTGGGGTCAGATGGCGGTCGGCCCCTACGCGCTGGCCGCTGCCCTGGTGGGTGTCACGGCGTGGCGGACCGGTAGAGCACCCGGCCCCATGGGTCGGGGCGCAACGTCCGAACCGGGCGCAACGTCCGAACCGGGTGCGGCATCCGATCCAGGCACGCCGGCACCTTCGGATGCTCCGGGGGACGGGGGCCGGCGGGCCGCTCCGGACCGGCTGCGCCGAGCCGGTCGCACCGTGACCGTGCTGCGGGTCCTCGCCTTCCTGATCGTGCTGTTCGGGGCCACCGTGATCCCGCTCACCATGGAGGTCATCTGGCGTTCCGAGGGCAACGCCGCCCTCCACGTGCAACCCGAGGTCGTTGTGGTCGAGCAGGCCGGAGCGCGTGCCGCCCACGGCAGGGACCCGTACCAGGTGGTCGACCGGAACGGCCACATCCTCATCCATGGGAAGACCGAGCCGAATTACGAGCTCTACTACCCCTACCTCCCCGGGATGGTCCTCTTCGGCTTCTCCTCGAGCACTTCCACCGACGGCAAGGTCGAGGCCCGGCTGACCGACGCGCGCATCCAGTTCCTCCTGTTCACCGCCGCTGTCACCCTGCTGGCCCTCAGTCGGGTCCGACCCCGGACGGACGCCCGGGTCCGGGCCCTCCAGGCCCTCACCGTGCTGCCCACTGCAGCGCTGCCGCTGGCCACCGGTGGGGACGACATGCCGGTGGCCGCCCTGATGCTTCTCGGCCTGGTGGCGTTGCAACGACGGAGACCGGTTCTCGCCGGGCTGGCACTCGGGGCGGCATCCTCCCTCAAGTTCACGGCGTGGCCACTGGTCGTCTTCGCCCTGTGGGGCGCGTACGACCTGCACCGGAAGCGGGCACCGGGCCGGTTCGCCCTGGGGGTGATGGCGGTGGTCGTGCCCGTGGTGATGCCGGTCGCCCTGCGGAATCCGTCGGCGTTCACCGACAACGTGATCCGTTTCCCCCTTGGTCTGGCCGGCGTGTCCTCGCCCGCGGCAAGCGCCCTGCCGGGGCACATCCTCGTGTCCCTCGTCCCCGGTGCCCACCGGGCCTACGTGGTGGTCGTGGGTGTCCTCGGATGCGCCGTGATCGTCCGATACCTCGTCAAGCGGCCGCCGCGCACGACGGCCGCGGTGGCCAGCTTCACCGGCTGGGTGATGCTCATCGCCATCCTCCTGGCCCCCGCCACCCGGGTCGGATACCTGCTGTACCCGATCAACCTGTTCGTGTGGGCGTGGATGCTCCGTCAGGCGGACGACCCCGTACGCCACGAGACCGGGCCGCCGGAGTCGCTAGTGACCGGCGCTCCACCCCCCGGTCCGGGGGGCGGCCCCGGTCAGCTGGCTCAACAGTCGTCGTCAGGGAGCGCGTAAAGCTCGACGGAGAACGGCGTGGTGCCCGCGGACGTGGTGGGAG
>JBKQRT010000070.1:0-6270 GCA_052143895.1 Acidimicrobiales bacterium | reverse complement strand
GACACCTTTTCCGCCGACGTCTGTGTCTACAAGACCACGCCGAGTTACATGAGCGGAATGACCAAGCTCGTGAAGGGGACGACAGCCAGCATCTGATATGGGTGGATGGCAGGTGATCATTCTGCCCTAGCCTGCATGGTCGCCGTGCGATCTGGCACCGTTGCATTGAGCGCGAAATTGCCCAGGCGTGTCGGTGCCAACAACGTCATCCACGCCACGCGACCAGGCGATATTCATGGATCAGTCCACCCGGCCGGTCCGTCCGGCACAGGCGTGAACGACCGACGTTCTTTGCCGACAGCGAGGTCGAATCCTTGGGCTGGGGCGGCAGCTGGCCGAGCGACCGGTGGGGCCGGTGGCCGTTGTGGCCGACGTACTCAAGGAGCACCGTCTCGAGGTGACGACGGTTGACGATCAGCATCCGATCGAAACATTCCCGACGGATGGTGCCGACGAAGCGCTCGGCGAAGGTGTTGGCCCGAGGAGCACGGACCGGTGTGCGAATGATCCGGATGTCCTCCGGACGGAAGACCTCGTCGAATCCATCGGTGAACTTGGTGTCCGGGTCGCGGATCAGGAACTTGACCGGTTGAGTTCGCTGGGCAATCTCGTAGCTCACGTTCCTGGCCTGTTGCACTGGCATTGCTGCATTGATCGCGACTCGCCCATGCAAGACAGGGTTCGTGCCCGGGCTCTGGCTGGGCCAGGCTGCCGAGATGAAGCATCGCCGTCATGTTCGCCCGGTCCACCAGCCCATCTCGGCAGTCTCTGGATTCCGGTTCCCTCCTGAGGTCATCCTGATTGCCGTCCGGTGGTACCTATGCTACGGACTGTCCTATCGCGACCTCGAGGAACTCCTGGCTGAACGGGGTACCGAAGTCGACCAAGTGACCCTGTTCCGTTGGGTCCAGCGGTTTACGCCGTTGTTGCTCGATGCGGCGAGGCCGTGCCGCCACAGCGTGGGTGGTCCCTGGTTCGTCGACGAGACCTTTGTGAAGGTGTCCGGGTCGTGGCGGTACGTCTACCGAGCCGATGATCGGTTCGGGGAGGTCATCGACGTGTTCTGGTCCAAGAGGCGTGACGGCAGCGACAACCTTCTTCACGACGGCAATCCGTTCGCAGGTGTGCCGGCCGCGATCACCACCGACCGGGCCCACGCCCTGGTCCGGGTGGGGGTGGAGCTCCCGCCGGCCACTCTCCAAGACACCACCCAGTACGCCAACAACCGGGTGGAAGCCGATCACGGACGCCTGAAGGCCAGACTTCGACCGATGCGGGGCCTCAAACGGGACCGGACCGCTAGCGTCGTCATCCGAGGCCACGCCTTCGTCCAGAACCTGCGGCGAGGCCACTACGAGCCCGGAGTCGATGCACTTCCCGGACTGACCGTTGCTGCGGCATTCGACGAACTCGCACTTGTGGTCTGAGCGGTCAATCCCACCGGATCTGGCAGGACCGCGCGCCGATCGACTAACGCAACAGAGCCGTCTCAGACGACCGCCGTTTTCGCACCGAAGGCCCAATGAGGACGTACCACGATGCTCCGGTCACCGATGCATTCCTCTCTCGGTTTCGCGAAGGGCAACGCCTGCCCTGAGAAACGCCTACCCGGAGAGAGGATTCATCAGTAGACGCACGTCTCGACGTCTCCCTTGTGCGTCGACGACTACAGGTGCTGCCTTTGGAGCATCTCCCTGCTCAACCTCGGCACCTGGCGTGCCGGTGACCCTCAAGGCCTCCCAGCGCGCTCTGGGAGCTTGATCTGGAAGGACGCGACGTGAGGGCCCAGCGACTTGCAGATCCAGATGAACCCAACCATCTGCTCGATCCTCGGCGGAACCGGGCTTCGAAACCAGCTCGCACACCAGGGTCCCACTCTCCGATAGACCGCCTCAGGAGCGTCCTCGAGCACCCGGCCAAGGTGGCAGCCGGCTTCTGGCTGGCAGGGGCTATTGCGGCGTGGGCAGCTGGCCTGACCACGCACTGGTCCCGCGGCAACTTCGACGACCTCATGGCGATCGGTGGACTCTGCCTGATCCCGGCCGTGGTGTTCTTCTTTGCCGGCGCACGGATGCCGCACTGGGCCCTCCACGTCGGCGGCGTTACTTCGTGGCACTCATGACAGCAGGTGCGGCTGTGGGACCAAGCAGCGGCGTGGACATCGCAGTTCTCTACATCTGGATCATCGCCTATGGAGCGTTGTTCTTCTCACCAGCCGTGACTCTTGCGTAGACCGTCGCCGTCGGTGCGACCTATGGCCTCCTACTCGGGCTCGGCCCAGCGGTGGAGAGTCCTATCGCTTCGTGGCTTGTGATTGTCGGAACCGGGGCGTTCGCTGGCGCCGTGGTACTCGGACTGGTCACTGTGTTGCGCCCAGACTCCAGTGAAGACCACCTGACCGGTTTGGCGAATCGGCGATCGTGGGACAACCGGCTCGAGGACGAGATCGAACGAACCAAGCGCACGGGTCCGCCGCTCTCTGTTGCCATGATCGACATCGACGATTTCAAGTCTGTCAACGACCGAGAGGGACACGAAGCAGGCGACCTCTTGCTGAAAGGGCTCTCCTCCACATGGCTGCCTGTGGTGCGGAGCAGTGGCGACTTCATTGCCCGTATCGGCGGCGATGAGTTTGGCGTGCTCGCACCGGACACCGACGCGGACGGTCTCCGCCGTGTCACAAGCCGACTCAGTGAGGTGACGCCCAATGGCCTTGTTTGCTCGATCGGGGTGGCCACTTGGAACGGGGAAGGATCCGCGAGCAACCTAGCCCGCCGAGCAGATCTCTCCATGTACCGCGACAAGATGAAGCACCAATGCCGCTGAACCCAGGATCCGGATCTGGAAGCGCCGTGCCTGGCTTGGGGGCAACGCGTTGTTGATCAACGATTCACGGACGTAGGCCGTGCGGAAGTGTCAGTGCCCGGGCACAGAATGGTGGGCCGCCCATATTCGGCGATCCCGGACACAGCGGCTGGCGCATCACGGCAGGCGCGTTTGAGGCCGTCGGGGTCCCGAGCTGCGCGTAGGGTCGAGCGAACCGGTCCAGGAATTGTTGAGACTGGCCCGTAAGCGCCTGACCTGCATTTCTGTGGATTCAGACTACAGCGTCCTGTCAGTGCGGCCGATAGAGAAAGGAGTGGGAGGAGCAAGGTAGGCGTCCCATGAGCGAATTGACACCGGGATCGTGCGGGCGGCGGGCTCAGTGGCTGACCTCACGGTGGAAACGTTCGAAGGCGGTCGGTTGAGATGTCGGTGCACGTCGCCGGTCGCCCCGGGTCGGAACAGGCCACTCTTCGTCTGACGCGGCATCCAGCACGCTGGCGAGACAGGTCCCGGTCCTACAAGGTCGTCATCGATGACGCGGTGATCGGCAAGATCCGCAACGGTGAGACGGCGGATTTCAGGATTCCCGCGGGCCGGCACGAGGTAGCGATCAAGCTTGACTGGGCACGCAGCAATGCCTCGACGCTCAAACTCGGGGCGGGTGAACTGGCGCACTTCGAATGCGAGCCTGCCGGGTCATCGCTCACGTCGTTCTTCGACGTCTTCGCCGCCATGGGCAAGAAAGGGCGACCATGGATCGACCTGCACCAGGTCCCGAGTGACTCGGAAGACCCGTCGCAGGGCCATCCGTCTGGGCAATCGGCTATGGCTGGCAGTCCTCCACCCGGTCCTGGAGTCCCTGGGCCCGTAGTCGATGTGCCCAGTCCGACGTGTGATGTCACACCCATGCAGAGTGCGTCGCCGAGTCCGGGGTGGTGGGTGGCTTCCGACGGGAATTGGTATCCGCCGAGGACGGCGCCGCCCAACCTGCCATACGCGCCGCCCTCTCCCTGTCGCCCGTACCAGCAGCTCCCACCGGTCAGGACCAATGGCCTTGCCACTGCCTCCTTGGTGCTCGGCATTCTGTGGATCGGGGGGCTTGGTTCCATTCTGGCGCTGGTATTCGGCACCGTCGGCAAGGAGCAGATCGAAGTCTCCGGGGGAAGGCAACGAGGGCGCGGCATGGCCGTCGCCGGGATCGTGCTCGGTTGGATCGGAGTCACCGCCCTCACGCTCTTCATCGGCCTGGCCGTGATCGGTGCATTCATCGGGACAACTCCGACGACGACGACCACAGTGCCCAGCGTGGCGGCATCTGCACAGACCTATCTCGCCTTGGTCGCCCCAGCGAACAGTTCCGCAGCCACCTTTGCAAGCGAAGCTGCGCAGTGGAACAGCCAGACGACTAACGCTCAAGCTGAAAGTCAGGCCCAACCATTCATTGCTGCTCTCCAGAATTTCCGGAAGCAGCTTCTCTCCACCGCATGGCCGACTTCAGCGCGGCGAGACGTCAAGGCACTGGCAGCTGACGTGACGCCAGTGGTCGCTGACTTGCGGGGCCTTGCGAAATTGCATCTTTCGAATGCATCGGGCTGGGCGACGCAGTTCCAGCGTGGCATCTCGGTCATGAAGGCTTCCGACAATGTAGTGCGCCATGACCTCGGGCTTCCTCCGGTATCGCCCGGTGGTGGGACACCGACCCTACCGAGCAACTCGACACCGACCGTACCGAGCAACTCAACACCGACCGTACCGAGCAACTCAACACCGGGAGGAGCGAGCAGCACGACCTTGCCGGCCGGTAACACGTCACCTTCCACAGCCGGTGGCAACAACGCAGGAGGGGGGGGCGGCAATGGGGGCGCCACCTGCTTCGGCTGCGTGACGATCACCACGGTGACGTGGACGATCTACCCGGGGCCCGACATTCCGAGCGATGAGCAGAACTGCGTTTCCGCAAGCAGCACCGTCGCCTCCAACACACAGGTCGTCGGTCCGAACATCACCAATCCCAACCGAGAGTTCACCTATAGCGTGCAGTACGCCAACGGGTGCAGTGCCTCCGACGGCTCTGAGTTCACCGTCGGGAAGGTCGACCTGCAGGGTGCGAATCCTCCGATCTCGATCGTGAGCACCGATCCGGCCGTCCCCTTTGGCATTGCACCCGGAGCGTCGCAGGAACTTGCCGTGACCTTTCAAGCCCTCGAGGGTAACTACTACGACGGCCCCTTGGTCATCAATGTGATCGTCGACTAGCTTCAGCCGTGCTGCCAGACTCGGCTCCGGAAGCTGCGAATGCACTGTTGCATTAAGCACGGCTGACGCCGATCGTCCCCCTGGAGGCGCCGCGGACGAGTGTCAGAACCTGGCGACTCGTGTCTTCGCCGTACGTTTCAGTGCGAGAATCTCAGCGCTTCCTGTGCCGCGGAATGGTCAGCGCGACTCAATGCAAGAGTGCCAACGTATGTCATGACGACCACATCTTTCCGAAAGATGTCTATGCCAGGGATCACCCGGTCGATCGAATCATGAACCGGGCCTTCATCCGCAAGCAATGCAACAACCAAGAACGGGCCAAGAAGCCCCGTGCATTCTTCGACCACTGCCTCGAAGGGCATGCTGGCGATCAGGCGCTCCTACTCGCGACGCTCGATTCCCATCTCATCTCGCCCGAGTCGTACCGGGCTCTACTGGAAGACGCCTTCGATGGGTCCGTAAAGAACCGGCGGGCCTCGGTGACAGTAGACATCTCCAAGCGGATCAGCCCCCGTTGAACCACTTCGGCCATTGGCAATCACGCCACGGATTGGGAGTTCGCCGGTGATGTGGCCGAGTTAGCGGTCCGACCATGCCCGGAACGCCGAACTGGGCGGTCATCGTGGTCACGTTGACGATGGCCCGCGTTTGGCCGACGTCCGTGACCATCGAGCCACGTTCTGGGTCGAGTTCTAGGTGCTGAAGACCATATGCTCGTTCCAGCTGGCGTAATCATCTGATCAGAGCCAAACTGCCCGACATCGCGACAACCACCGTGAGAAAAATGCCCTGAAACCGTGGAGAGTGATGGCTTATGGTGGTCAGTTGTGGTCACATTGAATCGAGGAACGTTCCAGCTCACGGCAGATGCCCCTGTCTCCTGGGCAGTCACGGTATATGGCGGATATCGACTCGTGTAGATGTACGAATCAAAAGGCTGCAGGTTCGAATCCTACTGAGCGCGCTGAGGAAGTCCAGTTCAGCGTCCATGGCAGCCACCGCCTATGTCTTCTCGACTGACCCTGACGGGAACAGCCGTGTTCCGGGGCTCTCCAGATCTATGACCAGACCTGACCTAATGTTGCAACATGCCTGGGTTCCATCCAACGGCCGGGAGTTACGACCCCGATGCCATCCGCGCCAAGTACCTCAACGAGCGCGACAAGCGGCTGGTCCCCGGGCGCGCCG
>JBKQRT010000069.1:0-18759 GCA_052143895.1 Acidimicrobiales bacterium | reverse complement strand
TCCAGGTCGGCCGGCGGCACGTCCGACACGTCGTTGCTCTGCACATACCCCCTAGGGTATCAGGAAACCGCGAGCCCTGCAACGGCTCCGGTGCTCGGTCGGTGCCCCCGAAAGCGGTACTCATTCGACACGGGCGCTGAATGCGTGCGCCGACGGTCCGCTCCCCCGCAGGCAAGCCACGAAACCGGCGAGCAGCGCCACCGCCGCCACCGCCACCAGCGCCGCCACGGCCAGCCGGCAGGCGTTGGATCGCCACCCGACGACCTCCGGCCGTCTCCGTTCGGCCGTCAGACGTTGCCATCCGACCGACCTCAGTCCGTCGACGATCCCGCTCACAGCACGAGCCTGCCCAGCGTGCAAGCAACAGTCTCATAGATGCTGGCTCTGTTTCCGATAGGTCGGACAAATGGACGAAGGACCCTGGCCGATCCGGGATCAGCGACCCATGATGGAAAGATGGCCAAGCGGATCGTGATCCTGGGCGGCGGGACCGGGGGCACGCTCAGCGCCAACCGGCTGCGGCGGGCCTACCCAGACCACGAGGTCGAGATCGTAGTCGTCGATCAGAACGACGCCCATGTGTACCAGCCTGGGTTGTTGTTCGTCCCGTTCGGGCTCGCTCACGTCGAGGAGATCATCCGGGCCCGGCACGACCAGCTCCACAAGGGCATCCGGTTCCACCTGGCGTCGGTCGACCGTGTCGACATCGATGCGGACACCGTGCACCTGGGGGACGGGACGGAGCTGGCCTACGACGCCCTGGTGGTCGCATCCGGCTCCACGCTCGTGGAGGAGGAGACCGAGGGCCTGACCGGTTCCGGGTGGATGGACAAGGTCTTCACCTTCTACGACGTCCCGGGTGCGGCTGCGCTCCACGAAGCACTCGAGAACTTCCACGGCGGCCGCCTCGTGGTCAACGTCGTCGACATGCCGATCAAGTGCCCGGTCGCACCCCTCGAGTTCTGCTTCCTGGCTGACTGGTTCTTCCAACAGGCCGGGACGCGCGAGCAGGTCGAGTTGGCCTACGTGACCCCACTGGACGGCGCCTTCACCAAGCCGGTGGCGTCCCGGAAACTCGCCGGCCTCCTCGAGGAGAAGGGCATCGCGCTCGTGACCGAGTTCAACACCGGAGAGGTGGACGGTTCCGGTGGGCGGCTGGTCTCCTACGATGGACGCGAGGTGGGCTTCGACCTGGCTGTGGTGGTGCCCCTGCATGGTGGCGCGAGCTATGTGGCGAGATCCCCGGGACTCGGGGACGAGTTGGGCTTCGTGCCGGTGGACGTACACACGCTCCAGTCGGTCGCCAAGGCGAACGTCTTCGCCATCGGCGATGCCGCCGGTGTCCCGACCTCCAAGGCAGGGTCGGTCACCCACTTCGAGGGGGAGGTCCTGGTCGAGAACCTCCGGCGCTTCCTGGCCGGCGATCCCCTCGACGCCAGTTTCGACGGGCACACCAACTGCTTCATCGAGACCGGGTTCGGTAAGGCGTTGCTGATCGACTTCAACTACGACACCGAGCCGCTACCGGGACACTTCCCGACCTCGGTGGGCCTTCCCCTGCTGAAGGAGTCACGGCTCAACCACCTGGGCAAGCTGATGTTCCAGCCGCTCTACTGGCACAGCTTGCTTCCCGGTCGTGATCTCCCAGGTGTCGGCACCGCCATGCCGATGCGAGGCAAGGACAGAGACGTTGTCGCATGACCTCGTGTCCCGACGCTCGATCACCTGAAAGGAGTGGGCCATGCCCAGCGCCACCTATGCCGGCACAGCCGTAGGGGTCAACGATGAGGGGTTCTTCGAGGATCCGAGCCAATGGACCGAGGCCATGGCGCCCGAGATCGCCAGGGCGGAAGGTATCGACGACCTCACCGAGCCTCACTGGCAGGTGATCAAATTCATGCGGGCCGAGTACGCCGAGAAGGGAACCGGACCGACCGTCCGGGTCCTCGGCAAGACGTCCGGTGTGTCGATCAAGGAGCTCTACCAGTTGTTCCCGAAGGGTCCGGCCAAGACGGCCGCCAAGATCGCCGGGATCCCCAAACCACGCGGCTGCATCTAGCCGCGCTTCGGTCCACCGATGACAAAGGAAGGTGCAGCATGAGCGACCCGATCGAAAAGGTGTCGATCATCGTCTCCAAAGGTTCGCTGGAAGGCGTCTACCCGGCGCTGATCATGGCCAACGGCGCACGGGCCGAAGGGATCGAGGCCAACCTGTTCTTCACGTTCTTCGGACTGGACGTGATCCACAAGTCCACGATCGACCACATCAAGGTGGCGACGGTCGGCAACCCGGGCCTGCATGTGGCCACCATCGCCGGAGCGATTCCGGGCATGTCGTCGGTGATGACCCACTACCTGATGAAGAAGATGGAGAAGATGGACATACCGCCCGTTCCGGAGTTCGTCGAGATGATCGCCGATACCGGCGCCGGGATCTACGGGTGCAAGGCCTCGACCGATCTCTTCGAGCTGACCAAGGACGACCTCATCGAGCAGGTGACGGACATCATCACCGTCGGGGAGTTCTACGCCATGGCCGCCGGTGGGCAGATCATCTTCACGTAGGCAGGGACGGCTCGCACTCTCGGGAACCACGACCAGCCCGGGCCCGGAACCGGGTACCGCCGCCCCGAACCAGGTCCCGCCGCCGCTGACCGGATCCGGTCGGAGCTGCCAGGTTAGGCGCGCCTACAATTTCATCTGGTAACTTAGGTTCACCTAACAAACCGGTCCCGAGTGCGGGAGGGTGGTCGATGCAGCGAAGCCATGCAGGTCGGACGCGGACGAGCTGGTCGTCCGCGTCGACGGTCGTCGGCACGGCAGTTCCATGACGACCAGGGCCGTGCCCCCCTGCACCCGACCCTGGGCCGTCGGGATCGCCGACGTGGTGGCCTGCGCCGGCCTGCGCCGGGGTCTGCGATGAGCGGGCGGGAGCGGGCGTGGCCGCTGGCGCTGGCCGCGGTCACCCTGGCGGGTGGCGTGCTGGCCGCCTGCGGCGGGTCGTCGGGCTCGGCGCCGCCGATCACCCTCTACAACGGCCAGCACGTGCAGACCACCGAGTCGATCGTCGCCGGGTTCGAGAAGGCCACCGGCATCCAGGTCAACGTCCGCAGCGATGACGAGGACACCCTGACCGACGATATCGTCACCGAGGGCTCCCACTCGCCGGCCGACGTCATCTACACCGAGAACTCACCGGCGCTCGAGTACCTCCAGGACAGCGGGCTCCTGACCAAGGTGGACCCGTCGACCCTGGCGCGTACGCCGTCCCAGTACAACTCGGCCGAGGGCGACTGGGTCGGGGTCTCCGCCCGGGTGAGCGTGCTCATCTACAACCCGAGCCTGATCTCCAAGGCGGAGCTGCCGACCTCGATCCTGCAGCTCGCCGACCCCCGCTACCAGGGAAAGCTGGCCTTCGCCGCCGGGGAGACCGACTTCCAACCGATCGTGACTTCGGTCGACCGCGCCTTCGGGACCCGCACCACGCTCAGCTGGCTGGACGGCATGAAGGCCAATGCAGGAAGTCATGTGTACCCCGACAACGAGACCATCGCCGACGAGGTCAACCGGGGGGAGGTCGCCTTCGGCGTGGTCAACCAGTACTACTGGTACCGGATGCGGGCGGAGATCGGCGCCGCCAACATGCACTCCGACATCACCGACTTCGCCCCGCACGATCCGGGGTACGTCATCGACGTGTCCGGCGCCGCCGTGCTCAAGTCGTCGACCCACCAGGCGGCGGCGCAGCGGTTCCTCGCCTACCTCGTCTCACCGGCGGGCCAGGAGATCATCGCCCACTCGATCAGCTACGAGTACCCGCTCGCCTCGGGGGTCACCACCACCCAGCCCGAGACGCCCTTCGACCAGCTGCAGCCCAACTCGATCACCATCCCCGAGCTCGGCGACGGGTCGACGGCCATCGCGCTGCTGAAACAGGCCGGCCTCCTGTGACCCGTCGGCCGGCGGATCTCGCCCACCGGGGTGCGTAGGCAGCCGTGCTGACGTGACGGACGTGCTGATCGCCCGGGACCCGGCCGACGTGGTCCCTCCGGCCGTCCGCCCTCGAAGGGCGGCCGCCCCCCGCTTCCTCTTCGTGGCCAGTGCCGTGGTGGCCCTCGTCCTGCTGTCGCCGCTCGTGTTCCTGTTGATCGAGGCGCACGGGGCCGGGCTGGGCACGATCGCCCACCTGATCTTCCGCTCGTTGACGGCCACCCTGCTGTGGAACACGCTCCGGCTGATGGTCGTGGTGACCGCCCTGTGCGCTGTCATCGGCACCATGGCCGCCTGGTGCGTCGAGCGCACCGACCTGCCGGGCCGTCGGGTGTGGGCGGTGCTGGTCGTCGTCCCCTTCGCCATCCCGGATTTCGTGGTCAGTTTCGGATGGGCGTCCCTTTCCACCTGGGTCCACGGGTTCCAGGGCGCGGTGCTCGTCATGACCCTCGCCGTCTATCCCCTGGTCTACCTGCCGGTGGCGGCCAGCTTCCGCAGCGCTGACCCGAGCCAGGAGGAGACGGCCCGCAGCCTCGGCCTCGGTCGGGTCCGGACCTTCGTACGGGTGACGGTGGGCCAGGCCCGTGGGGCGATCCTCGGCGGCTGCGTCCTCGTGGCGCTGGTGCTCCTGGCCGAGTACGGCGCCTTCGAGATCCTCGGCTACCAGACCTTCACCACCGAGATCTTCACCGAGTTCCAGGTCTCGTTCAACGTTCCCACTGCGTGCGCGCTCTCGCTCGTCCTCGTGGCCCTCAGCGTCGTGGTGCTCGGCGGCGACGTCGTGGCCCGGGGACGCGGCGGCGTGGTGCGCACCGGCGCGCTGGCCCAGCGGGTCACCCGGCGTCATGCGCTGGGCCGGGCGACCGTGCCCGTCCTCGTCGCATTCGTGGCGCTGGCCGGCCTCGCCCTCGGCGTGCCGATCGGCTCGAGCATCTACTGGGTGTTCGAGGGGGGGGCGCACGCGCTGGCAGGGGCGTCGCTGCTCGACGCGGGCTGGCACACTGCCCTGTACAGCGGCGTCGCCGCCGGCCTGGCCACGCTGTTCTCCCTTCCGGTGGCACTGCTCGCCGTGCGCTACCGGGGCCGCAGCGGGCGCCTCCTCGAGCGGAGCACCTACCTGGTGCTGGCCATGCCGGGGTTGGTGATCGCCCTCGCCCTCAGCTACTTCGCCGAACGCTATGCCAACGGGTTCGGCTACCAGAGCGCCCCCCTGCTCATCCTGGCGTACACCATCCTGTTCTTCCCCCTGGCCCTGACCGGCGTCCGGGCGTCGGTCGCGTACGCGCCGGTCGGCCTCGAAGAAGTGGCCCGGTCGCTCGGGCAGCGGCGGTTGGCGGTCTTCTTCCGGGTGACGCTCCCGCTCGTGGGCCCCGGGGTGGCGGCGTCGTTCTGCCTGGTCTTCCTGGCTGCCCTTACCGAGCTCACCGCCACGCTGCTGTTGATCCCCACCGGAGTCCAGACCCTGGCGACCCAGTTCTGGGCCTACCAGCAGAACCTCTCCTACGGCCAGGCCGCCCCCTTTGCGCTGGTCATCATCGCCCTCGCCGCCGGGCCCAGCTACGTGCTGGCCCGCTGGTTCGACCGGCTGCCCACCCGGGCGACGAGCCCGGCATGACGCGCGTTCCCCCCGCAGCCGTGGGGTGCTGGTCCGACCGCCGCCGGTTGGGCACTACGGTGCCGTCGTGATCGATCTCGAGGTCGCCGGCGTGTACAAGGCGTTCGGCCAGCAGCCGGTCCTGCGTGGCATCGATCTCGCCGTCGCCGCCGGATCGTTCACGGCCATTCTGGGCCCCTCGGGCAGCGGAAAGACCACCCTGCTGCGGATCATCGCCGGCTTCGAGCGGGCCGACGCCGGGCGGGTGACGCTCGGGGGCGTGGTGGTGGACGACGGGGCGGGGCGGGTCGCACCGCCCGAGCAGCGTGCCATCGGGTACGTCCCCCAGGAGGGCAGTCTCTTCCCCCACCTCACGGTCGAGCGCAACATCGGATTCGGCCTTCCCCGCGGCACCCGCACCGGACCGCGGGTGGCCGACCTGATCGACATGGTGGGGCTCACCGGTCTGGCCCGGCGGTACCCCCACCAGCTGTCCGGGGGACAGCAGCAACGGGTGGCGCTCGCCCGGGCCCTGGCCATCGAACCCCAGCTCGTGCTGTTGGACGAGCCCTTCTCGTCACTCGACGCCGGTCTCCGTGCGTCGGTCCGGGCCGACGTTCGCGCTGTGCTGCGCCGGGCCGGCACCACGGCGGTACTCGTGACCCACGACCAGGACGAAGCCCTGTCCCTCGCCGACCGGGTGGCCGTCATCAGGGCCGGCCGGATCGGCCAGTCGGACACACCCGAGCACCTGTACACCCGTCCCGACGATCCCGACCTGGCCCGCTTCCTCGGCGAGACGAACCTGATCGAGGGATCGATCAGCGGCCGGACCGTGACCACCCGCCTCGGGACACTCCCCCTGGTGCCGTCGAGCGACGCGCCCGCCGACGGCACCCCGGTGGAGGTCTCGGTCCGGCCCGAGCAGATCGAGCTCCTGGAGGACGCCTCCGGCGCGCCGACCGTGGCGACGGTGGCGGCGTTCGAGTACTTCGGGCACGACGCGGTCATCCGGCTCGACGAGGTGGCGCCGGGGCACGCCGGGGCACTCGTCGTCCGGAGCGCCGGCGGCCCGGTCTGGACGGTGGGCACCCGGGTCGGGCTCCGCGCCCAGGGCCCGGTCGTGGCATGGGCAACGTCGGCCGAACGACGCCGAGCCGCAGCCCAGTCGGAGTCACCGCTCTCCTCGTCCTGACGCGTCGTTCCTGGCGGTGCGCTGGTTCCACCCCGTGGACTGGGAGGATGCACGACCTCGCCCGGCGCGCATGGCCGATCGGACTTCCGGGTAAGTTCTACCGAGACGGCGGGACCGCGGTGTGCCGTGGCGTCGATCCCCACGTGAACCGGAAGGAGCGGGGATGTCCGATCTGCTGACGAGCGTGGGCGATCTGACCCTCACCGACCGGTTCGTCGCCACCCGTTCTCTCACCGAGTCGTTGGCCTCCCCGCTGTCGGCAGAGGACCAGACCGTCCAGTCCATGACCGACGTCAGCCCGACCAAGTGGCACCGGGCCCACACCACCTGGTTCTTCGAGACATTCCTGCTCGTCCCGAGGCTCGACGACTATCGGCCCTTCCACCCCGACTTCGTGTACCTGTTCAACTCGTACTACGAAGGGGTGGGCCCCCGGCCCCCACGTGCCGAGCGCGGTCTCCTGTCCCGACCCGGCGTGACCGAGATCAGCGACTACCGGGCCTTCGTCGACGCGGCCATGGGACGGCTGCTGGAGGACCCCGGTCCCGCCACCGGCCTGGTAGAGCTCGGCATCCAGCACGAGCAGCAGCATCAGGAGCTCCTCCTGATGGACATCAAGCACGTCTTGTCGCGCAATCCGCTGCTGCCGGCCTACGACGCCATCCGGCTGCCCGCCGCGACCACCGGCGGCCTGGCGGGATGGACCGGACATCCGGAGGGCATCTACGAGATCGGCCACGCCGGCTCGGGCTTCGGCTTCGACAACGAGTCGCCCCGCCACCGCATCTACCTCGAGGCCTTCGAGATCGCCGATCGCACGGTCACGTGCGGCGAGTGGCTGGCGTTCATGGACGACGGGGGCTACCACCGTCCAGACTTCTGGCTGTCCGACGGTTGGGCCACGGTGGAGGCGCAGGGGTGGGAGAGCCCGCTCTACTGGACCGAGCAGGACGGCGGGTGGAGCGAGTTCACCCTCGGAGGGCCGCACCCCGTCGATCCGGCCCAACCCGTCTGCCACGTGAGCTACTTCGAGGCCGACGCCTTCGCCCACTGGGCCGGCAACCGCCTTCCGACCGAGGCCGAGTGGGAGGTGGCCGCGGCCGGGTCGCCGGTGCAGGGCCACTTCCTCGACCAGACCCGGCTGCACCCCACCCGGGCCGCCAGGGCGAGCAGCCCCTTCGGCGACGTCTGGCAGTGGACATCGTCGGCCTACAGCCCCTATCCCGGATTCGCCCCGGTCGCCGGCGCCGTCGGCGAGTACAACGGGAAATTCATGGTCAGCCAGTACGTGCTCCGGGGTGGCTCGTGCGCGACTCCGCCCGATCACGTCCGATGCACCTACCGGAACTTCTTCCCTCCCTCCGCCCGCTGGGCCTTCAGCGGCGTGCGGTTGGCGCGCAGCGCCTGATCCGGGCACGGGCACGACCGATCAGCCCACCGGAGGAGCCAGACCACCCATGAGCACCGCCATCTCGCCGACCGTCGACGTCCACCTGACCGGTGCCGAGCTCCGCCAGGCGATGGAGCGGGACGTGCGGAACGGGTTGACCGCGGCGCCGAAGCAGCTACCCCCCGTCTACTTCTACGACGACCGGGGCAGCCGGCTCTTCGACGAGATCACCCGGCTACCCGAGTACTACCCCACCCGGGCCGAGCGTGCCATCCTCGACGCCCACGCCACTGACATCGCCGAACAGTCGGGGGCGACCACGCTGGTGGAGCTGGGTGCGGGCACCTGCGAGAAGTCTCGGGTGCTGCTCGACGCCATGCGGTTGACCGGCCAGCTCGAGCGGTTCGTGCCGCTCGACGTGAGCGACACCACATTGTGGGAGGCGGCCACGCTCCTGTCGGAGGAGTACCCGGGCGTGACCATCAGCGCCGTCGTCGGCGACTTCCACGAGCATCTCGACCGCCTGCCCGCCGACGGGTCGCGGCTGTTCGCCTTCCTGGGCGGGACCATCGGGAACCTCGACCCGGTCCAGCGCCGGGAATTCCTCATCGGGCTGGCGAAGACCCTGACCATGGGCGACCGGTTACTGCTGGGGACCGACCTGGTCAAGGACCGCGGCACACTCGTGCGCGCCTATGACGACGGCGCCGGCGTGACCGCAGAGTTCAACCGTAACGTGCTGCACGTCCTCAACCGCGAGCTGGGTGCCGATTTCGAACCGGACCGTTTCGAGCACGTGGCCCGGTGGAACGAGGACGACCAGCGCATCGAGATGTGGCTGCGGTCGTCGCAGCAGGAACGGATCCGTCTGGCCGACCTCGACCTGGAGGTCGAGTTCCAGGCAGGCGAGGAGATGCTGACCGAGATCAGCACCAAGTTCACGCCGAAGGCGCTCGACGTAGAGCTCGGCGAGTGCGGGTTCGTGGTCGAATCGATGTGGCCCTCCGCCGGCGACGAGTTCCTGCTCACCCTGGCGCGGCCGTCGTCCTGACGCGGCGGTCCTGACGCGGTCCGTGCAGTCGTTCAACCGTTCAGTCGCCGAGCAGATCGACCACCGCGGCCTCGATGGCCCGGTGGAAGGTCGGGTAGGCGTAGATCATGTGGCGGAGCGTGGTCGTCAGGACCTCGGCGTGGACGGCGAGGGACAGCAGGCCGAGCACCTCACCACCCCAGGGGCCGGCGGAGGTGGCGCCGACCAGCACGCCCCGACCGGCGTCCTCGACCAGCTTGATGAAGCCCTGGTTCCCTGCTTTGTGGATCCACCCGCGGGTCGACGACGGCAGCGGCGCCCTCCCCACCCGGACGTCGAGACCCTGCTGCCGGGCGTCCCGCTCGGAGAGGCCGACCGAGCCGATCTCGGGGTCGGTGAAGGTCACCCGGGGCACGGCCCGGTAGTCGGCGGGCACGACCGGTCGGCCGAGCACGTCGTTCACGACGATGTCGGCCTGGTACATGGAGACATGGGTGAACGCCCCCTTGCCGGTGGCGTCGCCGATGCCCCACGTGTGGTCCACCCCCTCGACCCGCAGGTGGTCGTCGACCGGGAGCGCGCGGGCCGACTCGTCGAGGCCCACCGAGGACACACCGAGCCCTGCCAGGTCTGCCCGGCGCCCGGTGGCCACGAGCAGCCGGTCGGCCACCAGCGGGTCCCCGCCGTCGACGGCCACCGTGAACCGCCGGCCGTTGTGCTCGACCGAACCGAGGGACACCCCGGTGCGGGCGTCGATCCCCTCGGAGGCGAAGACCTCGGCCAGCAGCTCGCCGGCCTCGGGCTCCTCCGGGCCGACCAATCGCGGTCCGGCCTCGAGCACAGCCACCTCGGCACCGAACCGGCTGAAGACCTGGGCGAGCTCGACACCGACGGCTCCACCGCCGATGACGATGAGCGAGGAGGGGACCTCCTCCGCCTCGATGGCCCCCCGGTTCGTCCAGTACGGCGTCCCCGCCAGGCCGGGCACCGGCGGCGTCCAGGGCCGGGTCCCGATGTTGACCACCACCGCCCGGGCCGCCTCGAAGACCCGGTCGCCCACGGCCACCCGACCGGGTCCGTCGAGCCGTCCCCACCCCCGGACGAAACGCCCGCCCTTGTCCTCGAACCGCTTCACGGCCACCGCGTCGTCCCAGTCGTCGGTGGCTTCGTCGCGGATCCTCCGGGCCACCGGCGTCCAGTCGGGGATGACCGTGGAGGAGCCGGATATCCCGGTCACCCGCCGGGCCTCGGCCAGGAGGTCGGCCGCTCGGATCATCATCTTCGAGGGGACGCAGCCCCAGTACGGGCACTCCCCCCCGACGAGCTCACCGTCCACCCCCACCACCTCGAGACCGGCCTCGGCCAGGCGTTCGGCCGCGTCCTCACCACCGGGGCCCATCCCGACCACGACCACGTCGACCTGCTCGGTCATCTCGTTCCTCCTTCAATCGGGCCGGACCCGCCCGGGCCGGTGCACCCGACCAGGTGCGGATCGCAGCGGAGGGCTCCGGGCGGTGCTCCCGGTTCTACCCGACGGGGGGTCCGCTCCGCTCGCCGTCTGACCGCCCCGTGGGCGTGGGAACACCTCGCCGGAGGATGGGGCCGAAGAGGGGCATGACGGTGAGAGCCACATGGAACGGCACGATCCTGGCCCAGGGCGACGACACGGTGGTGGTCAAGAGGAACCACCACGTTCCCGCCGCGGACGTGCGGAGCGAGTACTTCGAGGACAGCACCACCCGGACGGCGTGCCCGCGGAAGGGCCCGGCAGCTACCGGTCGGTGGTGGTTGGCGGCGTCCGCAGCGGCGACGCCGCCTCGCACTACCCGGAGCCCGAGGACGCGACCCGCGAGATCGCTGACCGGATGGCCTTCTGCAAGGGCGTGAACGTCGAAGATCTGGCCTGACGCCTGGGCAGCCGGCCCGCCGCCCTCAGCGGGCGCGTTGGCGGGCGACGTCGAAACAGGCGATGGCGCCAGCCGTCGAGACGTTGAGCGAGGCCAGCGTGCCGTGTTGCGGGATGGAGGCCAGTTCGTCGCACCGCTTGCGGGTGAGGGTGCCGAGGCCGGTGCCCTCCGAGCCGAGGACCAGGGCGACCGGCTGGTCGCCGAGGGGGAGGTCGTAGAGGGGACGCGGGGCCTCTCCCACCAGGCCGACCGTCCACACCCCCCGTTCGGAGAGGGCCTGCAGCGCCGAGGGGATGCCCGACACCAGGGCCATGGGTAGGTACTCGATGGCCCCGGCCGCCACCTTGGCCGCGGTCGGCGACAGGTGGGCGGACCGGTGCCTCGGCAGCACCACCCCGGTCACTCCGGCGCACTCCGCGCTCCGGAGCAGCGCACCCAGGTTCTGCGGATCGGTGATGCCGTCCAGAACGAGGAGGAAGGGAAGCCGTCCGCGCCGCGACGGCTCGCAGAGTGACTCGAGCGGCGTCTCCTCGACGGGCCGGGCCAGGGCCACCACCCCCTGCGGGGCGTCGGTCCGAGCCAGTGTGTCGATACGGCGGCGGGAGACGTACTCGACCCGCACCCGCCGCCTGGTGGCCAGCGCCTCGATGTCGTCGAGGATGGGCGAGGCGTCCATCCCCTCGGCCATCAGGAGCGACGTCACGTGACGACGATTGGCGCTGAGGAGCTCGCGCACCGCTTGGCGACCCTCGACCTGGTCGCCGCCGAGCCCCTGGGCCGCCGGTGCCCGGCGTGCGGCCGGGCTGGCGGTGGGGTGCCGGCTGGACCCCCGGGACCCGCGGGACCCCTGCTCCCCCGAGGTGGCGCCGCTCCGCTTCGACGAACCCGGCGCACCGGACCGCCTCGCCCCGCTGCTCGGGGGGCGCCGAGGGGTGGACCCGCCCCCGCCGGCCCGGTCCCGGCGGTTGGCGCCGTTCCCGCCGTGCGCGCCCCCGGCCCGGGCCGCGCTCATCCGCCGCCCCCGGGCGACTCCCCGGTCGGCACCGCCGCCATCAGGACGACGACGGTGCAGCCGATCCCTTCGGCCCGCCCCAGTGCACCAAGCCCCTCGGCCCGGGTCGCCTTCACGTTAACCGGGGCGCCGAGCACCGAGCCCAGGCGGTCGGCCATGGCCCCAACGTGGGGAGCGAGCCTCGGACGCTCGGCGATCACGGTGCAATCGACATTGACCGGGGCCCACCCCGCCTCCCGGGCCAGCTGCACCATCCGGTCCAGGAGTTCCAGGCTGTCCGCACCGGCCCAGCGGGGGTCGGTGTCGGGCGCGTGCCGACCGAGGTCGCCGAGGCCGGCCGCGCCGAGGACGGCGTCGGCGACGGCGTGGGCCAGCGCGTCGGCGTCACTGTGGCCCTCGAGCCCGCGAGCCCCGTCGCCGGTGACGACCACGCCGCCCAGCACGAGCGCCCGGCCCGGTTCGTCGGAGAAACGGTGGACGTCGAGGCCCTGCCCGATGCGGAACCCCGGGCCCGCCGTCACCGGGTGGCCGCGCCGATCAGCGACTCGGCCAGCTGCAGGTCGGTGGCCCGGGTGAGCTTGAGATTGCGCGGGTCGCCCTCCACGGTGCGCACCGTAGCGCCCAGGCGCTCGAGCAGGCTGGCGTCGTCGGTGGCCTCGCCGGCGTCCCGGTGGGCCGCCCGCAGGACGGCGGCCACGAAGGCCTGGGGCGTCTGGACGGACACCAGGCCCTCGCGGTCGACCGTCGCCCGGACCCGGCCGTCGACCACCCGCTTCAGCGTGTCGGCCACCGGGACGACGGGGATGGCCCCGTCGACCCCACCGGCGCGGACCGCCTCCACCACGGCGGCGAACAGGGCCGCGCCGGCCAGCGGCCGGGCGGCGTCGTGGACCACGACGATGCCGGCGTCGTCGGGCACCGCGGCCAGGCCGGCGCGGACCGAGTCGGACCGGGTGGCCCCGCCGGCGACGATCCGGTCGGCGCCGAGGGCGGCGGCGGGGCCGCGGGGGGCGACGTCGGCGGCGGGGACGACCACGACCACGCCGTCGCTCACCGACCGGGCGGCGTCCACCGCCCAAGCGACTACCGGTCGACCGGCCAGGTGCAGGAACTGCTTCGGACCACCGAACCGGCGGCCCGTCCCGCCTGCCACCACGATGGCCCAGACGGGGCCGGATCGGCTCAGGGCAGCGCCTCGTTGAGCCGCACCTCGGCGGTCTCCTCGTCGACGCCGAGGGCGAAGGTCAGCTCGGACACCAGGATCTGGCGGGCCCGCTGCAACATCCGCTTCTCGCCGGCCGACAGGCCCTTGTCCTTGTCGCGGATGGAGAGGTTCCGCACCACTTCCGCCACCTGGTAGATGTCCCCGGACCGGAGCTTTTCCGAGTGGTTCTTGTACCGGCGCGACCAGTTGGTGGGCATCCGCGCTTCCTTTTTGCGGAGGACGGCGAAGACCTCTTCCACCTCTTCGTCGTTGATCACCTCCCGGAGCCCGACCCCGTCGGTGTTGTCGGCGGGGACCATCAGGGTCAGGTCCCCATAGGCGAGGCGGAGCACCAGGTACTCCTGTTTCTTGCCGAACGCCTCTTTGGTCTCGCGTCGTTCGACCACCGCCGCGCCGTGGTGCGGATAGACGACCTTGTCACCGATGTCGAACACCGTTCCTCCTGGCGTTGCGTGCTGATCCCGGGCTGGTGAGCGACATCGGGACTGCGTAGAGAGAGCACGCAATGGTACACGGTGGCCGTGGCCCCCGGACCGCGGGAGGCGGTCACGGGCCGGGACCGGGCGCCCCCGACACCTTGGCGATGGCTTCCTCGGTCACCGAATAGGCGGTGACGGTCGACGTCGAGAGCCGCGCGGCTGCTCCCGGATCGGCCAGCAATTGAAGCGTCACGGCCATCAGGGGTACCAGGCTGGGCGGGTCGTGCACCACCGGCGTGAGGCGCTCGATGCTCCCGGCGAAGGCCCGGCGATGCAGGGCGAGACCGACCAGGTCGGCGAGGACCCTCCGCCGCGAGCCGGTGCGGTCGGCCGTTCCGAGCAGGACCGCCATCGTGCTGTGCGTCCGGACTCCGGCACGGACCGGCCCGGCCGGCGCCACGGCCCGGCCGAGCGAGAGGGCGATGTGGGTTCCGGGCAGATCGACCCCACTGCGGGCGGCGTTGGCCGGCTCGACTGTCCGCGGGTTGCACTCGAGGTATCGCACCGCCCCGCAGTCGAAGACCGAGTCCCCGGCGAAGAAGTAGTCGAGCGTGATCCCCCCGTGCCAGGTGAGCCGCCGGCAGATCTCCGCCACATGCCGGCGCGGCGGTCCGTGGTCGACGCTGACTCGGCCCGCGGCGCTGTCACCCATGCCGACCGCGGTCTGGGCACTGGTGTGCACGGCGACGACGTCACCGCGGCGGGCTACCGCCTGGACCTGCGCGTACCGTCCGGTGGCGGGCTGCTGGGCCATGATCGGCGTGCCGCCGGCCATCGCCGACAGCTCGGCGAACCGGGCCACCGCCTCTGGACCGTCCAGTGCCAGGCGCACGCCCCTGCCAGCCGTGCTGAACGGCACCTTGAGGTAGTAGGGGAACGGCCAGTCCGGGAGGTCAGACGCCGAAGGGACCTGGCACCACGCCGGCTGGGGGATCCCGAGGTCGTCGAGGAGCCGCGCGAAGTCGATCTTGCTCTGCACAGAACCGAAGGCCCCGGCCGGGGCGACGGCGAGACCGATGGCGGGGTGGATGCGTTCACGGGCCGCGGCAAACAACCACGCCTGTTCGTGCGTGGGCAGCAGGACGTCGATCCGCCGGTCCCGGAGGACCCGGTCGACCACGGCCAGATAGCCCACGGGATCGGCGCCCGAGGGTGGGGCCGGATGGACCTTGCGCACCCACCGCGACCACCTGAGCAGGCAGGCCGGGCGGGGGTCCACGACCTCGAGGTGGTACCCGAGTGGGCCGAGCACGCTGACGAACTCGCGTGCGGTCAGGCTCGATCCCTCCGAGAGCAGCACGCGGGTCCCGCCGCCCTCGACCATGGACGTCCTCCGGTCTACCGGCGGGAACGTCCCGCCGGTGCGGGACCATCCTCGCCGGCGCGCGGCCTCCCCGCCAGTGTCGGGGCTCCGCCCCCCGAACGGCGCCGGGGCCCACCGCCGGGCCCCTACTGGTAGCGCTCGAAGATGCTGGCTTCGGCCAGGCGGGCCAGCCCGTCCTTGACCGAGTGGGCCCGGGCCTGGCCCACCCCCTCGACCTGCTCCAGCTCCCCGAGGGACGCCCGCATGATCTGCTGGAGGTTGACGAAGCGCTCGACGATGCGCTCGATAATGGCATCGGAGAACCGCGGGAGGCGGTACAGCAGGCGGTAGCCCCGCGGCTCCACCCCCGACTCGGCGTCGTGGAAGGAGCCGGGCAGCCCGATGATCTCCGCCACCTGGCCGGCGTCCCGGAGCTCGTCCGAGGACAGGTTGGCCAGCTGGTCGACGACCTTGTTGACCGCCGTCAGGCGGTCGCCGCCCCGGGGGGCGGGATGGGCACAGTAGTCGCGGACCACCAGGTGGAGGGCAGGTGCCACCCCGTCCACCAGTTCGGCCGACTGCAGGCCGACCAGGCGGCCGTCCTCCCCCAGCTCGACCAGGTACCCGTCCACCTCCTCGGCGATGCGGAGGACCATCTCCGCGGCCTGCACCACGCCGACGACGTCGCCCACCGACACAGTGTCCTCCACCTCGAGCATCGAGAGGCCGCTCAGCGCCACGTCGAACCGGTTCCGGAACCGCTGCATGGTGGCGAGCGCCTGGTCGGTCCGGTCGTGCAACCAGCCGGTGGGCTGCACCGTGTGCTTCTGGTCGTTCCGGTACACGGCGATGACGGACATGGCCGCCGACACCGACAGGACCGGCACATCGATCGACCGGGCCACCCGCTCGGCGGTCCGGTGCCGGGTGCCCGTCTCCGAGGTCGGGATGGTTGCCTTCGGCATCAGGTGGACGTTGGCCCGGGCGATCCGGGAGGCGTCGGGTGCCAGGATGATGGCGCCATCCATCTTTGCCAGCTCCGACAGTCGCTGGGGGCTGAACTCGGCGTCGAGCAGGAACCCGCCCGAGCAGATGGAGAGCACGCCGGGGCCGTCGCCCACCACCACCAGGGCGCCACGCTTGGCCCGCAGGATCCGGTCGAGGCCGTCACGCAACGGCTGACCCGGGGCCGCCATGGCCAGCGCTTCACTGAGGGGCGAGCTCTGGCGGCCGATCACACCGGAATGGTAGCTGGCCTCGGCACCCCCGGCCCTGGTGCTCCCCCGCGCCCGAGGACGCGTCGCGACCCGCCGCGGTCCGGCCGTCGGTCAGTCCGGGGGGCGGCACCCGAACCGGTCGACGGCCTCGGCCACGGTCCCCGTCCGGATCAGCTCCATGCCCGCCGGACCGTCCGGGGAGGACGCCGGGACCACCACCCGGTCGAAGCCCAGCCGGGCGCACTCCTCGAGCCGCCGGGGGAGGTTGGTGACCTGTCGGACCTCACCGGACAGCCCGACTTCGCCGACGGCGGCCAGGTCGGCCGGGAGCGCTGTTCCGGTCGACGCCGACGCCACGGCCAGGGCCACCGCCAGGTCGGCGGCCGGCTCGGCTACCCGGATTCCCCCGGCTACCGAGGCGAACACGTCCATCGCCAGGACCGGCACGCCTGCGTGGCGGACCAGCACCGCCAGGGTCATGACCAGCCGCCCGCCGTCGAGGCCCACCACCGACCGCTTGGGTTGGACCTGTCCCATGTCGGTGACCAGGGCCTGCAGCTCGACGAGCAGCGTGCGCCGCCCCTGGACGGCGGGGAGAACCACCCCGCCGGGCACGCCGGTGAGGCGGTCCCCGAGCAGCAGCCTGCCCGGGTCGTCCACCCGGCTGAGCCCCTGGTCGCCCATCTCGAACAGGCCGAGCTCGCCGGTCGGCCCGAACCGGTGCTTGACGGCCAGCAGCAGCCGGAGGGCGTGATGGCGGTCTCCGTCGAAGCTGAGCACCGTGTCCACCATGTGCTCGAGCGCTCGGGGCCCGGCCAGCGAGCCGTCCTTGGTGACGTGGCCGACCAGCACCGTGGCCACCTGTCGCGACTTGGCCAGGCCCACGAGCTGGTCGGCGCACTCGCGCACCTGGGTGACGCTCCCGGGCACGCCGGTGGCCCGGCGCTCGCCGGGGACGGCCGGGCCGATGGCGACGGCCTGGATCGAGTCGACGACCACCAGGTCGGGCTCGGACTCGGCGACGGCGTTGATCACCGCGCCGATGTCGGTGACCGACAGGATGAGGAGCCCGGGGGGGACGGGCCCCAGGCGCTCGGCCCGGAGGCGCACCTGGTGGGCCGACTCCTCCGCCGACACCAGGAGGACACGGTGGCCGGCCGCAGCACGGGCGGCCAACACCTGCAGCAGCAGCGTGGACTTGCCGATGCCCGGCTCACCGCCGAGGAGGGTCACCGAGCCGGGGACGAGGCCGCCCGACAGCACCCGGTCGAATTCGTCCACCCCGGTCGGCACGGCGGCGGCCTCTGACACGTCCACCGACGACAGCGGGACCGGCATCATCGACAGGTCGAGCGCATCCACGGCCCGCACCAACGGGCCGAGCTGGGCCTCCTCCACCAGGGTGTTCCACTCACCGCAGGTCGGGCACCGGCCGGCCCAACGGGCCGTGGTCGAGCCGCAGTCGATGCACCGGTGCCGCTTCGCCGTCTTGGCCATGGTCCCGATCGTAGGGACTGGGTGTGCCGTCCGGGGTGACCGGCACGGCCGCACCGGGGGGGCGCCGCGCCGGTGCCGGGCCCACCCGGGGGCCGACGGGTCCGTTCAGTCGGCGGAGGAGTCGGCGCCGGCCAGCTCGACCGGCGGCGGCGGCTCCACACCCTCGATGGCGGTGAAGGTGAGCTGCTGCTCACCGGCCACCAGCGGTGGTGCGCCCTTCACGTCGTAGGCCGCGGCGGCCTCCGGCGTGATGGTCTCGACGTCGACCACGATGGTCTCGCCGACGCGGAACTCCTTCCAGAGGATCCGCTCGGACAGCGGGTCCTCGACCATCTGCTGGATGGCACGGCGCAGCGGCCGAGCACCCAGCTGCGGGTCGTACCCCTTGTCGGCCAGCAGCTGCTTGGCCGGGGGGGTCAGGACCAGGCTGAGCCCTTGGAGCTCCAGCTGGGAGGAGACCCGCTGGATCATGAGGTCGACGATCTCGACCACCTCGACCTTCGAGAGCTCGTGGAACACCACGACCTCGTCGATGCGGTTGAGAAACTCGGGCCGGAAGTGTGCCTTGAGGGCCTCGTTGACCTTGGCCTTCATCCGCTCGTAGGTGATGGCCTCGGACGTCTTGGCGAAGCCCACCGACGACTTGCGCAGATCGGCGGTCCCCAGGTTGGAGGTCATGATCAGCACGGTGTTCTTGAAGTCCACCGATCGGCCCTGCGCATCGGTCAGTCGCCCGTCCTCCAGGATCTGGAGCAGCGTGTTGAACACGTCCGCGTGTGCCTTCTCGACCTCGTCGAAGAGGACGACCGAGAACGGCTTGCGGCGCACCGCCTCGGTGAGCTGGCCGCCCTCCTCGTACCCGACGTAGCCCGGAGGGGAGCCGACCAGCCGGCTCACGGTGTGCTTCTCCATGTACTCGG
>JBKQRT010000068.1:0-4882 GCA_052143895.1 Acidimicrobiales bacterium | reverse complement strand
GCCAGCTGTCCCGAACCGTGAGGTTCGACAAGAGGCGGGGCACCAAGTCCGACGCCGAGGAGGCGCTACGGGCGTTCGCCGAGGAGGTACGGGCCGGCGAGGTCATCGGCACCACCGCCACCGTTGGGAAGCTGCTCGATGCCTGGCTGGCCAACCTCGACCGCCTGGGCAAGGCTCGATCGACACTTGAGACTTACGGGATACACGTCGAGAAGCACATCCGGCCCGGTCTGGGGGCAATCCGGCTCGACAAGCTCACCGTGCACGATGTCGACCGCTACCTGGGCGACCTCGACGCCGCGAAGGGTCTCGCACCCAGGACGATCAAGACGGACCACGCCATCCTGTCTGCTGCGCTGACCCAGGCGGTCGACTGGGGATGGATTAAGGCCAACCCGGCGAAGCGAGCTCGGCTCAAGAGCGCCAAGGCCGCCGCAGTGCCGCCCCTGACCACCGAGCAGCTGGGCACCCTCTGCCAGGCTGCCCTGGCCGACGATGAGGACATGGCCGTCGTGATCGCCCTGGCTGCCATCACCGGATGCCGTCGGGGCGAGCTGGCCGGCCTGCAGTGGGAGGACTTCGACACGGAAGCACGGACGCTCCGGGTGTGTCGCCAGTGGGTGCCAGGGAAGGGCGGACAGCACCTCACCGACGAGACCAAGACGGGGAAGGCCCGGACCGTTCACATCGGCACCGCTGGCGTGGCGTTGCTGGAGCGGTACAAGGCGACCCTGACCGACCGGGTCGGTCACGAGCCGGACGGGTGGATCCTGTCCTACAACGGTGGCACTACTCCCATGCGGGCCAAGAGCCTCACCGAGTACGTGAGCAAGTTGGCCAAGCGGGTCAAGGTGCCCGCCCATCTCCACACGCTCAGACATTGGGCGTCGACTGAGATGGTGGCCCAGGGCGTCGACCTCCCGACCGCCGCTGCCCGCAGTGGACACTCAGTGGGCGTGATGGCAGAGACGTACCTGCACGCCTCGGACGAGAGGGCGGCTGCCGCTGGTGAGCTACTGGCGGGCGTCGTGGCCGGGGCGATCGACGTGGCCGAGCTGGGCAAGGCGCTGGAGGCGAAGTGAGCTGGAGCGCCTCCACCGCCACGGCACATTCCGTCGATACCGTCGAAGGCAGGGGTAGTGAAAGGAGATGACATGACGACCCTGGAGTATTCACCACCCGCGTACGCGGTCGAGGCACCCATGGCAGAGCGCATGGGCCAGTTCGAGGACGGCATCTACTCGGACCTTAGGGACTACCTGAAACAAGGCCACAGAGCCGTAAGTGTCTCCATGCGGGACCTGGATGGACTGGAGAAGTGGGACCTTGCCTTCGACGCCGACGCCCTGGCGACAGTGAGGATCGTTATTGACGGGCAGCCGACCGTGGCTGTGCTCCCACTTGGCGAAGTGGGCCGCACGGTGGACGCGGCCGTGCGGGCGGGGGCGACCGAGATTCTGATTGGTGGACCAACTCCACAGCCGGTCATTTGGTTCGGGGCGGCATCCGGAGATGGGTATTCGGTGCTCGCGAGTGACCCATCTGGCGCCGGCCAGCTCGCTGGGGCCATAGCCCCCGGCCCGAAGGGTAGGTCGTTCGGCGACTGGCTGCAGCGGTACGCAGAGCGTTCCGGGGTTCCACAGGTCAACCAGCACCGGGAGCGGGCGGTGGACCACCTCAAGGACGAGTATAGGAATGCGCCGGACACGGCCACGGCCATCGTCGAGAGCATCAGGTACGTGACCATTGTCGACTGGTTCTCAATGTGCGCAACGCCCATTTGGAGAATCTCAAGAATGGGAGAGCAGCTATCCGTGCCCGCGGAGCTTCGTTTGCCAGAGGGGACGGTCGCCGACCGCATCGTCCATGAAATCAGCGTCGAGGCATATGGAGCCTCGGATCCGGCCCTCCCGACCGCCGTTGATTGGTCTCAGCGGTACACGACGGATGCGCCCGATCCCCGACGACCGCGCCCACCGAACGTCATCTATGAGGTTGACGACGCCGATGCGCTCCTCGAGCGGTCGTTTGGGCCGGCCCAGGTGTCGTCCGATTGGTCGATCCAACACCTCGCCCCGGATCCGACCGGCGAACTGGTGGCCGGGGTTATGAGCCTCGCGGCACCGTTGAGGGCATCGCTCTCCGACAATCTCGATACCCGGCGCCAGATTGCGGAATGGCGAAAGGCAGGACTCACCGACCGACAACTCGCCATCCTGTTCGCAGACGAGATCGGTGCCACTGACGTCGAGATCGGGAACGCACTCAAGATCGCCCGATCCACGGTTGCGAACACCCTGAGGGTTGCCCGGAGGAAAATCCGAGATTTCTCAGAATCGGAGTAGACAGATCGCCCGAGCCATTCCCCTTAGACAGTAGGAGGCCACGATGAACGAGATCCGAGTAGCAATCCTGGTCGGCGACCAAGTCATCGCCACCAGCGACAATCCGGCCGACGTAAGACTCGCAGCCGGGATGATGTCCCGATGCAACACGGAGCGCAGCCCCGTGCTGTGGCCTATTGCCGAGGGACGCCGGGAGGCTTGCCGGCGGATCGCAATGGCCGAAGTCTGACCTAGCTCCACGCTGGCTTCGCGCCAGCTCTCAGCTTTCCCCAACCGGCCGCCTACGGGCGGCATTTTTCGCGCCCGAAAGGAGGCCCGATGAGCGCCACCACACTGCCAGGCTTTTACCTCGTCAGCGAAGCAGCTGAAGCGGCACGGGTCAGCCCGTGGACGATTCGGCGCGAGATCCGCGAGGGACGCCTGCGAGCCAGGTCCATCGGTCGTCTTGTTCGGATACTCGACGAGGATCTGGCCGAATGGATGCGGGGGGAGGCGTCGTGACCATCACCACCACGCCGCTCCACATCTCGGACTCACTCAAGCGGTTGCTGGTCGACCAGCTCGACGCTGACACCCTGCGCCACCTGGCGGCGCTGAAGGACGCCGAGAGCCCGCGCCGCCGGCTGCGAGCCCAGCTGACCGAGCAGGGCATCGAGGAGCTGGCCGAGCTGATTTGCGCGGGCCGTACTCCGACGGTCGGATTCTTCCAGAGGAGATGTCGTGCGGGCTGATCCGCCGGCAGTAGCCGACCGCCCCGCTATCGCCTTTCGGTCCGCCGCAGACGTGGCTGTGCGCCGCACTGAGTGGCTATGGCCCGGACAGTTGCCGGCCGGTGCGTTCGTGTTGCTCAACGGCCGCCAGGGCGACGGCAAGGGCACGATCGGCGCCGATTGGATGGCGCGCCTGACGACGGGTTCACCGATGCCGGACGGTCACCGGCCCGATCCGATCAATTGCGCGGTGCTATCGCTCGAGGACGACACCGAGCGGACGGTCGTGCCAAGGCTCAAGGCCGCGGGTTGCGACTTGTCCAGGGTGTCGATTCTCGACGGCATTGACGATGTCGACGGCGACGGGGTGCCGATTCGCCGGCCGTGGCGGATGCCCGGTGACCTCAGCGCGCTGTCGGAGTTCATCTCTGCCAATGAGATCCGTTTCCTGATCCTCGACCCGGTCGCCTACATGATCGGTGGCGCTGACGGAAACGCCTATTCCGAGGTCGGGTCGATTCTCACGTCGCTGAGCAAGGTTGCCGAGCTGACCGGCTGCACGATCATCGGAGTGCGTCACCTTAGGAAGTCGTCGTCGTCTGACGCCCGCGATGCCGGTATCGGTTCGGTGGCATGGACCGCCGTGGCCCGGGTCGAGTTCATCGTCGGCCGTGATCCTCAGGACGAGTCAGGCCGGCTGCGGGTGCTCGCACAGTCCAAGAACAACCTGGCGCCGGAATCGCCCAGCTTCGCCTACGTCATCGACCAGGACGACGACTACGAAGTCGGTCGGATTCGGTGGCTCGGCGCCAGTGGGCTCACGGCGCGCAACCTCACTGCCGAGGTCGACGGACCCGAGGCGCAATCGGACCGGGTCGAAGCCCGCGAGCTGCTGCGAGTGCTGCTGGCCGATGGGCCGGTCGACGCCAAGGCGATCCTGCGGGCTGCGAATGATGCCGGCATCGGCGAACGGACACTCCGCAAGGCGAAGTTCGACCTCAAGGTGAAGTCGGAGAAAGCCGGGCTCGGTGGCGGTTGGGTTTGGAAGATGACCGAAGGCTGCACGCAAGATGACCGCCCTACCCACCCTCTTGCAGCCTTGCAGCCTTGCAGCCTTCAACAAGAGCAGGACTTTTACCAACCAACGAATACCAGCGATCCCGATGGCTGCTACCCTGCACGAGTTAGGGGTGATGTGCAGTCTTGGGACGGATCACCAACACCCGACGACACGATGTTCCTTGGAGACGATCTGTGATGGGCGCGCTGGACGATCTGTTCGAGCAGACCGAAGACCAGCCGCTACCGGGTGGTTGCGACCGGTGCAGCGCATCTCAGACACTCAGGGTCGTGTCGCCGGGCGTGTACGTGCTCGACGTCTTCCACGATGAGTGGTGCCCACATCTGCGCTCGCGCTCGGCAAGGTCGAACTAATGAGCCGCGACACGGACGTCAGCCTCGACCTTGGCGACCTTCGGGTAGTGGTGCGGGCATTCACCGGCATCTACGACTTGGAGCGCCACGACGGTCGGTGGCTGTGTTCATGCGGGCAGGCGCCGACCTGCTCCCACGTAGCGGCAGCCGAGGCAGGGCTAGAGGACGTGCTCAGGCCATGACCCGTACCTCGACCACCTGAGGACTCGCCACTTTGGACACGGATGACCGGTCTCAGTGCCGGCGGTACTGCCGAATCCTTCTCTCCCCGTCCCGATCGGGGGGTTCCCGGCAGGGGCGTACCGGGGGAGGAAGAGCTGTGACCAGGACTTATGTCGGGACCCGCCCAGACACCCTCCCCCCTCCGAGTTCATTTAAGCCGCAACCCGACCA
>JBKQRT010000067.1:0-36917 GCA_052143895.1 Acidimicrobiales bacterium | reverse complement strand
GGGGCCGGCGGGGCCGGCGGGGCCGGAGCGTTGGCCACCGGGGTGGCGGGGGCCGTCGACGCGGCCGCGGGTGCCGGTACGGCCGCTACCGGCTGGGACACGGGAGCCCCCGGAGCCGGCGCGGGAGCCCGGGTCGGCATCGGCGCACTGGGCTGCTCCGACGCCGGCCTACTCGTGATCAGCCTGCTCCCGGCGCGCTTCACCGGTGACGCCGATTGAGGCCCGTCGGGCGCCGGAGTCGGCACGCCGTCGCCCGGAGCAGAGAGCTCGGGCGCGCTGGGCTGCCCGAGGTCGGGCCCGGACCCGTCGCCGTCCACCTTGGGTGCGGCCTTCGTGGCCACGGCCTTCGTGGCGGCAGCTTTCTTCGCGGGAGGTGCCGGCTCCTCGGGTTGGACCGGCCGGCGCAGCCCCTCCCGGTCCGCCTTCCGACGGGCGCGGTCGGCTTGTGCGTCCTCGATGGACGAGGAGTGGCTCTTGACGCCCATCCCGAGGGACAGGCACAGGTCGAGCGCCTCTTTGTTGGTCAGTCCGAGCTCGTGAGCGAGCTCGTAGACACGGATCTTCTTCGACAACGGCTGTTACTGCCCTTCCTTCACGTCGTAGATGCCGATACGCACATACGACCCTCTATCCTCGCACATCACGGGACCGGACCCTCCGAGCCCGGTCCGACCTTCACACGCGCCGGGGATCCAAGTGCGTCCCGGATCCCGTCGAGCTCGGCGTCCGACACCCGGGCTCGAAACGCCCGGTCGAACGCCCTGCGCTTCACGGCCCGGTCGACGCAGTCCGGGGAGTTCCGGCAGAGCCAGGCCCCCCTGCCGGGTTGGCCCCGGCCCACGACCAGCCGGGCGTCCACCCGGGCCACCCGGACGAGCTCGGCGGACGGACGGGCCCGGCGGCACCCGATACAGGTCCGCACCGGGGTTATGCCGTGCCCTCCCCGGAGTGTTCCTCGGCGGTGCCGACGCTGGCCCCGGCCGCCGAGGCCGTCTCGGTGGGTGCCGTCCCGTCGGCGGACGGGGCGCCCTCGGTCGCCCCCGAGCCGTCGCCGGGTGCGTCGGCACCGCTCGGCCCGTCACCATCGCCGGGCGCGCCCTCCGCACCATCGGCGCCCTGCGACCATTCGGTGGCGGACACTGCGGTGCCGCCTTCGGCCGGCTGCCAGACCATCTCACCGGCATCGTTCTGGATCCACTCGCCCTCGGCCCACTCCTCGCCGGCGTACCCGGACTCCTCCTCGGCCAGCTGGGTCTCGCTCTTGATGTCGATCCGCCAGCCGGTGAGGCGGGCGGCCAGTCGGGCGTTCTGCCCTTCCTTGCCAATGGCCAGGGAGAGCTGGTAGTCGCTCACGATGACCGTGGCGGTGCCCGTCTCGTCGTCGAGACGCACCTCACGCACCCGTGCCGGGGCCAGCGCCGACTGGATCAGCTCCACCGGATCGTCGGAGAACGGCACCACGTCGACCCGCTCGCCCCGGAGCTCGTTAGTGACCATCCGCACGCGGGAGCCCCTGGCGCCGACGCAGGCGCCCACGGGATCCACGTTGGGGTCGTTCGACCACACGGCGATCTTGGTCCGGTGGCCCGGCTCGCGCGCGGCCGCCTTGATCTCGACCGCCCCCGAGGAGATCTCAGGGACCTCGAGCTCGAAGAGGCGCTTGATCAGACCGGGATGGCTCCGGCTGACCACGATCTGGGGACCTTTGGTGGTCTTGCGCACCTCGACGATGTAGGCCTTCAGCCGGGCGCCGTGCTCGTAGCGCTCGTAGGAGACCTGCTCCGCCTGCGGCAGGAGGGCCTCCACCTTGCCCAGGTCGAGCAGGGTATACCGGTTGTCGGTCTGCTGCACGATGCCGGTCACGATGTCGCCTTCCCGGCCCGCGTACTCCTCGTACTTGAGGTCCCGCTCGACCTCTCGGATCCGCTGCAGGATGACCTGCTTGGCGGTCTGGGCGGCGATCCGCCCGAAGTCGTCGGGTGTGTCGTCCCACTCGCGGATCACGTTCCCGTCCTCGTCCAGCTCCTGGCCGTAGACCCGGATCTCACCCGACTCGGGGTCGATGGTGACCACCGCCTCCTCGGCCGCGTCGGGGCGCCGCTTGTAGGCGGCCACCAGGGCGTTGGCCAGGGCGTCGAGCAGGGTCTCGACCGAGATCCCCTTGTCCCTGGCGATCTGGCTGAGCGCATCGAGGAACTCGAAGTTGGGCTTGCTCATGGGGTTGCGACCTGCTTCCTCTTCTTCTCCGGCGTCTCGTTCGGGGCGGTCCGGCCCTTCGACGGGGCGGCGGCCTTCGATCGGGCGCCCCCCGGGCGTGGTTCTGGGCCCCAGACGAAGACCGTGCGGGCCCGGTCGATATCGGAGTAGGCCAGCCGCATGGACCCGTCCGCCGCGCCTTCGACGGCCAGCTCGAGGCCGTCGGCGTCCGCCGCCAGCAGCTCGCCCCGCAAGCGACGCTCGCCCGGCACCTGGGGGCGGGTCTTGACCGTCAGCAGCTCACCGACGGCGCGCATGAACTGGGCCGGCGTGCGCAGCGTGCGCTCGACCCCAGGGCTCGACACCTCCAGTGTGTAGCGGCCGGGAATCGGGTCGAGCTCGTCCAGGAACGCCGACACCGCACGGTTGGCGTCGGTCAGCGCCTCGAGGTCGACCCCACCGGGCCGATCGACCGTGACCAGGAGTACACCGGACCGCAGTTCGACGTCGACCAGCTCGAGACCGGCAGCAGCGAGCACCGGCTGGATGGTGGCGAACAGCTCGTCGGTCATGGTCGCTCCCTCCTCTCTGGTGGTGGTCGATCCGTCGTCGGTCGTGTGTCTTCCCTGCATCTGCTCTTCGTCCTGCACCTCCGGCGGACGTGTCCCGGGCCAAAACAAAAGCGTGGGCTGTCCGCCCACGCTCCATCAGCGCTACTTCACTCCAACCGAACGGCAGGTCTAAGAGTATAGCAGCGACCGCTCGGCGCTGTAAACGCCGTGACGTGCGGATTCGCCCACTTTGTCCCTGTGGACAAGCGGGCCGGGCCGACCGGCCCGTGCTGCCGGCGCAGCGGTCCACCGGTCCCTCAGCCCGCTCGCCCTCAGCCCGCTCGCCCTCAGCCCGCCCGCACCGCGTCGACCACGTGGGCAGCGTCGAGCTCCCGCTCCTCGCCGGTGCCCCGCGACCGCCACTCGACGACGCCCCGGGCCAATCCCTTGGCCCCGACCACCAGGCGCACCGGGATCCCGAGCAGGTCGGCGTCGGCGAACTTGACCCCGGGCGAGACGTCGCGGTCGTCGTAGAGGACCTCGACCCCGGCCGCCACCAGCTGCCGGTAGAGCTCGTCGGCCCCGGCCGCCACCTCCGGCGACCGTCCGGCGCCGAGGGCGACCACATGGACCTCGTACGGGGCGATCGAGCGTGGCCAGGCGAGGCCCCGCTCGTCGTGGTGCTCCTCGGCGACCACTGCCAGCAAGCGGCTCACGCCCATGCCGTAGCAGCCCATCGAGAAGATCGACTCGCCATCCTCCTCCGACACGAAATTGGCGCCGCTCATCATGTCGGAGTACTTGTGGCCGAGCTGAAAGGTATGGGCGGCCTCGACCGACCGCACCAGCTCGACCGGGCCGCCACACCTGGGACACGGGTCGCCCGTGCCCACCTGGACGAACGAGCCCCATTCGTCGACCTCGAAGTCGCGGCCGAGCACGACACCGGCCAGATGGTGGTCGGGCCGGTTGGCCCCCACGATCCACGGTCCGGGACGTCCGACGCCACGGTCGGCGACGACCCTGATCCCGTGCTCCCGCTGACCGACGGGGCCGATGTATCCCTTGACCAGCGAGGGAACGGCGGCGAAGTCGACCTCCTCGAAGAGGCGCCAGCCGCTCGGGAGCCGCACCTCGCGGTCGCCGGACACCAGCACCAGCAGGGGGCGGCCCTCGGCGTCCAACGCCGCCATGCTCTTCAGGAAGTCGGCCGGGGTGGCGCCCGCATCGGCGAAGACGTCCACCACGTCGGCGATCCCGGGACGGCCAGGCGTGTGGTGCTCCACGACCGGCCCGTCCCCTCCGCCGGCGGCGGCACCGGTCCCGTCGGCCCCGGACTCCCCCCGGGTGGCCGCCTCGACGTTGGCGGCATAGCCGCAGGAGGGGCACGACACGAAGTGGTCCTCGCCGACCACCGACGGGACCATGAATTCGTGGTTGACGTCACCCCCGATGGCGCCGGACTCCGCCTCGACCGGCACCACCTCGAGGTCCAGCCGCGAGAAGATCCGGAGGTAGGCGTCGAACACCGTGCGGTAGGACGACTGCATGGCGTCCTTGTCGACGTCGAACGAGTAGGCGTCGGCCATGATCAGCTCGCGGGTCCGGAGCAGCCCGAACCGGGGACGGGCCTCGTCCCGGAATTTGACCTGGATCTGGTAGACGGTCACCGGCAGCTGCCGGTAGGAGTCGACCTCGGCCCCCACCGTCACCGTCACGACCTCCTCGTGGGTCGGGCCGAGCACGAAGGTCCCGCCCCTCCCCTCCACGGTCATGGCGGGGAGGGCGTCGCTGCCGAACAGGGCCGCCCGGCCGGACTGCTCCCACAGCTCGAGGGGGTGCAGGGCCGGGAGCAGGACCTCCTGGCACCCGGCGGCGTCGAGCTCCTCCCGGATGATCCTCTCGACCTGGTGGAGCACCCGCAGCCCGAGGGGCAGGAAGGTGTAAACGCCCGAGGCCAGGCGCCGGATGTAGCCGGCGCGCACCAGCAGCTGGTGGCTCGCCACTTCTGCGTCGGCCGGCGCCTCACGCAGGGTACGGACGAGGAGCCGGGACATGCGCATGGTCGGCGATCCTACCGGTCGACGCCAGGCTCGCCCGGACCCGTGGCCCCGGCGAGCGCTCGTTCAAGACGCCTCGTGGCCGGTGCCGTACTTCTTGCGGATCAGCTCCACTTTGGTCTCCGAAGCGTTGGCGTCCTCGCCCTTGTCGCCGAGGAGGGCCTGCCGGTCGGCCTCGGCCTCAGCGGCCGCACCGGTGTCGGCCGCAGCCAGCCGGGCCTCGACGCCTTCGGCCACCAGCTGCTCCGCCTCGGCCACCAGTGCCTCGACCATCTCGTCCTCGGGGACCACCCGGACGATCTTCCCCTTGATGAACAGGTGGCCGCGGCGGCGGCCGGCGGCGATGCCCAGGTCGGCCTCGCGCGCCTCGCCGGGCCCGTTGACCACGCAGCCCATCACCGCCACCTGGATGGGCAGGCTCCGGTCCTCGAGCGCGGCCTGCGCCGCCCGGGCCACGGCGATCACGTCGATCTCGGCCCGACCGCAGCTAGGGCAGGCGATGAGGTCGAGCCCTTTGCGCTCGCGGAGCCCGAGTGCCTCGAGCAGCTGCCGGCCGGCGCGCGCCTCCTCGACCGGGTCGGCCGTCAGCGAATAGCGGATGGTGTCCCCGATCCCCTCGGCCAGCAGGGTGGCGATGCCGGCCGTGCCCTTGAGGAGGCCCGCCGGGGGTGGGCCCGCCTCGGTCACCCCCAGGTGCAGGGGATGGTCGAAGGTCTCCGACGCCAGGCGGTACGACTCGATCATGAGGGGCACCGACGATGCCTTGACCGAGATCTTGACGTCCTCGAACCCCACGTCGGCGAAGTAGGCGAGCTCCATCCTCGCCGACTCGACGAGCGCCTCGGGCGTGGCACCCCCGAACCGCTTGTACAGGTCAGGGTGGAGGGAGCCTGCGTTGACCCCGATCCGGATGGGCACGCCCCGGTCCTTGGCCTCGGCCGCCACCTGCTTGATCTCGGCCTCCTTGCGTAGGTTGCCCGGGTTGAGGCGAAGTCCCTGGACCCCCGCTTCGAGGGCGGCCAGCGCCATCTCGTGGTGGAAGTGGATGTCGGCGATGATCGGCACGGGTGAGCGGGGGACGATCCGGGCCAGCCCTTCGGCGGCCGCCTCCTCGTTGCAGGTGCACCGGACCAGGTCCGCCCCCGCACCCGCCAGTGCGTAGATCTGGGCGAGGGTCCCCTCGGCGTCTGCCGTCTTGGTGGTCGTCATCGACTGCACGGTCACCGGTGCCCCGCCGCCGACGGCGACGTCGCCCACGTGGATCTGCCGGGTGGGCCGCCGCTCGGTGATGGACCAGGCCGTTCGTCCCATGCCGCCATGCTACCGGGAGGCACCCCGTTCCCTCCCGCAGGTGGGCGTCAGCCGAAGGGGTTGGCCATCGGGTGGAGGATGTCGGTGAGCAGGGCCGGCACGATGAGGATTGCCAGGAACATGACGAACAGCCATGTGAAGGGCAGCAGTTTGGCCACGTCGGCGTGGTACATCGCCCTGCGGCGACCGGTGCGGACCTTCTCGTAGACGGCGATGGCCACGTGGCCGCCGTCGAGCGGCAACATCGGGAAGAGGTTGAAGACCCCGAAGAAGATGTTGATCACGATGAGGATCCAGAGGAACTGGCCGATGCCGGCGTGGGCGGCATCGGTCGCCGTCTGCACGATCCCCACGATCGACTGGGCCCGCGTGCCGTTGGCGGCGGCCTGGTTCGCCGCCTTGGCGCTGGTCACCTGGTGGAAGCGCTGGGTGACCCCCTGCGGCGAGAACAGATGGCCGATCCCGGTGACCGACGCCCAGGCGAAGTGTCCGAACTCGGCGCCGGTGGAGGCGACGGCACCGAGCGGCGACCGGGTCTGGGTGGGCGATCCCAGGCTCACCCCGATGAGGCCGAAGGGTGCCGTCCCGGCCGGCGGGGCCGAGTCCTGTTCGTGGACGACCCGTCCGTTGACGGGAACGACGGTCAGCGTGTGGTCGAGCCCCTGACGGCTCACCACCATGGTCACCGGCCGATCGGGATGATCGTGGACGACCGACATCAGCGCGCCGACGTTCCCGCCGATTCGCTTCCCGTCCACCGACACCACGACGTCGCCGGGGCGCAGACCAGCTGCGGCGGCCGGTCCCGGCCTGCCGCCCACCGGGTTCAGCCCCTGGATCTGCACCTGGTCCGTCGCGGGCACGCCGACGAAGGCCAACAGCACCCACAGCAGCACGAAGGCCATCAGGAAGTGCATGGCCGAACCGGCCACCGCCACCAGCAGTCGCGAGTGGAAGGGCTTCTCGCGGTAGACCCGATCCTCGTCGGCCGGGTCCACCTCCTCGAGGTTGGTCATCCCCGGGATCTTCACGTAGCCCCCGAGGGGAAGTGCCTTGATCCCGTACTCGGTCTCCCCCCGCCGGAACGACCAGAGGCGGGGGCCGAATCCCACGAAGTACTCGGTGACCTTCATGCCGCTGCGCTTGGCGGCGAGGAAGTGACCGAGCTCGTGGACCATGACGATGACGATGATGGACGCCACCACGATCAGCAGGTCGGTGTTTCCGGTGGCCACGGCCAGGGCCACGATGACCACGATGCCGGCCAGCAGCTCGCCGAGCAGCCGCCTCGGTGATTTCACCCGCCCCGGGGGTCCTCCTTCGGCGGGGCTCACGGCTGGCGGCTCGTGGTCCGGTCGATTCGTCTCGACGACGCTCATGCCGCCACCTCCCGCCCGGCGACGACGAGATCGGCCACCCGGCGGGCAGCGGCGTCCGCCTCGAGGACGTCCTCCACGGTGCGCGGCCCCGGTTGCCCGGATCCGACCGGTGCGTCGTACCGGTCCAGGGTCCCGGCCACCACCTCGGCGATGGACGTCCAGGCGATCCGTCCATCCAGGAACGCCGCCACCGCCACCTCGTTGGCGGCATTGAGCCATGCCGGCGCCAGGTCCCCCGCCCGGCCGGCCCGATAGGCGAGGTCGAGGCACGGGAAGAGCGACCGGTCGGGTTCCTCGAACTCCAACTTCGACAGCACGGTCCAGTCGATGGCACCGAACGGCACGGGCAGGCGTCCCGGGTAGGCCAGCGCGTAGCCGATGGGGAGCCGCATGTCGGGCAGCGAGAGCTGTGCTACCGCCGCCCCGTCGCTGAACTCCACCATCGAGTGAACCACCGACTGGGGATGGACGACCACGTCGATGGCGTCGTAGGACACGCCGAAGAGCTCGTGAGCCTCGATCACCTCGAGCCCCTTGTTCATCAGGGTCGAGGAGTCCACAGTGATCTTCGGACCCATCGACCACGTCGGATGGGTGAGGGCGGCGGCCACGTCGACGGCGGCCAGTTGGTCGCGGCTGCAGCCGCGGAACGGGCCCCCCGAAGCGGTGAGCAGGAGCCGGGACACGTCGCCGGCACGGCCCGACCGGAGGCACTGGTGAACCGCGCAGTGCTCGGAGTCGACCGGGATGATCTCCGCTCCGGGGGTCCTGCGGGCCACCTGGACCACCGGCGCCCCGGCAATGATCGACTCCTTGTTGGCCAGGGCCAGCCGGCGGCCGGCGCCCAGTGCGGCCAGCGTCACCGCGAGCCCGGCGAAGCCGACCACGCCGTTGACCGCCACCTCGGCCAGTCCGGCGATGGCGGCCAGCCCCTCGGCGCCCGTCACCAGCTCCACGCCGTCCGGGAGCAGCCCCGCGAGTCGGGGGGCGGCTGACGGGTCACCGACAGCCACGACGTCCGGTCGGAGCCGCCGGGCCTGCTCGGCCAGGAGCTCGACCGACCGGTGGGCGCCGAGCGCCACCACCCGGAACCGCTCCGGACACCGTTCGACCACCTCGACTGCCTGGGTCCCGATGGACCCGGTGGACCCCACGAGGCTCACCGTGACCGGTCCGTCGGGGGCCGCTCGGGCCACCGCGCCGACCGTCGGGAGGGTGGTGCCGCCGGTGGCGCTCGACGTGGGCATCCCTCTAGCCTGCCCGAACCTCAGCCGATATTGAGGGCGCGGACCAGGTAGTAGGTGGCAGGGAGCACGAAAAGCAACGCGTCGACCCGGTCGAGCACCCCCCCGTGGCCCGGAAGGAGGGTGCCCATGTCCTTCAGGCGGAGGTCCCGCTTGAGCAGCGATTCGCAGAGATCACCGATCGGGGCGACGACCGCCACGACCACACCGAGGAGCGCGGCGTTGGCGGCGCTCCAGGGGTGGATGGCCCCGACCACCACGGTGGAGACGAGGATCGAGAAGACCGCACCGCCGAACAGGCCCTCCCATGTCTTGTTGGGGCTGATGGACGGGGCCAGGGGCCGGCTGCCCAGCCAGCGTCCGATCACCAGCGCCCCGACGTCGTTGGCCACAGTGGCGATAATCGCTCCGAGGAGGAAGGCAATCCCGTGGCGGTTGGGAAAGGCCGACGGCGAGAGCAGCAGGCCCGCGTAGGACCCGAGCAGCGAGACCCAGCCGACGGTCAGCAGCGTCGCCGCGGTTCCCGCCACCGGCGAGCCGCGCTCGATGCCAACGAGGTACCAGATGAGCGTGAACACGGTGATCAGCACGAGAATGAGCGGGAGAGCGGCGATCCCCTTGCTGTAGGCCCCGACCATCAGCGAGATGGTCCCGACCAGCCCGAGCAGCGTGGCCGGGTGGTAGCCGGCACGCCGGAGCACGCCGAAGCACTCGCCGGCCGCGAACGTGACCACCACGACAGTGAGCACCAGCGAGGGGATGGTGCCGAGCTTGAAGGCAAGGAGGGCGACGACCGCCACCGCGATGCCGGTGCCGACCCTGAGCCCGATCGAGGTCCCCTCTTCGTGGGCGCCTTCCGCACCGGCGGCCCGCTCCGCCCGCCGGTGCATCCGACCGGGGGCCGGCGGCCCGCCGCCGGTGGGAGCGTCAGCCGCCGTCCCTACGTCTGCCGATCCGCGCCCCACCCCGCCTGAGCGACGGCCGATGCGACGGCGGGTCCCAGCGGTCGCCGCCGCCGCCACGGCGGCCCCCTCGTCGTTATCGGTCTGGGCCCCACCGGGCTCGGCCTCGTCGCCCGCCTGGGTTCCCACCTGCTCTGCGGTGCGGTCGGCAGCGGCCAGGCTGGCCAGGCCGCCACGCCGTCGCCCGGCACCGGGGACGTCGGTCACCGATGCGCCCGGTGGCTCGGCGGCCAGCGGTGTGTCGGTGACGGCTTCGACATCCTCGGGTCGCTTGGCCCGCATGCGAGCGGGTCGGAGCCCGTTCCTACGGGCCCGGCCCACGCGGGGAGAGCCGGTCGGCCGGGGCTTGCCGGCGAAGAGCTCCTCCTCCGATCCGCCGTCTCCACCGGTGCTTTCGGGCACGGTGGTGGCCCCGGCTGCGACGACCACCGGCTCGGACCGGGCGTCAGTCGTGCCAGAGAGGCCCACCGGTGCGTCGTCGAGTCCGAGCACCGACGGCCGTGCCGGTTCGGCGGGAGGCGGGACGGCATCGGGCCGATCCGCTCGGCCGCCGAGAGGTCCGACCATCTCCACCGGTTCGGTCATGTGATCCTCGGTCGACGGCCGAGCACCGCCAGGGTCGAGGTCGAACTCCCACGGTCGGCGATCGACGTCGGTGCGATCCGACTCGTCGAGCGAACCCAGGGCCACCTCGTCGTCACCGAGCATGGCCGGTTCGAAGTGCTCGTCGTGGGCGACCCAGTCGGCGTCGTCCTCACGCCAGCTCGGCCCCGCGATGGCCGACCCCGCACCCTCGTCGCCACTGTCCCGAGACAGGACGGCAGGGACCTGCCCGGTGGGGGGCTCGGTCCAGTGCGGGAGCTCGGTGGGCGGCGGCGTGCCAGTCGGGACCGCCGTCTCGCCCGGGACGACGGGGTCGACCGCATGGGCGGCTCCCGGATCTCCCGGCTCGTCGGTCAGCCGGACCGCCGGGACACCGGGACCGGTGTCAGCGTTGTCGTCGAACGGCAAGGGGGGCGAGTGGTCGGCGGAGCCGGACGTCTGCTCCGGCTCGGCATCGGCGGTGACCACGGGCAGCTCGGACGTGACCTCCCCGGCCGGTTCGGCCCCGACGATCCGGACACGCTCGGTGGCCGGTCCGGTCGACTCCGGAGGCGTCACGGGAAGGTCCGTGCGTGTCGCTTCGTCCTCTCGCCGGTCTGGGGCGTCCACGTGGTTGATTCCTCTCAGCAGCCTCGGGCCGAGCGGCCCAGCTGCGCATCAGATCTCGAGGAGCTCCTGCTCCTTGTGGGCGAGCAGCTTCTCGATGGCGGCAACGTGATCCTGGGTGATCTTGTCGAGGTCACGTTCCACCCGTTCGAGCTCGTCGCTCGACAGGTCGCCGTCCTTCTGCATCGCCTCGAGATCGTGGCGAGCGGAGCGACGGACGTTCCGGACAGTGACGCGCCCCTCTTCTGCCTTGTGTCTGACCACCTTGACCAGCTCTTTCCGGCGCTGCTCGGTCGGAACCGGAAACGAGAGGCGGATCACCGTGCCGTCGTTGGACGGCGTGATGCCGAGTTCGGAGCCCTGGAGCGCCTTCTCGATGGCGGCCAGCGATCCCTTGTCGTAGGGGGACACGACCAGGAGCCGGGCCTCGGGGACACTGAAGCCGGCCAGCTGGCGGAGCTCGGTCTCGGCCCCATAGTAGTCGACCTTCAGATGCTCGACGAGGGCCGGGGTGGCCCGACCGGTGCGGATCGAACCGAACTCGGCCTGGGTGTGGTCCACCGCCTTGGCCATGTGGACCCGGGCCTCGGACACCACCAGCGAGATCAGGTCGTCATCCATTTGCGAACCAGCGTAGCCAGCAGGCTCGGATCCCACCCGTTGAACGCCCGACCTGGGCATTCATCGTATGAGGGTCCCGATGGGGTCACCGCCGAGGGCTTTGCGGATGTTGCCGGGCTCCATCAAGTCGAACACCCGGATGGGCAGCCCGTTGTCCATACAGAAAGTGATGGCGGTGAGGTCCATCACCCGGAGGTCCTTGGCGACCACCTCCATGAAGGAGACCTCGTCGTAGCGGGTGGCGGTCGGATCGAGCCGGGGGTCGGCGGTGTACACGCCGTCCACTCCGCCGTGGGTGCCCTTGCACAGCAGCTCCGCCTCGATCTCCGCACCTCGGAGCGCGGCCGAGGTGTCGGTCGTGAAGTACGGGTTCCCCATGCCGGCGGCGAACACTACGACGCGGCCCTTCTCGAGGTGGCGGATGGCACGCCGGCGGATGTAGGGCTCGGCCACCTCGGCCATCTGCACCGCCGAGAGCACCCGGGTCGGCTGTCCTTGGTGCTCGAGTGCGTCCTGGAGGGCCAGCGCGTTGATCACGGTCCCCAGCATGCCCATGGTGTCCGAGGTCGCCCGGTCCATGCCGGCGCCGGCGCCGGTGGTGCCGCGCCAGATGTTGCCGCCCCCGACCATGACGGCCAGTTCGAGGTCGAGCGCGGCGCGGCTGTCGGCGATCTCCCTGGCGAGCCGCTCGACGACCGTGGCATCGATCGTCTCGTCCGAGGCCGACGACGCCAGGGCCTCACCGGACATCTTCAGGACGATGCGCTGCCGATCACCCACCGTCGCCTCAGTCGCCGATGACGACCTGGGCGAAGCGCGTCACCGTCGCCGACCCGAGGAGCTTGGCAACGGTCTGCTTCTCGTCCTTGACATAGGGCTGGTCCAGGAGCACACGCTCCTTGTACCAGCCACCCAGACGACCCGCCACGATCTTCGGCAGGGCCGCCTCGGGCTTGCCCTCGTTGCGGGCGATCTTCTCGACGGTCTCGCGCTCGGCGGCCACCTCGGCCTCGGGCACCTCGCTGCGGGAGATGTAGGTGGGACGGGCGAAGGCGATGTGCGCAGCGATGTCGTGGGCCAGCTCGGCCGTGCCGCCCTGCAGGGCCACGATGACGGCGTTGACCCCCCGTCCAGCCTGCAGGTGCAGGTAGGTGTCGACCACACCGTCCGGCGGCGCCTCGATCCGGACGACGCTGCCCACCGAGATGTTCTCCTTGAGGGTGACCTTGAGGTTGTCGATCTCCTCGCTCCGCTCGGCAATGGCGTCCTCGCCCTCTTCCGCCACGAGCTCGGCGAGGGAGTTCACCAGGGCCACGAACTCGTCTGACTTGGCGACGAAGTCGGTCTCCGACCGGAGTTGGACGATGGACGCCGCCGAACCGGAATGGCCGATGGCCACGGCACCCTCGGACGCCTCGCGGTCGGCGCGCTTGGCCTGACTGGCCAAGCCCTGCTCACGCAGCCAGGTCACCGCTTTGTCCATGTCGCCGTCGTTCTCCTCGAGGCCGCGTTTGGCATCGAGCATCCCCACGCCGGTGAGCTGGCGGAGGCGTTGGACATCCTTGGCGGAAAAGGCGGGCACGTCTAGACCTCCTCGGTCGGCGTCGTGTCGGTGGGCACAGTCGCAGCAGGGTCGGAGGCTGTCGGCGGTGCGGCGGAGGTTTCGGCGGCCGGAGGCGTCTCGGCGGCCTCGGTGGCCAGGGGTGCCGGAGCGGCCTCGGTGGCGGCCGGAGGCGTCTCGGCGGCCTCGGTGGCCAGGGGTGCCGGAGCGGCCTCGGTGGCGGCCGGGGGCGTCTCGGCCGACTCGGTGGTCGGCGGTGCCGGAGCGGCCTCGGCCGGGACGCCGGGTTCGGTTGCGGGCTCGGGGGCCGTGGTCGCAGCCGGGGCGCCAGCCTCGGCCGATGGCGTGGTGGCCGGTGTCGGGGCAGCCGCGGGCGTTGACGCGGCAGCGGCGGCAGCGGCAGCAGCGGCAGCGGCAGCGGCAGGGCGCTGCTGGGCCACGAACCGGCCCTCCACCACCGCGTCGGCCACCACGCGGCACAAGAGCGCTCCGGAGCGAATGGCATCGTCGTTACCGGGGATGACATGGGTGATCACATCGGGGTCGCAGTTGGTATCGACCACCGCCACGACGGGCAGGCCGAGCTTGTTCGCCTCGGTGACGGCGATGTGCTCCTTCTTCGTGTCGATGACGAAGATCGCATCCGGGAGCTTGTCGAGTCCGCGGATGCCACCCAGGTTCCGTTGGAGCTTCTCGAGCTCGCGGGTGTGGCGCAGGGCCTCCTTCTTCGGCATGGCGTCGAAGTCGCCGGCCTTCTGCATGGCCTCGAACTCCTTCATACGCTTGACCCGGGTCGAGACCGTCTGGAAGTTGGTCAACATGCCACCGAGCCAGCGCTCGTTCACGTAGGGCATCCCGCAGGCATCGGCGTAGGTGGCCACTGGGCCCTGGGTCTGCTTCTTCGTGCCCACGAAGAGGATCGTGCCGCCCCCGGCCACCAGGTCGCGGATGTAGCCGTACGACTCTTCGATCCCCCTCATCGTCTGGCGGAGATCGATCAGGTAGATCCCGTTTCGTTCCCCGAGGATGAACCGGCGCATCTTGGGGTTCCACCGGCGGGTCTGGTGCCCGAAGTGCACACCTGCACCCAGCAATTGCTTCATCGTGACGACGGCCATGTGACTGCTCCTTGTGACGGTTGGTCCACCCCGGCCACAACACCCCTTACCAGGGGCGACCGTGGACGCGGCCGGGTCTGCGATCGGTACCGCTGTTTCGCCGGGCCGGACGGCGCGGCCGCACCATGCTAGTGCCCCGGACCCGGGTCCTCCACTCGATGACCAGCCGCAGCCGGGCCTCAGCCGCGGGTGGAGGTGGGCACCCGTTTGGCCGGCACCGCGGAGCTCTCCTTGGACGGGCCGGCGCGCCGGACTGGCGCCTCCGGGCGGTCGGCCAGCTTGGCCCGGAGCTGCAGCACGGCCTTGGTGTGGATCTGGCACACCCGGCTCTCCGTGACCCCGAGGATGTCTCCGATCTCCGCCAGGGTCAGACCTTCGTAGTAATAGAGGGTCAGGACGGTCTTCTCGCGATCCGCCATCTGGCTCACCGCCTGGATCAGCGCCTCCTTAGTCTCCTTGACCTCGAAGGTGTCCATCGGCCCTGCGGTGCTGTCCGGCAGGGTCTCCCCGAGCGTGGACCGGTCCGAGCGGTCGCCCCCCCGGAAGACCTCGTCGAGCGCCACGACACCCACGAAGCTGATCTTGCGGAGCGCCGTCTGGAACTCGGCGTCGGTCATCTCGAGGTCGGCGGCCACTTCGGCATCGGTCGGCGTCCGGTGCAGGGTAGCCTCCAGCTTCGCGTACGACTGCTCGACTGCGCGGGCCTTCGCCCGGACCGATCTCGGCACCCAGTCGATCGAGCGCAGCTCGTCGATAATGGCCCCCTTGATCCGGGGAATGGCATAGGTCTCGAACTTGATCCTCCGCTCGGGCTCGAACCGTTCGATGGCGTCGATGAGACCGATGATCCCGTAGCTGGCCAGGTCGGCCTCGTCGACATGGCGGGGGAGGCCCACCGACACCCGGCCGGCGACGTACTTGACCACGGGGGCGTAGTGGATGATGAGCTGGTCGCGCAGGGCGCGGTTGCCGGTCTTCTTGTACTCGACCCAGAGCCCGTCGATCCCGTGTCCCGCCGATTCCAATTTCGTAGGCAATTGTCCCCTTAGGCCCGTGGGTGGGTTCCTGAGTACACCGTGAGCAGGCGCTCCTTGCTCACATGAGTGTAGACCTGCGTGGTCTGCAAGCTGGCGTGACCCAGCAGCTCCTGCACCACCCGGAGATCGGCGCCGCCGTCCAAGAGGTGAGTGGCGAAGCTGTGCCGCAGAGCGTGGGGGTGCGTGGGCACGGGAGAACGGCGGTCGAGGATGCGCCGGACGTCCCGAGGGCCCAGGCGGTTTCTCCGGCGGTTGAAGAACAGGACCTGGGCTGGACCTTCGCCGGCGGCCAGGGCCCGGCGCGGCCCGTCCAGCCAGGCGCCGACCGCAGCCGCACACCGGTCGTGGATGAGCACCTGGCGTTGCTTTGATCCCTTGCCCGTGACGGTGACCACGCGCCGCGGCAGGTCCACGTCGCCCACATCGAGCCCGCACAGCTCCGCCACCCGGAGCCCGCTGCCGTAGAGCAGCTCGAGCACGGCGTCGTCCCGGCGGTCCCAGTCACCGGAGCGGTCCGTGCCGTCGACGGGTGACGGGTCCAGCAGGCGCTCGAGCTCGGCATGGCCCAGCACCCTCGGCAGGCGCGAGTCCGGGGAGGGGGCCGACAGCCGGACCGACGGGTCGTCCTTCACCAGGCCCCGCTTGGCGCACCACTGGAAGTAGCAGCGCAGGGAAGCGGCGGTCCGGGCGATGGTGGCCCTGGCGTACCGGCGGGTGGCGAGGTAGGCGAGGTAACGCCGCAGCATGATCCGGTCCACGTCGGCCGGTCCGGAGGCTCCCCCGCGCCCGGCCCACTCCGCGAACCGCTCCGCATCCGACGAATAGGCCCGTACGGATGCCGGCGACAGCCCACCTACCGAACGCCGGAACCCCTCGATCTCCCAGGCCACGACTGAACAGTACCGGCGCCGAGCGCGCCGTTCAGGCATCTCCGCCGCCACTCCACCGACCGCCTGTCGGGGATCCCCCACCGAACCGCCACGAGCACTATCGTCAGGGCGTCACGCACCACCGCGCGTCTCGTTCCGGCAGGTCAGAGGCGGCACCAGAGCTGTACCGCGAAGACCGACGACGGAGATTCGTCCCGGTCACCGTCCTAAGGGGGAGTATGTCTGATCGAATCGACCGCCGCTCGTTTCTGGCCCGGGGGGCCGCGGCCGGCGCCGGCATCGCCGTCGTGGGCACGTCAGGTGGCCTGTTGGCCGCCTGCAGTTCAGGCTCCAGCTCCTCGAGCTCGAGCACGGCGAGCCATCCCGACGGGGTCTCCTCCGCCTCCCCCAAGCAGGGGGGCCAGCTCGTCTTCGGCGTCGATGCCGAGGAGAAGGGGTTCTCCCCGACCCAGGGCACATTCGACGAGGTTGGTATCCTCTACGCCCGCACGGTGTTCGACCCCCTGATGATCCTGAGCGCCGGCGGTACCCCCCAGCCCTACCTGGCCCAGTCGGTCACCCCGAACGCGGACTACACCGTATGGACCATCACCATGCGGCCCAACCTCGTCTTCCACAACGGCTCCCCGTGCGACGCCGCCGCGGTGGCAGCAAACTTCGCCGCCCACAAGGCGTCGGCCCTGACCGGCCCGTCCATCACCACCATCGACACCGTCACCGTGACCAGCCCCCTGGTGGTGACCATCACCATGAAGTCGCCCTGGGTGCCCTTCGACTTCTACCTGACCGGCGGCATCGGCGGTCAGTTCGCCTTCATCGCGGAGCCCAACTGGCTCAACTCGAGCAGCCAGACCAACCCGGTCGGCACCGGTCCGTTCGTCTTCCAGGAGTGGGTGCCGAACGACCACTTCACCGCCACCAAGAACCCGCACTACTGGCGGACCGGCCTCCCCTACCTGGACAGCATCACCTACAAGCCGATTCCCGACCCGGACCAGCTCCTGAGCAGCCTGACCTCTGGATCCGTCGACATCATGCACACCGACACCCCAAATGCGATCCTCTCGCTCCGAGGCAATACCTCGCTCGGCTACATCGACGATTCGACCAACGTCGCCGGGGAGCCGGACATGGGGTGCCTCCTGCTGAACCTGTCCAAGGCTCCGTTCAACAATCTCAAAGTGCGCCAGGCGACGGCCTACGCCATCAGCTCGGCCCAGTACGTCAAGGTCATCGACGAGGGGGTAAACAGCACCTCCAACGGTCCCTTCACCTCCACGTCCCCCTACTACGTGGTCGACAACGGGTACCCGGTTTACAACGCATCCAAGGCCAAGCAGCTGGTCCAAGAGGTGCAGCAGGAGACCGGCCAGCCGGTCTCGGTCGCCATCAACCACGTGCCCGACGCCTCGACGACCCGGATCGCCGAGTACCTCCAGCAGCAGCTACAGACGGTCGGCATGACGGTGACCCTCAGCCCTATCCAACAGGCCGATATCATCAACACCGCCCTGGAGGGGACGTTCGAGGCCCAGGTGTGGCGGCAGTTCGGCGCGGTCGACCCGGACATGAACTACATCTTCTGGAGCCCGACCAACGCTGATACGCCGGTCTTCTCGATCAACATGGCCCGCAACACCGACCCGGCCATGCAGACGGCCCTGATCCAGGGGCGCCAGTCCGCCAACCAGTCGGAGCGGGACGCCGCCTACCAGCAGGTGAGCAAGCTGATGGGGGCCGACATCCCCTACATCTGGTACGACCGCACCGTGTGGGCCATCGGCGCCCAGTCCTCCGTACAAAACTTCGCCAACCCGACTGCGCCGTCGGGGAGCAAGGCCTTCGCCCTGATCGGCGGGGCGATCTGGCCCACCCAGATCTGGCTCAACTCGTGACCCGGGCACGACCGGACTTTCCCTCAGGGTAGGCCGGTCGTGCCATGATCGGACGATGAGTCGCATCCTGATCGTCGAGGACGACGAACGGATACGGTCGTCGATGCGGCTGGCCCTCGAGGACGAGGGATACGCCGTGGAGGACGTGGCGAGCGGCGAGGACGCGGTGAGCAACTTCGCCGCCGAGCCCTCCGAACTGGTGCTCATCGACCTGATGCTGCCCGGGATGGACGGATTCGAGGCGTGCCGGGCCCTCCGGCGCCACAGCACGGTCCCGATCATCATGGTGACCGCCCGGTCCGACACTCACGACGTCGTCGCCGGGCTCGAGGCGGGCGCCGACGACTACGTCACCAAGCCCTTCGTCGCCAAGGAGCTCGCCGCTCGCATCCGGGCCCTGCTACGCCGGTCCCGACCCGAGGCCGTCGGCGGTTCGGTGCTCAGCTTCGGTGACGTGGAGATCGAGCCGGAGGCGGGAGTCGTCCGGCGCGGCGGTGAGGAGGTGCACTGCACCCGCACCGAATTCCGCCTGCTCTGCGAGCTGGCCGACCACCCGGGCAAGGTGCTCAGCCGCGAGCACCTGCTCGAACGGGTGTGGGGCTACGACTACTTCGGCGACGGTCGTTTGGTCGACGTGCACGTGCGCCGGCTGCGCACCAAGGTCGAACCCGATCCGGCCAACCCACAGTTCATCCTCACGGTCCGGGGCATGGGCTACAAACTGGCGGTCTGACCGGTGGCCACAGCCACGCCGTCCGGCGCGCCGCCTCCCGGCGCCCCCGCAGAGGGCCCGGTCGGGGCACCGCGGGCACCGGAGCAGGCACGACAAGAACCGCCGGCACCGCCGGCACCGCCGGACCGGAACAACCGGACCCGTCTGTCCGGAGGCCTCGGGCTGCGGGCCCGGGTCACGGTCACCTTCGCCATCGGTGCCCTGGCCCTCTCGACCATCATGGCCGGCATCACCTACTTCACCGCCCGACAGGTGCTCCTCAACGAGCGCCAGGGCGCCGACCAACGCCAGGCGTTCGTCAACGCATCGCTCATCGAGAACTCGCTGCGGTCGCCCGGCGTCCAGGTCGACCAGCTCATCGGGTCGGTCGACACGCTGCCCGGGTCGCTCTCGGTGCTCCACACCGGTGGCCAGTGGTACGCCACGTCGATCTCGGTGGGCCAGAGCGCCATCCCGGCCAAGCTCCGTGATCTCGTGCTCGGGGGCACGCCGGCTTCCCAGATCTTCTCCATCGGGGGAACACCTCAGCAGGTGATCGGCGTCCCCCTTCCCGCCGTACACGCCGCCTACTTCGAGGTGTTCTCGCTCGACGAGCTGGCCGGAACCTTGCGCACGTTGGCCATTGCCCTGGCCGCTGCGGCCCTGGTGACCACGGTGGCCGGTGCCGTCCTCGGCCGCTGGGCCAGTGGTCGAGCCCTTCGTCCCCTGGCGGGGGTGACCGAGGCGGCCGTCGCCATCGCCAGTGGGGAGCTCGATACGAGGGTCGAGGCCGGCGACGACGTCGACCTCCAGGAGCTCGCCTCGGCGTTCAACCGGATGACCGGCAACCTGCAGGAACGCATCGAACGGGAGGCCCGGTTCACTTCCGACGTGAGTCACGAGCTGCGCTCACCGCTGACGACCCTGACCGCCACCGTCGGCATCCTCGAGGCCCACCGCGACGAGCTCGACCCGCGTGCTCGGAGTGCGCTCGACCTGCTCGACGGGGACCTCCGGCGGTTCACCCGGATGGTGGACGACCTGTTGGAGATCTCCCGGTTCGATGCAGGCTCCGCCGAGCTGTCCCTCGACGAGGTCGACCCCGGCGAGCTGGTCCGCCGTGCGGTCACCGCCTCAGTCCCGGTGGGTGAGGACGGACTTCGCTCCAGCTCGTCGGTTCCGGTCGAGGTCGAGCCGGGCGTGGAGGGGGTGCGCCTCCGGGTGGACAAGCGCCGGTTCGAACGGGTGATGGCCAACCTGATGGAGAATGCCTCGCTCTACGCCGGCGGCGTGACCCGGGTGGTCGTCGCCCGTCACCCGCCGATCGGTGGCGACCGCCACCCGGCGAGGAGCATCCGGGTCATCGTTGAGGACCGGGGACCCGGCATCCCCGTCGACGAGCGGCATCATCTCTTCGAGCGTTTCTACCGGGGCAGCCGGGCCGGTCAGCGTGCCACTAGCGACGGCACCGGCCTCGGGTTGTCCCTCGTGGCCGAGCACGTCCGCCTCCACGGCGGCGCGGTCTGGGTGGAGGACGCCCCGGGGCACGGCTCGCGGTTCGTCGTCGAGCTGCCGCTGACCCCGGGCGGCGGCGACTGGGAAGCGACGTGACGACCCGCGCAGCCCGTCGGCGGTTGCCTGGCTGGGTGGCGACCGCGGTGCTCCTGGTCACCGCGGCGTGCGGGATCCCGACCGGAGGCTCGCCGACGGTGATCGCCAAGGCGAACGTGCCGTTCCACCTGCTCAAGCCGGCCTCGTCCTCCACCTCCACCTCCGCCCCGACGGCGGTCAAAGTGCCCGAGCCGATCTACCTCGTGGCCCCGAACCAGCACGTGATCGCCGTTTCCCGTGACGTTTCCAACCCGCCTACGCTCACCGACATCGTCAGCGCCCTGCTCGTGGGACCAACGGCGACGGAATCCGCCGCCGGGCTCCTGACGTTCCTCGTCGGTTCGACCGGTGTATCCGTCACGGTCGTCAACGGGATCGCCACGGTCGACTTCGCGTCCAACCCGATCCAGGTGGTCGGCCCCAACCAGACGCTCGCCATCGCCCAGGTCGTCTTCACGGTGACCCAGCAGCCCGGCGTCATCGGGGTGCTCTTCGAGATCGGCGGCAAGCCGATCGAGGTGCCGACCGCCAGTGGGGCCCAGGTAGCCGGTCCCGTCGGCCAGACCTCGTATCTGCCCCAGGCCCCCCTCCCCTGATTCCGGTCCGAGCCCGCGGCGGCCGGGCCGGTCCGAGCCCGTCAGCCGACCCTAGGACGCGGCCGGCGTGGCGGGGACGGCCCAGGCCATCCGGGGCGCGTCGGCCCACAGGTGCTCGAGGTCGTAGAACTCGCGAGCCTCGTCGAGGAACACATGCACCAGAAAGTCCCCGTAGTCCATCAGCACCCAGCGTGCGTCGTCGAGCCCCTCGACGCTGATCGGACCCCACCCGCTCGACTCCTTCACCAGTCGCTCCACTTCGTCGACGATCGTCTTCACCTGCCGGGTGTTGCGACCGCTGGTGATGACGAAGGCGTCGGTGAGACCGAGCAGTTGGCCCATCGCCAGGATGGCGGTGGCGTTCCCCGACTTGGAGTCGGCGGCGCGCGCCGCCACCAGGCTCGCCTCGGGAACGAACGGCTCGACGTGCTCGACGACCGGTGTGGCGCTGCGTGATGTCAACGGTGGTCTCCTTCTGGCGCCGTGGCGCCGGGCTGGTGGGTGGGGATGGTGACTGGATCAGGGGAACGGAGCTGGACGACGTGAACCACGGGCCCGACAGCCGACTGCCCCGAGGCCGGCGGCGCGGAGCCGCGGTCACGCGCCAGGCTCACGATCAGGATAGTGAGGGCCAGGCACACTGCGACAAGGACGGCGCAGGCCACGGTGAGCTGCCTGCGCTGGTGGCGTGCGATCCGCTGGGCACGTCGGCTGTCCGGTTCGGAGACCAGGACCGGTTTCACCGCCGCCCGGGCCGCGGCCGCGTCGGCGGGCTGTGGGAGCTCGGCCTCCACGAGCGGAACCGGCGGGGAGTCGCCCTGGGCTCCGTCGCCCGGCGGTGCGGTTGTGGGCGGCGGGAACGGGTCGGTCGACGGCGTGAGGGACCCAGACCCGGTTCGCGTCGTCCGCACTGTCATCTCCCCGTAGCGTACAGATCTCGCTGCCGGATGCAACGGACCACCGCCTCGGGGAGGAGCCCGTCCACCGGCTGACCCGTCTCCAGCCGATGCCGGAGCTCGGTGCTGGAGACGTCGAACGGGGCGAGGGGGACGGTGACGACACGCCACCCGGGAGGAGGGGCCACCGGTGCTGCCCCGGGCCGGCCCACCACCGCCAGGGTGACCTCGTCCCGGAGTATCTGCTCGTCCCGCCAGGTGTGGAGGCCGGAGACCACGTCCGAGCCCACGACGAGCGTCAGCTCCACCCCGGGCTCGTCGTGCTTGAGCTGGCGCACGGTGTCGATGGTGTACGAGGGACCGCCCCGGTCGATCTCGATCCGGCTCGGCTCGAGCCCGGGCCATCCTACGGCGGCGGCCTCGACCATGGCGTACCGGTCCTCGGCTGGCGTGACCGGTCGGGCGCTCTCCTTCTGCCACGGCTGGTTGGCCACCACCAGCAGCATGCGGTCCAGCCCCAGGGCCTTGCGGACCGCCTCTGCGACCTCGAGGTGGGCGGTGTGGATCGGGTCGAAGGTGCCCCCGAAGATCCCGATGCGTCCGGCCACGACGGCCAACGCTACGTGCCGGCCAGCGTGGCCACCACCGGGGCGAACGCCTCCATCTCCGCCTCGTGGACGACGACGTACGTGAAGCCGAATGCCTCCCGCCGCTCGCGGAGCCGCTCGATGATCTGGTCGGTGGTGCCGACCAGTGCGATCGGGGTCCCGTCGACCTGTTCCGGCGTCACGGACATCACGGATGCCAGCTGGGCGATCGCTTCGTCGCGGTTCGGCACGATCTGCACGAGGAAGGTGAGGCACTGCAGTTCGAGCAGATCGAACCTGGCTCCGGCCGCCTGCCGGATCCAACCGATCCGTTGATGGTAATAGTCGGCGGTCGTCGTCTCGAGGACCTCGGCACCGATGTAGCCGGAGGCGAGGCTCGGGTTGACCCCGACGATGTCGGCCTCGCGAGCGGCGATGCTGAGCACCCGTTGCCCGCCACCACCGATGATGATGGGCGGGTGCGGCCGCTGCAGCGGGGTGGGCGCGCCCATCGCCCCGGTGACCTGGTAGTACTCGCCCTCGTACGTGGCCTCACCCGTCGCCCACAGCGACTTCATGACCGCCAGGCTCTCGGCCATCCGGCTGATGCGGATGCCGGCGGCATCGGCCGGGATCCCGGACTGCTCGTAGTCGGCGGTCATCCAGCCGGCACCGAGCCCGAACTCCACACGCCCCTCCGAGAAGACGTCGAGGGTGGCGACCTCCTTGGCCAGCACCACGGGGTGGCGGTAGTCGTTGCCGAACACGAGGGAACCTACCCGCAGGGTGGTGGTCGCCTCGGCAGCCACCGTCAGGGCGACCAGGGGGCCGAACTGATCCTCGAAGTGGTCGGGAATGAACAGCGTGGAGTAGCCGAGACCCTCGACGGTACGGGCCGTCTCGCGCCAGTCCGAGGCGGAGGCGGTTCTCGACAGCTGGACGCCGAACCGAAATGGGGGCATGGGCGCGAGCCTAGAGCCAGAGGCTTTACGCTGTTGTCGTGGTTCTTCACCCTCCGACGCCGTGGTCCCCCGACTCGTGGCGGGCGTTTCCGGCGGCCCAGCAGCCGGTGTGGCCGGACGAGGACGAGCTCAAGCGCGTCCATGCCCAGTTGGCCGGGCTCCCTCCCCTCGTCTTCGCCGGCGAGGCCCGGCACCTGACCCGTGCCCTCGGGGAGGCGGCCGCGGGACGGGCCTTCGTCCTGCAAGCGGGTGACTGCGCCGAATCGTTCACCGACTTCAGCGCCGACGCCATCAGGGACAAGCTCAAGGTCATCCTCCAGATGGCGGTGGTCCTCACCTACGGCGCCGGCGTGCCGGTGGTCAAGCTGGGCCGCATCGCCGGTCAGTTCGCCAAACCGCGGAGCTCCCCCACCGAGCAGGTCGGTGACCAGGTTCTCGATTCGTTCCGCGGTCACATGGTGAACGACGACATCCCCGAGCGGAGCGCACGGATCCCCGACCCCGGGCGCCTCGTCGCTGCGTACCAACAGTCGGTCTCGACCCTCAACCTCCTGCGGGCGTTCACCAAAGGCGGATTCGCCGACCTCAGCCAGATCCACGCCTGGAACCAGGAGTTCGTGGCCTCCTCGACCGAAGGTCGTCGCTTCGAGGACATCGCCGAAGGGATCGACCGGGCTCTGCGCTTCATGTCGGCCTGCGGCATCAACCTGACCGCCGAGGACACCCTGCACGAAGTGGACTTCTGGACCAGCCACGAGGCACTGATCCTCGACTACGAGGAGGCGCTGACCCGCCGGGACTCGCTCACCGACGAGTGGTACGACTGCTCGGCCCACATGCTGTGGGTGGGCGACCGGACCCGTCAGCTCGACGGCGCCCACTGCGAGTTCCTCTCCGGGATCCGCAACCCGGTGGGGTCAAAGGTGGGACCGTCCGCCACCGCCGATGACGTCATCGGGATCTGCGAGCGCCTCAACCCGGCCCGCGTACCGGGCCGGCTCACGTTGATCACCCGGCTCGGCGTCGGGGCCGTCGAGGACGTACTGCCACCCCTGCTGCGGGCGGTGCGGGACGAGGGCCACCCGGTGGTGTGGGTGTGCGATCCCATGCACGGCAACACCTTCACGGCGGACGGAGGCCGGAAGACCAGGAGGTTCGACGACATCATCGGCGAGCTCAAGGGGTTCTTCCGGGCCCACCGGGAGGTCGGGACATGGCCCGGTGGCGTGCACGTCGAACTGACCGGGGACGACGTCACGGAGTGCCTCGGCGGGGTCGAGGAGATCGCCGAGGACCAGCTGGACCAGCGGTACACCACCACGTGCGACCCCCGGCTCAACGGCCGCCAGTCACTCGATCTGGCCTTCGGAGTGGCGGAGCTGCTGCACGGCTGACCCCGGCACCGGCCGGACAGGCTGGCTGGCGGCCGGAGAAGTCGCTGGCCCGTGGAGTTCTGCCGACTGGTCATTGACCCGCAGTGCCGAAGCGGCGAGACTGGGCCGGTTCCGGAACAGCCACCTGTCGCACCGACGGGTCGGGGATCCCTCACATTCCGTCCGGACCGCCACCCACCAGACTGCTTGGAGCCGTTGTTGATGATGCCTTCCGTGCGCCTGCCCCGCCGTTCCCCCGCCCGTGCCGCAAGGAAGGGCGACGGTGGCCGGACTCGGAGGCTGGAGATCCTGGTGACCGGCGTCCTCTGCGTACTGGGCTCCCTGGCGATTCCGGTAGCAGCTACGGTTCCGGTCGCCGGCGCGGCGACCGCCGACTCGGCCACTGGCGTCTCGGCCTACTGGTTGGTGGCGGCCGACGGGGGGATCTTCTCCTTCGGCGGGGCGCAATTCTACGGCTCGACGGGCAGTATGGTCCTGAACAAGCCGGTCGTGGGCATGGCGGCCACGCCGGACAGCAAGGGCTACTGGCTGGTGGCGTCCGACGGCGGGATCTTCTCCTTCGGTGACGCCGCCTTCCACGGCTCCACCGGGAGCATGACCCTCAACGCCCCCATCGTCGGGATGGCCGCCACCCACGACGGGGGCGGTTACTGGCTGGTGGCATCCGACGGCGGGATCTTCGCATTCGGGGATGCCCAGTTCTACGGGTCGATGGGCGGCCACCCGCTCAACCAGCCCGTGGTGGGGATGGCCGCCACGCCGGATGGTGGCGGCTACTGGATGGTGGCCGCCGACGGCGGGATCTTCTCCTTCGGTGACGCCCAATTCTACGGGTCGACCGGGAGTATCCACCTCAACCAGCCGATCGTCGGGATGACAGCCGCACCGAGTGGTGGGGGCTACTGGTTCACCGCCGCCGACGGCGGGGTCTTTGCCTTCGGTGACGCCCCCTTCTACGGGTCGCTCGGAGGGCACCCGAAGAGCAGGCCGATCGTTGCCATGTCGAGCACCGGCGACGGGGGCGGGTACTGGTTCACGGACAGCAACGGGCTCGTCAGTGCCTTTGGGGACGCCACGTATTGGGGATCGGCGCCGCAGATCCTGAATCAGCCAGTGGTCGGGATGGCAGAAGCCGTCGGCAACGGGAGCTACACCAGAACCTCGTATCAGCAAGGCAGTTACGGCTACGACATCTCCAACTGGCAGTGCGGCAACTTCCCACCCGCCCCCCATGCCATCGGCATCGTCGAGGTCGTAGGGGCCTCGATGGGCGGGGTCAATCCGTGCCTTGCCTCGGAGGCCGCATGGGCAGGGGCCGGGTTGAACCTGTACATCTATCTGACCTACGGGACGGCGGCGTCTTCCGGTGATCCGGCTTGCAGTGGCACTGCCTCCCCTGCGTCATGCAATTACGGGTACGAGACTGCCCTAGACGCGTTCCAGAAAGCTCAGGCGGCCGGGATCGACACCTCGGTGGAGTGGTGGTTGGACGTGGAGGGATCCTGGTCGGCCAGCACGAGCGCCAACCAAGCGATGCTGGAGGGAGCGGTCGACGGACTGCACTTCGAAGGACTCAACGCCGTCGGGATCTACACCAGCCCGCTCACGTGGCCGGGGATCGTCGGCAACTACCAACCGAAGTTGCCGGTCTGGCTGGCATGGTACACGGGAGACCCCCAGCAAAGCTGCGCCACCGGCTACTCCTACGCGGCGGCCCACGGGAGCTATCTGCCAACCGGCGGCATACTGATCACGCAGTATGCCAGTGGGACGTTCGACGAGGACTACGCCTGTTGAACGGACGGCTGGTACCGCTCGATGCCAGCGGCCAGGCTGCCTGTAGATGAGCCCTCGGATCTCGGCGGACGATCCCTACGACCTCGATCGGTTCGTCGCCGCCCAGGACGACCATGCCACCTACGAACGAGCGGTGTCGGAACTGCGTCAAGGGCGCAAGACCAGCCACTGGATCTGGTTCGTGTTCCCGCAGTTCGCCGGTCTCGGCCACAGCGAGATGTCGGGGAGGTTCGCCATCTCGTCGATCGAGGAGGCCCGGGCCTACGTGCGGCACCCCGTCCTCGGCCCCCGGTTGACCGAGTGCGCGACCATCGTCGCCGACGGACCGGCCCGGAGCGCGGTGGAGCTTCTCGGGGGCATCGATGCCCAGAAGCTGCACTCGTCGATGACCCTGTTCCTACGGGCCGCCCCGGACGAGGTCGCCTTCCGGCGAGTGCTCGATCGCTACTTCGGCGGCCTTCCCGACACCGGGACCGACGACCGCATCTGAGCCCGAACCGGGTATACCGATCGGTATGCCACCAGATACCGCACTGCTCGCCGATCGCCGGGTCCGTCGCGTGGGCTTCGGTGCCATGCAGCTACCGGGTTCCGGCGTGTTCGGACCGCCGACCGACCGGGACCAGGCATTGGCCGTCCTCCGACATGCCGTCGACGTCGGTGTAAACCACATCGACACCGCCCAGTTCTACGGGCCGGACGTGGCCAACGAGCTGATCCGGGAGGCGCTCCACCCCTACCCTGACAACCTCGTCCTGGTGACGAAGGTCGGCGCTGCACGAAATGAACGGGGCCAGTGGCTGGGTGCGCAGCGACCCGAGGACCTGCGGGCCGGGGTCGAGGCCAACCTCGCGTCCCTCGGGGTGGACCAGGTGCCGGTGGTCAACCTGCGTCGTCACCCCGACTCGGACGTCCGGCTCGACGATCAGCTCGCAGCCATGGTCTCGCTGCGGGACGAAGGCCTGATCGGCAGCATCGGCGTGAGCAACGTCGATCTCGAGCAGTACCGTCTGGCCCGGTCGGCCACCGAGGTGGCCTGCGTCCAGAACCCGTTCAACGTGGTCGAGCGCACCGGTCAGGACGTCTTCGACGCGTGCCGGGCCGACGGCGTTCCCTTCGTGCCGTTCTTCCCACTCGGCTCGGCCTTCAACGTTGAGAATCCTGTGCTCGGGTCGCCGGCGGTACGGAAGGCGGCGCAGCGGCTCGACGCCACCACGGCACAGGTGGCCCTGGCCTGGCTGTTGCACCAGGCACCAACCGTGCTCCTCATTCCCGGAACCTCGTCGCTCGCGCACCTCGAGGAGAACATGGCCGCTGCCGAGCTCGAACTCGACGAGGAGGTGCTGGTGGCGTTGTCGTAGGTAGCTCACCGCCCCCTCCTGCCCCTCGCCGCAGGCCTGCGGGCGCTCCCAGGCGGCCACGGACCGTGCGATGAAGGGCCGCACATGATTTCCCAAATAGCTATACGGCGTATACCTTGAATAGTGGCGTACGGCGTATACTGGTTCCGACAACAGCACACGAGGGCCGGCGCCGTCTCCGCACGAGCGGACCCCGGCCCCGTCACCGCACGAGCGGCTGGGAGTGCTATCCCACCAGGGTGACGGCCACCTGGTGGGCGGCGTCGTTGTAACCGGCCAGTCGCCAGTAATCGCCGCCGATCTCCCAGGTCGTCATCGAGGCGTGCAGCGTCCGCAGCTGCAGGCGCGCACCGTCCAGGCCTCCGGCCACCGGCACCTTGGCCAGCAACGAGGCTTCGATGACGCCCGCATGGCAGGCCACCACGACCTGCTCGCCCGCATGGTCGGCCACGATCCGGTCGAGCGTGCGGGCCACCCGATGGACGAATCCGGTCCAGCTCTCGCCGTCGGGGGCGATAGGTCGACCGGGGTCGGCGTCCCAGTCCACGGTGCCGAACCGCTCGGTGTACGCCGTCCAGGTCAGCCCGTCCGCCTGCCCCGGGTGGAGCTCGCACAATCCGCAGTCGGCGACGAGTTCGGGTGCAAGCTCCGCGCTTCGGCCACCCGCCAACGCGGGGGCAATGAGCTCGGCGGTCTCGATGGCCCGAGGTAGCACGCTGGCGTAGAGGGCGTCGGTGCCCGCCAGCTCGCCGGTCACGAGCAGGCGGTCGCGCAGCGCCTCAACCTGGCGACGCCCGAGCTCGGTCAGGCCTTCGCACCCGATCGGACCGCCGCAGACTCCCGACACGTTGCACACGGCCTCGCCGTGGCGGACCAGCACGAGGCGGGTGGCAGCGGCCGGACGGAGTGCCACGGTGCGGATGCCATCGGGCACCGGCGGGCCACCGGGCACCGGCCCGAACGCGCCAGTCGACCCCGCGCCGACGTGCCCGGCTCCCGACAGGCCGTCGAATCCCCCGGCCGTCACGCCAGCCCGCCCACGAACTGCTCGAGCTGCCGTAGCGTCCGGCACTCGACCACGTCGTCGCAGTGGTTGGCGTACTCGCTCACGATCGAGTCGCCCGAGTCCCAGTAGGAGCGGGGCTCCGGATTGAGCCAGTAGACGTGGCGTGCCCGCCCCTGCAGCTCCTTGACCACCCAGGCCTGGGAGGCGTGGTAGTTGTTGCGGGCGTCCCCGAGCAACAGCACGCTGCTGCGCGGCGTGATCTCCTCACCCCACCGCTCCCAGAACACGGTGAAGGCGTGGCCGTAGTCCGAATGGCCGTCCACCCAGATGATGTCGGCCTCGGTGTTAATGCGGTGCACCGCCTCAGCCGGATCGTCGACCCCTTCGAAGAAGCTGCTCACCTCGTCGATGCCATCGATGAACACGAAGCTCCGGACCTTGGAGAACTGGGAGCTGATGGCGTGGACCAGGTGGAGGGTGAACCGCGCGAACGAGGCCACCGAGCCGGAGATATCGGCGATCACCACGATCTCGGGCTTGGACGGTCGCGGGTACCGGAATTTCGGCTCGAGGGGGACCCCGCCGGTGGAGAGCGAGTGCCGCACGGTGGAGCGGAAGTCGAGCGGGCCCTTGCGCCCGTGGCGACGCTTGCGGGCCAGACGCACCGCCAGCTTGCGGGAGAGGGGTTGGAGCGACTTCCGCAGCGCCACCAGCTCGTCGCGGCTGGCATGCATCACGTCGATGTCCTCGGGAAGCGGCTTCCGCAACGACCGGGCCAGGGCCTCGCTCCCCCGGTCCGCCACGAGCCGGCGACGGATCTCGTCCTCGATCTCCTTGCGCAGCTCGTCGATGCGGGACTGGTACTCGTCCCGCAACAGCCGTTCCTCGAGCGCGGTCAGGCCCGTCGTCCCGTCTTCGCCGGCAGCACCGCCGTCGAGCGAGGAGGTGCTGGCCCTCGCCTGGTCCACCAACCGGTTGAGCACCCCGTCGAGGTCGAGGTTCCGCAGGGTCCGGTAGAGGTAGTAGGTCCCGCCCACCGGGCGGCCCGATTCCATGCCCGCGTAGCGGCTCACCGCCTGGCGCGCCACCGCCGCCACCATGCCGGCGTTGGAGCTGAGCAGGGCCTTGTACAGGAGATCGGCCAGTTCGGCAGGCGTCATCCCCTCACCGCTGCCGCTCCCACCGCCCCGGCCCTGACCCCGCCCGTCGCCCTGTCCGGCGAGCTGGCCGGCGTCATCGGCGTTCTGGCCGTCCTCCGGCCCCTTCACCTCGTCGATCCGGTAGTCGGGCCCGCGCATCGAGAAGTAGACCTCGAAGGCGGTCTCGTAGGCCCGCCAGTGGGACGACGACTTCACCAGGCTGGCACCGAGGGTGTACTTGATGGCCTCCCGGTCCTCCAGGGGTACGTGGCGGAGCGCTTCCGCCGCGTCGAGATGCTCGGTGAGGGAGACCGGGATCCCGGCGGCACGCAGTTCGGCCACGAAGCCGGTGAGGAGGTCGAGCACGGATGGACGCCCCGGCTCAGTCCGGCTCGTTGACCCCGGCCAACTCCTTGGCTGCCCGGTCGATGTCCGATTGGTACTTGAGGAGGATGTGGAGCGTGTCCCGGGCCTGGTCCACGTCGATCGACTCCACCCCCAGGACGACCAGGGTGCGTGCCCAGTCGAGGGTCTCGGACACCGACGGGTCCTTCTTGAGGTCGAGGGTCCGGATCGACCGCACGATACGGGCCACCTGGTCGGCGAGGGCCAGGCTGATCCCGGGCACCCGGGTCTCGATGATGGCCCGCTCGCGGTCGAGCTGGGGATAGTTGATGTGCAGATAGAGGCAGCGCCGCTTGAGCGCCTCGGACAGCTCGCGGGTGTTGTTGGAGGTCAGGAAGACCAGGGGGATCTGGGTGGCCCGGACCGTGCCCAGTTCGGGGATGGAGACCTGGTACTCGGACAGGATCTCGAGGAGCAGCGCCTCGGTCTCCAGCTCGACCCGGTCGACCTCGTCGACCAGCAGGACAACCGGCTCCGGCGAGCGGATGGCCTCGAGGAGCGGTCGGGCGAGCAGGAAGTCCTCGGAGAAGATGTCCTCCTCGAGCTGTTGCCACGCCTGGCCCGCGTCGGCCTGGATCCGCAGCAGCTGCTTCTTGTAGTTCCACTCGTAGAGGGCCTTGGACTCGTCGAGGCCCTCGTAGCACTGGAGCCGGATCAGCCGGCTGCCGGTGAGGCGGGCCACCGACTTGGCCAGCTCGGTCTTGCCGGTACCCGCCGGACCCTCCACCAAGACCGGCTTGGCCAGCCGGTCGGCCAAGAAGACCACGCCGGCGATCCCGTCGTCGGCCAGGTAGTCGACATCGGCCAGTCCGCGGCGAACCCCGTCGATGGAGTCGAAGCGGGGCGGCCCCGGCACGGGGAACCCGGAGGTGATGGTGTCGGTGGACTCGCTGCGTCCGGCCGGGTCGACGACGCCGGTCACGACCGGACCTGCCCGCTGCCGGTCACCACGAACTTGACCGTGGTGAGCTCCCGCAGGCCCATCGGACCCCGGGCGTGGAGCTTCTGGGTCGAGATGCCGATCTCCGCCCCGAGACCGAGCTGCTCGCCGTCGATGAACCGGGTGGAGGCGTTGACCAGCACGGCGGCCGCGTCCACCTCGGCGGTGAACCGGTTAGCCGCAGCCAGGTCACCGGTCACGATGGCCTCGGAGTGGCCGGAGCTGAACCGGGCGATGTGGTCGATGGCCGCGTCGAGATCGTCGACCACCGCCACCGACAGGGTGGGACCGAGGAACTCGGTGGCGAATTCCTCGTCGCCGGCCTCGCCGATCCCGGGAAGGACCCGGCGGGTCCCGGCGTCGCCGAGCAGCGTCACGCCCGAAAGTGCGGCGGCCACCCGGGGGAGGAACTCCTTGGCCACCGAGGCGTGCACGAGCAGGGTCTCGGCGCTGTTGCACACACCCGGCCGCTGGGTTTTGGCATTGACCACGATCGCCTCGGCCATCGACAGGTCAGCCCACCGGTCCACGTAGACGTGGCAGTTGCCGGCCCCGTCGATGACCACGGGCACGGTGGCGTGCTCCCGGACCGATGTCAGCAGCGCCGGGCCGCCCCGGGGGATCAGGCAGTCGACCAGCCCGTCGAGCTGCATGAACGCCACGGCCGACTCGTGGCTGGTGTCCTCGACCAGACCGACGGCGTCGACCGGCAGCCCCGCCTTCTCGACACCGTCTCGCAGGGCGGCGGAGACGGCGGTGTTCGAGGAGATGGCCGACGACGATCCGCGAAGGAGGACGGCGTTGCCCGACTTGAGACAGAGGCCGGCGGCGTCGCTGGTCACGTTGGGCCGGTTCTCGTAGATGATCCCGACCACGCCGAGTGGGACCCGCACCCGCTCGACCCGCAGGCCGTTCGGACGGACCCAGCCGTCGACCACCTCGCCCACCGGATCGGGAAGGGCGGCGACGTTGCGCAGGCCGTCGGCCATGGACGCCACCCGGGCACGGTCGAGGCGGAGCCGGTCGACGGCCGTGGCATCGGCGCCTGCCTCCCGCGCCCGGTCGAGGTCGCGACCGTTGGCCTCGAGCACCGCGGCGGCGCGCTCCTCGAGCAGGTCGGCGGCGCAGGAGAGGGCCTCGTTGCGGGCGCCCGAGGACGCCGACGCCAGGCGGCGGCTGGCCGCCTTGGCCCGGCGGCCGAGATCGACGAGGGAGGAGGGGGCACTTCTTGGCACCGTGCCAGCGTAGTGGGCCGGCCGAGCACCCCGGCGACCAGGACCTGGAGCGCTAATCGAGCACGACCAGGTCGTCCCGGTGCACCACCTCGGTCGGGACGTCCTCGGGAAGCTCGTCCGAGCGCCGGCCCGCCCACTCGGCCACCACGACCGACGACTGGCGGACCAGGCCCTTGGCGAACACCACGCCGGTCGGGTCGGCGATCTCGACCGCGTCGTCGACCCAATAGTCGCCGCGGGTCGACAGCACGCCCGCGGGCAGGAGCGACCGGCCCAGTTCCACCAGGGCACGCCGGGCGCCGGCGTCCACCACGATCGTCCCTGACGCGCCGATGGCGAAGGCGATCCACAGCTTGCGGGCCGGCAACCGGCGGTCGCGAGGGCGGAACCGGGTCCCCACCCCCGGGGCGGAAGCGGCCACGGCGGCGAGCACCCCCGGACGTGACGCATCGGCGATGACCGCCTCGACCCCGGACCACACGGCGATCTTGGCCGCGGCCAGCTTGGAGCCCATGCCGCCGCTCCCCACCGCCGAGCCAGTGCCGCCGGCGATGCGCTCGAGCTCGTGGTCGATCTCGACCACCTCCTCGATCAGCGATCCCCCGTCGGTGTGACGCGGGTCCTCGGTCAACAAGCCGGCCGTGTCGGTGAGCAGGACAAGGAGGTCGGCCCGGACGAGATGGGCGACCAGGGCCGCCAGTCGATCGTTGTCCCCGAAGCGGATCTCCTCGTCGGCCACGGCGTCGTTCTCGTTGACGACCGGCACCACCCCCAGGTCGAGGAGCCGACCGAGCGTCTGGCGAGCATGGAGGTACTGGCTCCGGTGCACAAAATCGAGTGGGGCGAGGAGGACCTGGCCGGCGGGCAGGTCGTGGGCCTCGAGGGCGTCGCTCCACACCCGCATCAGGCGGTGCTGACCCACCGCCGCCACCGCCTGGAGGGTGGCCGGGTCCGAGGGCCGGGGTCGGTCGGGAGCCAGGCTGGTCCAACCTGCGGCGATGGCCCCGGAGGTGACCACCACCACCCGGGTGCCCGAGGACCGGGCACCCGCGACCTCGGCTGCCAGCTTGTCGATGGCCTCGGCGTCGACCCGGCCGGCCGGCGTGGTCACCGAGGACGACCCGATCTTGACCACCAGGGTGCGGACGCCGGTCGTCGTCGCGCCGGTGGCGCCGGTCACGACGGCCGGCGGCGTCTAGCCCCGGAGTCGCCGGTGAATTCCGGCTGGTCGCGGTACCAGACGAAGGACAGGTCGCCGATGTGGACCAGGTCGCCGTCGCGGGCACCGGCCCGCGCCAGAGCCCGGTCGACACCGATCCGGCGCAGGCGGCCCTGCACGTAGTCGGCGGCCTCGTCGGTGGTCACGTCGTTGAGGGCCACCGCCCGCTCGGCGACCCTCCCCACCACCCGGAAGACCCCGTCACTGAGGCGCTCGACGGCGAAGCCCTCGGGGAGCGGTCGGTGGATCACGATGGTCCCCTCGACCGCCGGCTGTTCGGCACGCGCCTCGGCCACCAGCCGGGCGAGCCGGCCAACCAGCTCGTCGATGCCCTGCCCGGTGACCGCCGAGATGACCAGGTCCGGTCGGAGCGAGCCGGCGGTGGTGGTGGTGGCCACGTCGGCCTTCGACCCCACCACCAGATGCGGCCGGTCGATGAGATCCGGCTGGTAGCGGGCCAGTTCGGCCAGCAGGACGCGTTCCTGCTCCTCGGGGTGGATGCCGGTGACCGGGTCGAGCTCGACCAGCACCACCAGGACCCGGGAACGGGTGATGTGGCGTAGGAAGCGGTGGCCCAACCCCTTCCCCTCGGCGGCTCCCTCCACCAGGCCGGGGATGTCCGCCACGGTGAAGTTCGACTCGTCGTCGGTTCGGACCACGCCGAGGTGGGGCTCGAGGGTGGTGAAGGGATAGTCGGCGATTTTGGGCTTGGCCGCCGAGATGCGGGAGATCAGCGTGCTCTTGCCCACGTTGGGGAAGCCCACGAGGGCCACGTCGGCCACCAAGGCCAGCTCGAGGTCGTACCACTGCTCGAAGCCCTTCTCCCCCTGCTCGGCGAAGGCCGGGGCCCGGCGCCGGTTGGAGAGGAAACTGGCATTGCCCCGGCCGCCCCGACCTCCCTCGCCGGCCAGCCAGCGATCGCCCGGGTTGACCAGATCGACGAGGAGGGTCCCGTCGGACGCCTTGGCCCGGGTGCCCACCGGGACGGGGACCTCGAGGTCCGCACCCCTGGCCCCGTGCTTCTTCTTGCCGCCGCCGTGGCCACCGTCACCGGCCCGCCGGTGCGGATGGTCCCGGAACCCGAGCAACGAGGACTGGTTGGTCGTGGCCACCAGCCAGACGTTGCCCCCACGGCCGCCGTCCCCGCCGTCCGGGCCGCCCCGATCCACGTGGGCCTCACGCCGGAAGGCGACCGCGCCGGCCCCGCCGTCGCCGGCTTTCACGTGGAGTTGCGCCTCGTCGACGAAGCCGGACATGGCCTGATCCTACCGATTGCCGCTCCGCGGCCCCTAAGGGCCACCGGCTCACACGTCCTCGAGCACCTGGTCCCGTAGTCGGGACACCGAGGTGGTGACCCCGAGTGACGCAGCGAGGGCGTCGTAGCTCCCGTGCTCGGCGAGCATCGACGCCAGGAACTGCTCCATCGTCTCGGGCTGGACCTGGAGGATGGCGGGTGCGTACCGCTCGACCTCCTCCACCGAGTCGGGGTATTCGGCCTTCAGGCGCTCGAGGAGGTCCCCCATCGCCGCCGCGCTGAGTGCGTAGTCCTCGACGATCGTCTCGTCGGGGACACCGAGAAAGGCCAGGATGAGGGCGGACAGGACGCCGGTGCGGTCCTTGCCTGCGCTGCAGTGGAAGACGGCGGGTAGCGAGCACGCGGACCCGAGGACCTCGAAGGCGCCGGACAGGGCCGGACCGCCATGGGCGACCATGTCCGCGTACCGCGACGCCACGTAGGAGGCCTCGCGCCACTCCGGCAGGTCCTCGGTGGCGGGGAGCACGTCGGTGAGGGGCAGGTCGACGTACCGCACCGGCACCAGGTCCACCGGGAACCTGCCCCGTTGTTCGGCCTCGTCGACCGTCCGCAGGTCGATGACCGTGGCCACCCCCAGTTCGATCAGCCGGGCGTGGTCGGTCTCGGTCAGCTTGTGGAGTCCGTCGGCCCGGAACAGGCGGCTCCAGCCGGTGCGCCGGCCGTCACGCGTGGCGTAGCCCCCGAGGTCACGGAAGTTGACGCAGCCGTCGAACGCCAGGGCCCGGGACGGCCCGGTCCCGTCCGGAGGGGAGGGCTCAGTTTGTGGACGTGGCACGGCATCGGCTCCGGGCATGCCCGGAGCGTACCGTGACCCCGGCGGTGCCTCGGCGCGGCTGCAGCCTGCGGGCCGGGGCTCCTGGCTCGGACTGCGTGCCCGGCTGCCAGGCCTAGGCGCCGGTCACGATGTCGACGAGCTTGCGCCCCTTGCGGCTGGTGAACTGCACCGTGCCGTCGGCCAGGGCGAACAGCGTGTCGTCGCTGCCCAGGCCCACGTTGTTGCCCGGGTGGAACCTGGTCCCTCGCTGACGGACCAGGATGGCGCCCGCCTGCACGGTGGTGCCCCCGAAGGCCTTGACCCCCAACCGCTGCGCGTTCGAATCCCGTCCGTTGCGGGTAGACCCGCCTCCCTTGGTCTTGGACATCCGACGACTCCCTGTCTGTCTCTCGTGCGCTCTCGCCCTAGCCGGCGGCGCTGATCGCCGTGATGGCGATCGTCGAGTACCGCTGGCGGTGGCCCCACCGGGTGCTCTGGTTCGACTTGCTCTTATAGGTGAAGCCCCGGACCTTGGGTCCGAGCTCTTCCCCCACCACCGTGGCCGTGACCGACGACCCGGCCAGCTGGGTGGGCGTGGCCAGGACGGTGTCCCCGTCGACCACCAGCACCGGTGCGAAGGTCACCTCGGACCCCGGGGCCTCGCCCAACAGCTCCACCCGGAGGGTCTGACCTGCGGCCACCCGCTCCTGCTTGCCTCCGGTTTTGATCACGGCGTACATAGGGGCGCCATCCTACTACAGCTCGCCGCTCCGACCGCTCCGACCGCTCCGACCGCTCGCCGGGAGCCCGGCTACAGCTCGGAGTCCTCGAAGACGATCCCCCGCCCGCCGCAGACCTCGCAGGTAGTGGACATCGACTCGATCAGGCCCTCCGAGACCCGCTTACGGGTCATCTCGACCAGGCCCAGCTCCGAGATGTCGAAGACCTGGGTGC
>JBKQRT010000066.1:0-2528 GCA_052143895.1 Acidimicrobiales bacterium | reverse complement strand
GGTACCGGCGCGCCAGGGGAGGCGGGTCATGACCGTCGCCGTCATCCCCCGCCTGCTGCTGGGTGACGTCGCCGCCGGTGACGCGCTGCCGCCGCTGGACTACGAGGTGAGCGCGACCACGGTGGTCCTGGGCGCGCTGGCCACCCGGGACTGGCGTCCCATGCACCACGACAAGGACTTCGCCGTTCACCGCAACGGCACCCAGGACATCTTCTTGAACACGCCGAACCAGGCGGCCTGGTTCGAGCGCTACCTCACCGACTGGACCGGGCCGCACGGCCGCCTGGCCCGGGTGACCTTCCGCATGAAGGGCTCGGTCTTCCCCGGCGACACCATGTCGCTGCGGGGCCAGGTGGAGTCGACCGAGGTCGACGCGGTGGGCTGCGGGTTCGCCACCGTGTCCGTGTCCCTCTCGGTCGACGGCGACGTCAAGACGACGTGCGCCGCCCGCATTGCCGTGCCGACGAGCGTCGACGACAACCCCTGGGCCCGCCGGGGCGACCGGTGGCGCCCGTCGCCGTCGGCTGAGGGTTCGCCCGTGGCGCCGTGACGTCTTCCCCTATCCCCACGCGATCACGAAGGTGGTTCTGAGAGTGCTCGACCTCGATTTCGACCAGGAACAGGAGCTGCTCCGCCAGACGGTGCGCGACGTGCTCGGGCGGCACTGCCCGCTCGAGGTCGTGCGCCAGATGGAGGACGACCCGGTCGGCTACCCACCCGCGCTGTGGGCGCAGCTGGGTGAGCTCGACCTCATCGGGCTGCTGCTCCCCGAGGAGTACGGCGGCTCCTCCATGTCGCTGATCGAGGGCGTGGCGCTCTACGAGGAGCTCGGTCGCGCCTTGGCGCCGGTCCCGCACTTCGTCAGCGCGGTCATGAGCGGGGGCGTGCTGGCCGCGGCGGGCAGCGAGGCCCAGAAGGACCAGTGGCTGCGCCCGATCGCCGCCGGCGAGGCCATCGTGACGTCGGCCTGGCTCGAGCCCGAGAACGGGTTCTCGCCCCGCGGCGTCGAGGCGCGGGCGGTGGCGGAGGGTTCGGAGTTCGTGCTGTCGGGCGTGAAGCGGCACGTCGCCTTCGCCTCCTCGGCCGACCGGCTGGTCGTGCTGGCCCGGACGGGCGAGGGGGCCGAGGACGTCGACCTCTTCCTCGTCGACCCGACCGCCCCCGGGGTGACGCTGCGCCAGCAGTTCACCATCGCCTCGGACACCCAGTACGAGGTCACGCTCTCGGGTGTGCGGGTGGGGGAGACCGACCGGATCGGCGCCGCCGGGACCGGCTGGGCGACCTGGACGGAGGTGCTCGAGCCGGGCCTCGTCCTGCTGGCCGCGCAGGCCGTCGGGGGGGCGCGCTACGCGCTCGAGATCACGACGCAGTACGCCAAGGACCGCCACCAGTTCGACAAGCCGCTGGGTGCGTTCCAGGCGTTGGCCCACTACCTGGCCGACGCCGTCACCAACCTCGACGGTGCCGAGCAGCTGGTCCACGAGGCGGCCTGGGCCGGTGCGAGCGGACGGTCGCTCACCTCGCTCGCCCCGATGTCCAAGCTGTTCGCCTGCTCGACCTTCCGCGACATCACGGCGATGGCCCAGCAGATCTTCGGCGGCATCGGGTTCACGCTCGACTTCGAGATCCAGCTCTACTTCCGGCGGGCGAAGCAGCAGCAGCTGATGTGGGCCAACGACCGCGCGCTCGAGGTCGCGGTGGCGGCCGCGCTGTTGGACTGAGCGACTAGGCGGGGGCGCCAAGGGGTCGCAGCGATGCGCCCACCTGATCGGCGATCGCCACGGCGACCACCCGTCGCTGGCGCGACACGGGGGAGCCCGGCGTGGGGATGAGGATGAATCGTCCCAGCGTGCGGCCCTGATTCTGGACCAGCAGCTCTATCTCGGGGCCGGGCAGGCCCAACCGGTGGACGCCCCACGGCCGGCCGCCGAGGAAGACCTCACCGTCGTGCTCGAGTCGCATGGCGGGTCGATCGGAGGGACCGGCCTCGTAGCGGCACGCCTTGAGGCGGAGCAGGTCGACCAGCTCGTCCTGCACGCGGGCCACGACCTGGCGGGACGACGCGCCCGAGGTGGCGAGCTCGGTGACGTCGTGGATGAGGCCGACGAAGTCCGCCTCCTCGGCGGCCGTCGCATGGTGGGAGCGGTTGCGGGCGGCGAGCTCGGTCACGATGGCCCCGACCACCAGGAGGCTCACGGCGGTCTCGATGTCGGCCCGGTGCGTGATGGCCAGCCGCCCGTACGGCTGCGTGAGGAAGTAGTCGAACCACACGGTGGCCGAGATCGTGGCGATGAACCCGGCCAGCCGGTTCCCCACCACGGCGACCGCCACGATCACCGCGACGAGGATCAGCGCGGCGGCGGTGTTGGCGAAGCTGGAGCGGAAGGGGACGAGGACCGCGGCCACCCCGAGGGGCAGCACGACCGCGGCGACGACGGCGATCTGGTCTCGGTGCAGTCGGATCCTGTCCATGGCGACCTCGCTCGGCTCTGGTCGTCCCAGTTTCCCACGGCGGGGGCGCCGTCTCC
>JBKQRT010000065.1:0-3482 GCA_052143895.1 Acidimicrobiales bacterium | reverse complement strand
CGTCGTGTGATGCAGGCCCGGGTGCATGAGCCCGTGCAGCGATGATGGGGAGGTCCGATGCGAGAGCCCGACGGGACGGAGCAGCATCCCAACCAGGAAGAGTCGGAACCAGAAGGTCCACGAGGAGACTCGGGGTCCGACCCCGAGGGCGTCTGCGAGGGGTGCGGCGCCAGCGCCCACCTCCATGAGGGCTTGTGCCGCCACTGCCACCAGCTGGCGCTCGCCGAGCGGCGGGCGACCGTCACGGTGCACCATGAGCAACACCAGGCCCCTCCGCATCAGGCTCCCTCCGTTCCGCTGCGCAGCCCCCCCTGGCGGCGCCGGGGCGCGTGATCCCGGCGGGGGCGGCCGATCGGGGATCCCGGATCGTCAGGGCGGCAGCGCCGGGTCGGTGCAGCACGCTCCAGGTTCCGAGCTCGAGGCTCTAGGGGCTCCCCGGGGCGACGGCGGGGGCCGCGTCCAGGACGGTACAGCCGCGCCCTCCCGGACACGCCGACGTCCGTCGATGAGCCAGCGCCAACCGGACCAGGGCGGACTCGAGGTCCCGCTCGTCATGTCCGGCCTGCCGTGCCAGCCGGGTGATGCGGTCGAGACCGTCGCGCTCGCGGCCTGTCAACAGCCCGAGGTGGATTGCCGCCTCGGCCGCCCGTGGATCGAGGGGGGACCGGGCACCCGGCCAGACGCCGCGCAATTCCCGCAAGAAGAGCCCGGTGGTCACCGGTCCCCACCCCGGGAGGCTCTCCAGTGCGGCGCTGAGGGTGGCAGGATCGGTGCAACGACGCCCGATCTCACTGACATCGCCGTCGTAGCGCTCGCGGATCACCGTGGCCAGCGTCTGGAGCCGTGTGGCCGTCCGGAAGTCGTACCGGGCGTAACCGCCCTCGTCGAGCAGTGCGACCAGCGTCTCCCACTTCGTTCCTCCCGCGTCGGTGACTCGGTTGATTCCGGCTCCGGTCAACTCTCGATAGGTCCGTTCGGCGATCTGCGCCGAAATGCGCGTGCCGAACAGGGTGGATGCCAGGAACCACCGCTCGACCTCGGCAGCGCCGGCATCGACGTCGATGCCCAGCTGGCGCGAGAAGCGGCCGCCGAAGCGACGCACCAGGGAGTCGGCCAACGAGGCGTCGGCGCCGGACGGGGTCACCTCCGGCCTCCTTCGCTACCCGTTGGCACCTGCTACCCCGTGCGTCGGCATGTCCACCATGACCTCAGGCGTGCGCATCGCCGCCACCTCCACGCCGGATGGGCCTCGTGGCGGTTCCGGACATCGCCACCGTTGCACCCTTCCCTCGGGTCCGGCAGGGCCGAAGGTCCTGCACTTCCGGGTCGGATACAGTGACGGCTCCCATGGATCCGCCGCATTCTGCCTCGTCGGTTGGTCGAGACCGAGCAGCGATCGGAGCCGCTGGTTCTCCTCCCGCAACGATTCGACCTCGTCGACAAGCGCCTCGATGTCCGGATGGTCAGCGTCGCTCATTCCCACCTGCCTCTCGGGTCCACAAGATGATTTGCCGACCCTCGATCAAGCGCCAGATTCCCATCATCATCTTCTCGTCCGTCCCACCCACTGCCGGACCGCCGGGTCCCATTGGCCCGCCGTCACCTCTCCGCTCAGTAGCGGATCGACATATTCGGCTATGGAAGCGATCGCCTCCGAATAGTTGTCGGGGACAAGGTCGACCATGCCGGCGCTCGTGGTAAAGGTGGTCCACGACCGCTGTCGGTCGTTCCCGAGACCATGGAGGAGTTCGGCCAACGGACGGAGCATCGTCCGCCGATGATCAGCCGTCGCCTTCAGTGCCGCCAACAGATCGGACGCGTCAACCAGATGGCGCCCGGACAACACCATGACGTCGGCGAAGTCACGTTCCGGGTCGTCGTCGCTCCCCGCTCGATCATGGTGACGATCTTCTCCGCCAGTACCGTGACCAGTGGATACCCGAGCAGATGGAACGACTCGTCCAGCAACCCCTGATACTCGATATCGACCGGGTGCGGTGTCACTGGGTCGCCGACATTGACGTCGAGCCGCAGGCTGGCTCGCGTACGGTCGATGTGAGCGGGGATGGACAAGCGGACACCGGAGTAAAGCGCCGCATCGCGGATCACCTGAGCTTGCAGGCGATCCGGCTCGTAGGTGACGCCGTCATCGACAGTCATGGCGAGCACCTCGCGAATGAGCTGGCCGATGGCGTCCACGTCGTTGGCGATGGCCATGGCCAGGAGGTCGACGTCGGCAGTCGGCCGGCGACTCCCCAGGACGGCCAGGAGCATCCCGCCCTTCAGTATGAGGCGGTCGCGATGTGGCGAGAGGGACAACCGGAAGAGGAACCGCTCGAGCACGTAGTTGACCAGCAGCTCCTGGGTCGGGCGGCCGGTCCTCCGTGCCATCGCCTGGAGGTCGAGATAGGCGCGGCCGGCGGTGGAGTCTCGTCGGACCGGGCTCATTCCTGGATGAGTCTCATTGCTTCGAGGATCGGCATCCTCACCCTCAGCTGCACCGCCAGTTCGAGCACACGACCCGCCTGCGAGCGAGGGCGGCGAAGATACCGGCGCAGGCCACCGACGGCGAGCTCCACCCCGATGCGATGACGTAGCCGGAAGCAGTCGACGACCGTTCGTTCGGGGTCGCTGATCGAGAAGCTGACGTTCTCCCCCTCGGCAACGTCGATCCGACCGAGTTCGAACGTCGCCACGGCAAAGACGTGCACCTGGGTCGGCGGATGATCGATGTGTGGGCGGTGACTCCCTGACGGGACGGCCAGATCGACCCGATCCGGGTTCTGGTCGCTCAGGTCCCAGTAGGCGAGGGCAGGGCCGAGGCAGACCATCCCTTGGGGGGCACGAGCGCACAGACGAGGAAGTCGATCTGGTCGATACCGGCCATCTCCCGAAGCTGGTAGAGGCCACGGGACAGCTCGACAACCAGACCGGAGTCCCGCGCCTGGTAGAGATCACGCCACGAAAGGCCGGTCCTGACGGCGTCCCGTGCGCGGAAGATCGGCCCGAGGGGTCGAAGTCGGTCTGCCACCACCGAGTCGGAGGCCATGTATGAAGCTCTACTACTAAAGGTGCTTCATATGCCTGATTTCATACCGGCGTCACGACATCACGGAACACCCTGCTGCATCTGGTCGACGACAGTCAGCTCGAGACCGCTGCTGGGCTACTCGGGTCCTTCGGACACGTTGGCACCCAGCATCGCGCCCATGTAATCGGCAGCCGATTGGTCCACCAGGGGCACGGCGCGGGTGTAGTTGCAGAGCGTGCCGAGGCGCCCGATGCCCGACCCGCCGCTCGGGCTGGAGGAGGTCATCCCACCCGGACTCTCCGCTGATTCGACATAATCCCTGGTGAAGTGGCCTAAACTCCTCAAATCGCTCGCAAGAAGTATGGGATGGATATGGGATGACGTCGCATCGTCAGAGGCAAAAAGTGCCCCTGACCTGGAGCCTGGGAGGAGAATCGAACTCCTGACCTAC
>JBKQRT010000064.1:0-7169 GCA_052143895.1 Acidimicrobiales bacterium | reverse complement strand
GTCGGCTGCGGTCATCGCTCCGGACTCGAACCCGCCGCCGTCCATGACATTGGCGAACAGGGCAGCCTTCTTCGCCTTGAGAGCCATGACCTTCTCCTCAAGGGTGTCCTTGGCCACCAGACGGTAGACCATGACCTTGCGAGTCTGACCGATTCGGTGGATGCGATCGACCGCTTGGGCCTCGGTGGCCGGGTTCCACCAGGGGTCGAGGAGGATGCAGTAGTCCGCCTCGGTCAGATTGAGGCCGAACCCCCCGGCCTTGAGGCTGATCAGAAACACCGGAGCATGACCCTCTCGGAACTCGGCGATGACCGCCGGTCGATTTCGGGTCTGTCCGTCCAGATAGCAGTGGTCGATACCGGCCGTGCGGATCCGATCGCGAGCCAGGGTGAGGAAGCGGGTGAACTGGCTAAACACGAGGACCCGGTGCCCGTCACCGACGATGTCCTCGAGCATCTCCATCAGTGCGTCGAGTTTGGTCGACGGCACCCCCGCGTGATTGGCATCGATGAGCGACACATCAAGACTCGCCTGCCGGAGCAGGGTGAGGGAACGGAAGATCTCGAAGCGGTTCTTCGTCATGTCGCCCAGGAGCCCGAGGACCTTCTGGCGCTCCCGCTGCAGGTACGTCTGGTAGATCTTCTTGTGCTTCGGGCTGAGGTCGAGCTCGAGGACCTGTTCCTGTTTGTCGGGCAGGTCGCTGGCCACCTGCTCCTTGGTGCGCCGCAGCAGCAGTGGGCGAACTCGTCGTCGGAGTTGTGCCAGCCGCTCGGCGTCAGCCTGTTTTTCGATCGGCACCCGGTAGTACTCCCCGAAGCGGTCAGGATTGGCGAAAAGACCGGGCGCGGCGATGGAGAGCAATGACCACAGTTCCATCAGGTTGTTCTCGATCGGTGTCCCGCTCATCGCCACTTTGAAGGAGACCGGCAGCGTCTTGGCCCGCTGATAGGTCCGGGAATGCCGGTTCTTGATGAACTGGGCCTCGTCGAGGAAGAGGCCGGCCCACTCGACGGGGGCGTACTCGTCATACTCCATCCGGAACAGGCCGTAGGAAGTGATCACCACATCGGCGTCAGCGGCCACGTCCTGCAGGGTCGTCCCCCGGCGGCGCCCGGTCTCGGTGACCGTCACCACGTCGAGGTCGGGTGCGAACCGGCGGCACTCCGCCGCCCAGTTCCCCACGACACTGGTCGGCGCCACCACCAGGTAAGGAGCATCGGAGAGACCACGCTCTCTGGTGTGGCACATCAGCGCCAGCGCCTGCAGCGTCTTGCCGAGCCCCATATCGTCCGCGAGAACGCCGCCGAGCCGGTGCTCGTAGAGGAAGGCCAACCAGTTGAACCCGGTGTGCTGATACGGCCGGAGGGTGGCGCACAAGCTGTTAGGCGCGGGATGCTCGGTCCGGTCGGCCGCCCCGGCGAGGGCGCGCACTGAGGCCTCCCACAGACCGGCCTGGGCGGTGACCACCCCGAGGCGCTGGAAGTCTTCCCACAGGCTCGCTTGGAATCGGCTGAGGCGGATGCCGTCACCCGGCGCGTGGTGCAGGGCACGAGCCTCGGCGATCAGCTGGGCGAGCTCCCGAAGCTCCTCCCGATCGAGGGAGAAGAAGGTCCCCGACGGTAGGATCAGGTGCGACTGGCCCTCGGCAAGGGCCACGAACAGCTCGGCGAACGACACCTCTTCACCACCAACGGTCACCGTGATCGTCAGGTCGAACCAGTCGTTGTCGGCTGATTCCGAGCCGCCCAAGCTCACCACTGGGGCGGCGTCAGCCTCCCGGTAGTCGAGCACCGAGCCGATCCACTCGATCTCGACGCCCTCGATCGCCTCAAGCGCTGGGAGCAGGTCGGTGACGAACCGGACGGCCGCCATACCCTCAAGCTGGGCCTCGGGAGTCAGGCGCTCGCCGAAGGGTGTGCGCTCGAACAGCTCGGGAACGGAGCGAACGATCGCCGTGGCCGCTTCGATGATGGCGTCCTCGGCGGCTCGTTGGTGAACTCGGCTCGGCGCGCCCCACAGGCCCTCCTGCCACTCGCCTCCTTCGGCGCCTCTCGCCCACGTAAGCCCGAGACGGTGACCGTCGCCCACGTGGATGGTAAGGACCAGCGTGGTAGGCCGGACTTCGGGGAATTCGACGGACTCGTCGCTCGAGGCCACCGCCACCTTCCGGCGGAGCTTCGGAACGAGCGCACGCATGAAGCGCTCCTCGTCGTGGTGGGGCACATCGACCGTGGCCATCCTGAGGAAGGCACGCAGGTTGTCATCCACCGGCGTGGCGAGCGCGGCCAGTCCGAGTCCGAGTGCCTGCGTGCTGCGGGCTGAGCTTGGCATTTCGTCCCACCACGCGATTCCGTGCGCTGGACTACCGATGAGCATGGACGTCTCGAGCGGAAGGTGTTGGTTCTCGGTCCCGATGCGGGGCTCGACGCGGAGGCCCGATTTGGTCCGTGTCACGTCGATCGTGACTGCGGCAGCCGTCGGGAGGAAGGTGATCGGCTGAGCGTTGCGCCCCGACTGCAGCAATGGGAGCCCCAGGGCACGGGCTTCGCCAAGGAGGTCCCACAGTCTCCGACTATTGATGGCCTCGAGCCTCACCACCTCATCGGAGTAGCTGTACATATTCCGGCGATTCGCCAGCCGGCTGAGCGCCAGAAACTCCTTGACCAACAGAAGCCGCTCGGCGGCCTGAGGGGTCCGTGTCGGCCCGTAGCGGAAGTAGTCGAGATTCGCCCACGAGACCCCCGTTCTGACCCAATTCCCGTTCCGTCCGGGTGCCACCGGCCGAACTCGGATCCCTGGTCCCCCCGCACCTGGCCCGCCCGCTTCGAGGATAAGTTCGAACTGGAGCCCGATCTCCTTGGCACCGACCTCTTCGGCGTCCTTCCCATCGGAGTCCAGTAGAGCCTGCAGAGGGAGCTCCCAGTCGGTGTGCCCCGGACCCTGCCGAACCTTTGACCGGCGTGGGCCGCCGGTGGGTGCGGCTCGGGGGGTCCGGCGGGAGCGTCCGGAGTCGCTCTTGACTAGCGTCAGCAATGGAGCTTGAGCCGAGCACACCGTGGGCTCCTCAGCCAGAACGAGCGCCACGGCGTGCTTGCAGTTCATCCCGACCGGGCAGGTGCACGTGGCCCGGAACGCCGACAGCTGTTTCGACCGGGAGCGGGTCAGGGTGACGGACGCGACGTAGGGCTTTGCTGCCCCACCCTGGACCTCGCCGACCACGTGGCCGCCGCCCGGGCTCCACGTGCGCTTCCGGACCGCACCGGCCTCGGCATAGCCACTGCCACGTGCGAAGGTCCCCGATCCAACCAGTCGCTCCAACACCTCCTCATCGGCGGGAGTGATCACTCTGCGCTGTCTCCTCTGGTTCCCACGGTGGTTGATCCACGGTAGCGCTCGCGTCCTCCATGGCCGGCACGATCACGGGCTTGGCACGTGCCTGGTTCCCACGCCGGGGAGCCGGGCAGGAACCATGTCCGATTGTGGCCCACCCTGGCGATGCTGTCGAAGTGGGCCCTGGCGAATGCCGGATCCTCTAACTGATCGACAACGCCACGGGAACCGTCGAAATCACAGCCACCAAGCGCGACGCTGACGCTTATCTCCCCTGATGCTCTCCGCCACAGCGGCCGAATTCTCCAGTGAGTCGCGCCATTCGATTCCGTGGACCTTGGGGGACACCAGACGAACCGCCTGCCCGCCGTCTGGGGTCCGGCCCTCGACATCGGATGACGTCGGTGAGCGTGGACCTCCGGAAGGTCTGCGACCCGCTACCGGTCGTAGACCTCGCATCGATGCCCGAGAGCCACGACCACGATCAGCAACACGTCATCCGCGAGCGTGTAGTTGATGCGGTAGTCCCCCACGCGAACCCGGAATCCCGGCCGACCCCGCAGAGCCCGGGCTGCCGGCGGTCGGGGGTCCTGGGCGAGGAGAGCGATCGCTCCTTGGATCCGCGGACGAATATCCGGATCGAGTTTGCGTAGTACCCGAGCCGCGGCGGGGCGAACCTCGATGCGGTACGTGCTCACGTCCAGCCGAGATCGGCCTTGACCTCGTCCCAGGGGATGCTGGCGCCTTCTTCTGCCATCGCGGCGTCAAACGCCTCGACGTCTTCGGCGTCCTCGAGCGCCTCGATCAGCTCCTCGTAGCGCTCGGGGCTGACGAGCACGGCCGCCGGCCGGCCATAGCGCTCCAGGAAGACCACTTCGGTCTGGGCGGTCTCCACCGCTTCGGAGAGTCGTTCCCGGGCTTCACTGACTGCCATCGTTGCCATGGCACGAATTGTACAAGACGTATCACTAGTTGTACAGTACTTGAATGCCATCAGCTCCCGTGCCCGGAGGCTCGCTTCGAATCAGGCGCCGAGCCAGGTGTTGATCAACGGGAACAGGGCGGGCGGCCAAACCGCCATCCGGCCGACGTCTGACCGGCGTTGGGATGGCCACTGAGATGAACTGGTTCGCGCAAGCCGAATCTGTTGGAGGTGAGCGGACTCGAACCGTCGAGCGTTGCCCACCCTGGTGAGCATGCAGCTAAACCAGGGCTCCCGGCCCGTTGACCGTGCGCCTCCGTCCACCCTGGCTCACCGACTGGCGCTGGTGAAACTCCAGGTGGACGGCTTGCATGGGGTTGTTGGCACCTACAGGACTGCGGCGTCGCTCTGAGTTGGCTGAGGCTCGTCATCGACCTGGGCTGATGTCTGAGGTTCAGCGTGGTTCACAGATAACGAGAGGTATGTTTCGATCAGTACGACGCTGGTAACCGTCATAACCTTTGTAGGCTGCGACAACTTGAGGCCACAACTCGGCCCGCTCCTCCTTCGTCGCCGTACGGGCTTGCATCAGTCGGTGCTGGCCAGCCATGCTCAGCTCGATTTCTGGGTGAGCGACGATATTGCGGTACCAATCAGGGTCCCGGTCATCTCCGCCCTTCGAAGCCACCAGGACGACTCGATCACCGTCAACGGTTGGTGCAGTGAGCATTGTCGAATGGGGCTTCCCAGTTCTTCGTCCAATGGTGTGCAGCTCGACAGCGGGCATGCCGAATGCCGAACTCAACACTCGACCTCCAGTCAAGTGGAGGATCGTCTTGTGGGTCTTGCTCATGGCCTTTAGGCCGACGTCGGTCAGGGATTGTTTCATGCCCATGAGTTGATCCTATTTGGTCGGGCACTCTTGCATCGAGCGCGACCTCGCCGGGACGCCCTCTCGGTGCATGCCTGGACTCTGACTGGACGAGGCTGTCGAAATGAAGCGTCGCCGCTCCTGCCCGCACATCCAGCAGCACGCCTCAGCGTTCGCCGGGTTCCGCTTCCCACCTGAGGTGATCCTGATCGCTGTGCGCTGGTACCTGCGGTACGGATTGTCCTACCGCGACCTCGAGGAACTCCTCGCTGAGCGCGGCATCGAGGTCGACCACGTGACACTCTTCCGATGGGTCCAGCGGTTCAGGCCGATTCTGGTCGGTGCGGCCGGGCCCTGTCGGCACGCCGTCAGCAGTCGATGGTTCGTGGACGAGACCTACGTGAAGGTGTCTGGAGCCTGGCGCTACGCCTACCAGGCGGTGGATGAACAAGACCAGGTCATCGACGTGTTCGTGTCGAAGAAGCGCGACGCCAAGGCTGCGACGCGGTTCTTTGCCAGCGCCATCGGCGGCCATGGCAAACCGACCGAAGTGACCACCGACCGCTCACCAGCCTTGGCCAGAGCGATCACCGACCTCTTGCCGGCCGCGCTCCACGACACCACGCAGCACGCCAACAACCGGGTCGAAGCCGACCATGGTCGATTGAAAGCCAGGCTTCGACCGATGCGTGGGCTGAAACGCGACCGGACCGCCAGCGTTGTCCTGCGAGGTCACGCCTTCGCCCACAACCTCCGACGTGGCCACTACGAACTCGGTATTGACGCGCGCCCCGCCATGACCCGGGCGGCCGCCTTCGACGAGCTGGCATTGGCGATCTGAGAGGCGAATCTCATCTCGTCCGGTGAAGCCCGCCCCCCGCGATCCAACAATGCAACAGAGCCAGTTCATGCCGGTATGGCCACGGCAGAGCGGAAGCGCTGTATTCTCGTGACCGCTTTGACCCCGGCGATGCCCGGTGGAGAACGATCTGCCGCTAGCCGTCCGCCCAGAACTCGTCGAACTGGTAGGTGTCAGCCTGGTAGACGGTGACCTCGGTGACCTTTTCGTGATGGATCTCGAAGTCGACCGCGACGATCACGTCCAAGGTCTTACCGTCCCTCGTCGCGGTCTCCCGCTGAAGGACTACCGCCCGCTCCGGCTCGCTGAGCACGTCCAAGATCTCGACCTTGAACGTGCCGCCACTGCGTGCCTTCAGCTCCCCTAGCAAGCCAAGCACGGCCTCCGGGCCTTTGTAGTCACCGGCGAGGCTGGAACGCCCTGGCTCATGCCATACCACGTCCTGCGCCATGACCACTCGGAGCAGGTCCAGGTCACCCACCTCGAAGTCCTGGTATGTCCGCCGGATCAACGATTCGTACGCATCCTTTTCCATCGCGCTCCTCTCCTTTCCCCTTGGCCCTCGCTTCCAGCTTCATGCTCGCCGGCCGGGTGTCCAGAGGCGAAAGTCCCAATCCAGGAGTGGCTCAAACGGTTTCTCCTTGCGTGACGGACCGCATGAACCTCCGGCCCAGAATCCTTCGCCGAGGCGACGATCAGCTGCGCTTCGCCAACGGATCGGTGGTCGCTCTGGCCGGAGAGGGATGACGGCTGCTACCTCTCGCGAGCCGGATCGAGCGACCATCGTCCCGGTGGCGATCGATCGGGATTGCCTGAGCTCTTCGAAAGCGGCACGTCGTCCTAGCCATCCAGCCAACCAAGTACCCGTACCGGGGGGCGTTCAGCGGAGCTCCAATGATGCAGAGTCATCCGACAAGTACTCCTCGAGTACCGCCTGCCATCGCGCTGCCAACTGCGGCCCGCGGACCAGGTCTCTCCTGGTGGGCACTGCCTGTTCTCTTGTCGCTGGCTCGGACGTGTCAGTAGGGTCCGGGTGGTGAATGCCAAGAAGATGGAGTCGGCACGGGCTGCCGGTGAGGACGCGGTCGACTCGCTGCGCCGGCTCCTCGCCCGGAAGGTGGCCGAGGTCATCCGAAGTGACCCCGAGGAAGCGGCCACCGCGCTCGAGCTCGGCATCATTGACCGTC
>JBKQRT010000063.1:0-6581 GCA_052143895.1 Acidimicrobiales bacterium | reverse complement strand
GTCGTAGGTGCAACTGTCCATGCCGGCTTCGCCGGTCGAGCATACGTGTTCACCAAGACGGCCAGCGGATGGACACAGGTCGCCGAGCTCAAGGGCTCCGACACAGTCGCCGGTGATGGCTTCGGCTACTCGGTGGCCATCTCGGGCACGACGGCAGTCGTAGGTGCGCTCCCGGCCGGGGCGAGCCTTGGCGGTCGAGCGTACGTGTTCACCAAGACGGCAAGCGGTTGGAGGCAGGTCGCCGAGCTGAACGCCTCTGACACGGTCGGCGATGGCTTCAGTGTCTCGGTCGCCATCTCGGGCGTTACCGTCGTCGTGGGTGTCTACGCCAATACCAACGCCGTCGGTCGGGCCTACGTGTTCACCAAGACGGCAGGCGGCTGGAGGCAGGTCGCCGAGCTGAGGGGCTCCGACGCTGTCACCGGTTACTTCGGCGGTTCGGTGGCCATCTCGGGCACGACGGCCCTCGTGGGGGCAAGGAACGCTGGGTCCAACATGGGCGGCCGGGCGTACGTGTTCACCAAGACGGCAGTCGGCTGGCAGCAAGCCGCTGAGCTGAAGGGCTCTGACACATCCGTTGGTGACTACTTCGGCGTCTCGGTGGGTATCTCGGACGATACCGCCATCGTGGCGGCGATCTCTGCCGGGTCGAAGATGGGCGGTCGGGCGTACGTGTTCAAAGTCTGATGTGAGTCATCACTTCCCAGCGTCGCCAGTCGCCTCATGGTCGCCCGGTGCGTCGGATGTGGCATTGCCCTCCCCTTCAAGATGTCCCTGGCCCGCCTCTCAGTAGTCCCGACCGCCTTGGCAACCCTCCTCGATCCCATCGCCTTCAGCTTCGGCAGCGTGAACCTCCGCCACCCATCGTTGTCGTGGTAGAAGACCAGCCGCTCGTCCAACTCATCGACGGTCAGTAGTCCCGTGAACCGGTCCTCGAGCCTGTTCGACTCCTTGCCGATCAGCTTGAGCTCTCCCGCGGCCACTGGCCGGCGCTGGAGCAAGCCCACTGTGCCTCGCTCACACGGCTTGCCATCGGGGCCTAGTGCCTTTGCCTCGGGATGGGCCGCGTACTGCGTGTCCAGAGGGCGCGCACGATCAGACCGGAGGTGGGTATTGATGACTTGATCGTGTGGGCTCGCAAGCTCGTCACCGCCAACGGGTGAAAGTCCCGTCCGGGTAGTCACCAGGGAGCCCGGTAGCAGGCTGGCGGCGTCGGGGGGAAACGCCCGGCGTCGGAGCCCAGCGTCGAAAGCCTCGTTGGAGGAAGCAACTGTACGGTCCGCAGCATCAAGCGAAGCCTGCCGCGTCGTTAGGGGCCCAGCCTTCGTGCGGGGAACAGAGAGAGCCGAGCCCGGGAAATCGGGGTGAAGGCCACGGAAGCGGTGAAGTCCCTGGAGGTGCAGCCGTCAAGGACTCTCCGGCGTATGGGGCGTGGAACGTTCAGATGGTGACGACGGGAACTGGAGAGGCCCTCCCCGGCCCGGTGGCCTGCGAGCAGTTGCCGCCGGAGCGCCGAGCCCTATAACCGGTCAAGGCGGGAAGTGGGTTTCGGGTCGGGTGGGCCTCGGAGGCGGTCGTAGTACCGATCGAGCCGAGCGGACACCACAACCGCCGGTGAGGGAAGGGCCGCTACTTCGTCGGTGCGCTTCGGCGCAGGAAAGGGCTGGTGAGTGCCCTCGTGGCTAGTCCCGCCGAGCAACACGACGTCCAAGGCCTGCAACGAACGCTCTACCGGGCGGCCAAGGCCGACCCTACTTCCAGACTTCTCGTGACCGATCAGTGCTATGAGCTCCCCGTGAAACCAGGCCCGTGCGGCGGGTTCCGGACAGTCGATCGTCACGGTTTCGAAGCGGGGGACGGCGGCGCCGGGCGTCGAGCATTTCCCGGTCAAGTTCTATGAGGATCGGGCCGCGTGCCGGACGGCGGTCGCCCACAGCGACAGGTCGAGATCGGGCACCAGGTCGACCAGGGCGTCGAGGTCTGGGCCCATCAGCTCGTCGAACCGTTCGAGGACGTCGGCCGACAGCTCGATCTTCGCCTCGTGGGTCCGGTTCAGCCGGCCCTGGGGCGGAGGCGGGCGGAAACTCGGGTCGAGACCTAGGAACTCGTGGGTCCGGGCCAGCTGGGTGGCCGTGTCCGCCACGCAGGCCTCGTACTGCAGGACGAGGAGCCGCTCGGGGATGAACCGCCGCCACCGGCGGAGGGAGTCGGCGTACAGGCTTCGGCCTGGCTTCGGCCTGGCTTCGGCCTGGGTGCGGCCGACGTGATCGGCCCCGCCTCGCCACAGGTGGGCGACGCCGGAGCGGAAGCGCTCCACCGGATCGCGGAGGATCACAAGCAACCGGGCGTCCGGGGCCGCCTCGGCCAGGAGGGGGGCACCCACGGGTGGTAGAAGTAGTCAGGCGTCCACTCGCCGCTGATGGTGCCGGCGGCATGGGGGAACCACCGGCGGTAGTCGGAGACGTCCTCGGGTCCAAAGGGCTCCGAGCCAAACCGGGCGAAGAAGTGCCGCTCCTTGTGGACGATGGGCGGGTTGTCCACGCCGGGGTGGCGGCGGATGAGGTCGCACCACCACGTGGTGCCGGCCTTCTGCACCCCGATCCCCACAAAGCCGGGAGGACCGCTAACTTGGCCGGGCGCCAGTGCGGGGGTGGCGTGATGGTCGAAGCCTTCCTCCCACGCCCGGAACCGTCCGGTGCGGTGCCGCAGCCACCGCCGCGCCGATGGCGGGACAACCTCGTGCACCCCGAGAGGGAGCGCCTGCATGGCCGCACCTGCCCGTTGGCGGAGTCCCATGGCGTCAGCCTGGCACTCGGGGCCCGCCGCCGGTCCCGGTTCGGCGGGTTCGCCCGCAACGAGGCCTGACTGGCCGTCACCCGGATTGCCGGGGTGCTCTTGGCGTGGAGCCAGCGGGTCTGCTTCACCGGGGATCTGGCCAAGGCCGAGCCCAAGACCATGCGCTACCGGGTGCTGCACCTGGCCGCTCTGCTCGTGCGCCGTGGCCGTGAGCTCATCTTGCGACTCGACGAGACGTGGCCTTGGGCGAGTGAGCTCGCCCAAGCGTTCACCCGCCTACGGGCCGCCTTCCCCTAGCGACGCGGGTCTCAGCGCTCGACCCCCAAGCGTGATCGCAGGACGTGACAACTCACACGAACCAAGCGTTCGGGATGCTTCGCGCCCCGACACGGTCAACGGCGTGGTGACGGTGGCCGGGCACGGTCGCCGGCTCTTGAGGCAGTCAGCCGCTATCGGGACGAGTGATCGACGTTAGCCTCCAGGCGGTGTCACGGGTCCTGAGGGGTCCGGGTCGGACGGGCCCGACCGGTCGCCGTGCGCAGCCTCGGGCAGCAGGGGTCCGAGCACCCGGAGCCAGTCGGCGGTCACCGACGACAGGCTGAAACGGTCGACGCACCGTCGCCGCGCGGCCGCGCCCATCGCCCGACGGCGGTTGGCGTCACCGAGTAGCCCGGCCACCGCCCCGATCATCGCCTCACGGTCATCGACGTCGACGATGAGGCCGGTTACCCCGTCCTCGACGATGGTGCGCACCCCCGGCACGTCGGTGGCCACTGCCGGCAGGCCCGACAGCCCGGCCTCGATGAGCACCCCCGGCATGCCTTCGCCCGCCGGGAGGCTCGGGAAGACCATCATGTCGGATTGGCGCAGAAGCTCCGCCACGTCGGACCGGGACCCGCGCATGGAGACGCCCGCGGCGGCGGCCGGGCCCTCCACTGATGACCGCAGCGGACCATCGCCGACCACCTGGGCCCGGAAGGCCGCCCCCTGCTCGCGCAGACCCGCGACCACCTCGACGAACTTGTCCGGTCGCTTCCCCTCGGTGAGCGCTCCCACGAAGGTGACCATCGGGGAGTCCTCCTCCACCGACGGGAGCGGTCCGTCCTGTGTGGCCTGAGCCTCGCGGATGCGGCGAGGGCTGAAGATCTCCGGGTCGCGCCCGTTCGGCGTCATGGTCACCCGATCGGCGGGGACCCCGAGCAGTTCGGTGCACTCCGCCGCGACCTCGTCGCCCTCGGCAGCCACGGCGTCGACCCGCTTCAGCAGGTGCCGCCACATCCACAGCTGCGGGCGTCGATGGCGAGAGCCAGCATACGTGCCGATCGCGTAGTAGGCCAATGGTCGCCGACGGCCCACCATGGCCGGCACGAGGTACTTGAGGGGGTCGCTCCCGTGGGCCACCACCAGCCCGGGATCGAGGCGGGCCAGCGCTGCGCGCAGGGCTGGGATGACCTTCACGTCGTACCCCTGGGCCGGCGTCCGGCCGCCGTCGACGCCGAGCGTGAGGTCGGGCCGGACCTCGGGATCCCCGGCGAAGATGCTGAGGAGGACGTGGACGCGCCGACCCGGGGCATGCAGCTGGTCGACCAGGGCTCGGGCCTCCCGCTGTGCTCCCCGAGCCAGCGGTGTGGGGATGACGTGCAGCACCAATGGCTCGCCGGTCGGCTCCCACGGCGAGGGCGTCACTGCTACGGGCGGCTGCGGCTGGGAACTCGACTGTCTGATCATCTCCGAGCCCCCTGCCGGTGCCTGCCTTCCGGCCCTGGAAGCGTAGCAGCCGCGGTCACCAGCCACCTCGCGGACGAGTCGGCAACCTCGACCGCCCGAGCCGCGACCGTGCGCTCGGCGTCGGCCGGGTCCGCTACCATGGCCCCATTCTCGAGCAGCTCATGGGTCGATCAGACGGGCGACGGCGAGGATCGATGGTCGAGCGTCCGGGGGCCGTGTGAGGAGCCTGGTCATCGCCAACGAGTACCCGTGGCCCGAGAACAGCGGCTCCCGCATGCGCCTGATGACCACCCTGCTGGGACTCAGCGGCCTCGGGCCCACCGAGCTGTTCTCGATCGTGCCCTCGGCGCGAAGCGACTTCGACCCGCCGGACCGGTCGATCGTGGGCCGGGTCGGGAGCGCCGTCTACGACCAGGAGGGATCAGGCCTACGGGACGCCCTTCTCCACCCGTGGCTGCCGTTTTCGCTCTCGGTCCGTGGCCGTCCGACGCTCGCTGCGGCGCTTCACGGGTTCACGACCGGCGAGTACGACCTCCTGTGGTTCCACAGCGTCCGCTCGTGGCTGTTCAGCGGGGGACCATCGTTCGCCCCGGTGGTCCTCGACCTCGACGACCTCGAGGACCAGAAGATCCTGGGTCGTCTCTCGGTCCCCAGGCCGCCGGAGGTTTCGGTCCTCGACCGGGTGCGGGGGACGGCGGCCCGGTACTACTCCGAGGAGGAGGCCCGAAGATGGCGCCGACTGCAGCGACGAGGCGGGAGGGCGGTCGAGCGCGTCGTCGTCTGCAGCCGGATCGACGCGGAGCGGGCCACCGAGGCCGGCCTGCGCTACGTCGCGGTGGTCCCCAACGGGTATCCATCGGTGCCCGGGGCGCACGGGCCCCGGGGGGTCGGCTCGCCCCCGGTGGTCGTCTTCCAGGGGACCCTCCGGTACCCCCCCAATGCCCACGCGGCGCGGTACCTGGTCGAGGAGGTCGGCCCCGCGCTGCGGGCCCTCGTGCCCGGCGTCCGGATCCGCCTGGTGGGCCGGACCACACCGGCCCTCGAGGGACTCGCCGACCCGCCGGACGTCACCTTGGTGGGCCAGGTCCCCGACATCGGCGCCGAGCTGGCCGGGGCCGATCTGGTGCTGGTGCCGGTGCGGTTCGGGAGTGGCACCCGGGTGAAGATCATCGAGGCGTTTGCCCACCGGGTACCGGTGGTGTCCACCACGCTCGGGGCTGAGGGCCTCGGCGCAAGGGACGAGGAGCATTTGCTGATCGGCGACGATGCGGAGGCCCTGGCCCGGGCCAGCAAGCGGCTGCTCACCGACGGCGAGCTCCGGGGGCGCATTGTGGAGCGTGCCCACGCGCTCTTCCTTGAGCAGTTCGAACGGGCTCGTGTCGAGGGGGCCGTGCGAGCGGTGGCGACCGGGGCACTCGAGCCATGAGGATCCTGGCCGTGGGCGAGAACTTCCCGTGGCCGGCGAACGGGGGAGGACACATCCGCCTGGCCAACTCGGTCGAGCTGCTGTCCGGGATGGGGGAGGTCGACCTCGTCACGCTGTGCGACCGGCGGCGGGTGGAGCGCGCCGTTCCCGCGTCCGTCCGGCTGGCCCGGGTCGGGACCACCCCGTACCCGGAGGCGGCCCACCCCCTGCGCTGGCGGCCGGCGTGGACCATCCACCGGGGGGTGCCACTCGAGATTGCCATGCGCCGCTCCGATCGGTCGATGCGGACCGCCTTCGACGCATGGGTAGCCGGTCCCTACGACCTGGTCTGGTTCGCCACCGCGTCGACCTACGAGTGGCTCGGAAGGCCCCGACTTGGGCCGACGGTGATCGACTTGGACAATCTCGAGGACGAAAAGGAGCTCCAGCGATCGAGGATCCTGGTGTCCGATGGGGCACAGGGCCGCGGTGCTGGGAGCTCGTCAGTCACCGGAATGGCATCCGCCCCGGGCACGGCAGCTCGCGTCACCGACCGGCTGCGGCGGTCGATGGCCGCGGCGCAGAGCCGACGCAACGCCCGCGACTGGCACGCCCTGCAGCGGTCGGTCAGCGAGGAGGTCGAACGGGTGGT
>JBKQRT010000062.1:0-4290 GCA_052143895.1 Acidimicrobiales bacterium | reverse complement strand
CCAGCAGGATCTGGCTGATGGTCGTCTTGCCGCTGCCTGTGGGTCCGAGCAGACCGACGATCTTCCCCTGCGGTATGTGCATGGTGATGCCGCTCAGGGCGAGCGTCTCCCCGCCGTAGGAGTAGTCCACGGAATCGAAGTCGACCTCGAAGGACTCGGGCACGCGCTCTCCGGGACTGAATCGATCGCTCTGGAAGCGACGCAAGTCGAACACGAGATCCTCCAGCATGCCCTGAGCGGAGCGGAGGCTCTGGATCGAGCCCTGGACGCCTGCGCCGTAGCCGATGCTTCGCAGCACGAGTATGAGGACGGCTCCGTATTTCACGAGCGCCGCGTGCCCGGAATGCGAGATGAAGACGATTCCGGCGATGATGATTCCGAGTGCGAAGGACTGGTACAGAATGGGCGCGATGCTGCTGAGCCGTGCGGCATGGCGGATCGTGCGACCGACATCCTCGATCAACCTGCGGAGCAGGTCTACGACCCGGGTCTCCATACCGAACAATCGGAAGTCTCGGCTCAGACGGGTGTACTCGGTCACCCGTGTGGCCATGGATCTCGTGGCCAAGGAGACCTCTCGGTTTGCCAGCCTGCTGCGCGCGTTGAGTGGCCTAAGCATCTGCAAGAGCACAATGCCGAGGGCGACGACGATTGCCGCTGCAATGGGGTCGACTGCCAGGGCCACCCCCAAGAGCGCGCACACCATCAGGAGGGATTGGATGAAGCTCGCCGTGCTCCCGACGACAGCGGCGGTGGCCCCGCAGTTCATAGTGAGGAGCTGTTGGACATGCCCGAGCCGCTCCTGGGATTGGAGGGACCAGTTGGCCCGGAAGAACGCGCTGACGACGCGTGTACGGGAGGCTGTGACCGCCTGTGATGTGACCGAAGTGCTGAGCAAGATGCTCAACATGCTGGCGCAGAAGAAGAGCGCCAACGCCACCGACGACAAGGCGATCGCGGTCGTCAATGAGAAGGTGGGAATGAGGGGGATACTGGTCGAGTGGTGCTTGCCCTGCAGCCCGGACACCACGACCCCTGCAATGACCAACAAGAGGACAGCTTGGCTCAGAGCGGCGATGATCGAGAGGAGGGTGTAGGCGACTATCTTCAGACGTAGATGGCTCAGGTCGAGGCTTCGTAGCACCGAGAGCGTGGAGACGTCCAATTCGTTCCCGGAGACTTTCGGTGCGTTCCCGGCGCTGGATGCCCGGGTCCTGGAATAAGGCTTCTTCACTGGTCTCGTTTCGGCAGCGCCGCTCCTGTCGACGGGCCGCGAGGTAAAATTCTAGTCTGCAAAATAACCGGGCGTAGTTGTTCTAGGTGTTGCGAGCGGCCGGTCGGCCACCGCGGATCTGAGCTGTGACCGTGCCCATATCTGCGTTTGGGTCATTTGTTTCGCTGAGCTATGGCAGTCCCGACGAGGCATGGTCCGAACACCCTACCGCAGGTCGAAGGGGCGCCAATCGTGCTCTCACACCCGCGAATATCGGCTCAGGCGGGGTGAAGTTGACCGTGTGGGTCGGCGGGTTCCATCGGTCGGTGCAGGCGACCATCCGGTCTCATGGATGAGCCCGCGCGGGCGGTCAGTTTTTCGTAGCCCGGTGACGTGGACGTCATCAGTGACTGAACGTGTCGCAATGGACGCACACGGTGAACGTCGGCCGAGGGATGGGTGGGGGCGATGCGAGTTGGAGTGCTCGACGTATTCGGCGAGCACGCCGTCAGTCCGAGGGCGCTTCGCGGCTGTCCACTGACTCGAGAATAAGACGGGGAAGCGCGGCCTGCCACGGGGATGACTGGTACGGGCCGACCCGAGAGCGTTTCTCGCTTCACTTTGGTGGCGTCCCACTGGTCGTCGGCTTCAAGATCGTGGACTCGTTGCCGAAGACGGCCAAGTCGGCCCGGGAAATCGCTCTCGATCCAGAGACGGTGGGTATCTTGCGCTCGCACAAGGCGACCCTCGCGAGTCGACGAGCCGGGACGGGTAACATCATCGATGCGCAGGACCTGGTCTTCACTTGGGATGACGGAAGGCCCATTCATCCGGAAGTCATCAGCTCGAAGTTCGACCGGCTCGCTGATGGTGCAGGCCTGCCCTGGATCAGACTTCACGACCTGCGACACAGTTACGCCACTGCCGCCCTTGAGGCAGGGATCCCGCTCAAGGTTGTTAGTCAGAGACTCGGGCACAGCTCGATCTCGATCACCGGGGACATTTACAGCCATGTCCGACCGGAGATCGACCAGTCGGCTGCTGATCAAGTGGCCGGGCTCATCTTTGGGACGGACCGCCCATCGTGATTGCCCGACCCTTCTGAGCCTTTGTCAGAAGGTGCGCGATGGTTGGCCGTCTGTTGGCTTCGGAGTCGTGTCGAGACTGGAAGAGCCATTCGAAAACGGCCGGTGTCAGATGGTCAACAGGAAGCCACTCGGGATAAACCGGGTTCCGCCTTGGGCCTTGGCTTGATCCGTCAACGAAATTCGGCCGACGGAGCCAGTGGTCGGTCAGGATCGTCATGGGTGCGGTCGGGCTAGTGCTGCGTCTGCGAAATGGCATGGGTAGCTGACCAGCCCTCCGACACCGCCCCGAACGCCGATTCCGGCGCGGCTCTCCAGCTGATGCCGACCACGGAGAGCGTCGTTCTGTGCGATGTCGGTCCGCTCGGCGCGACCGGGACGCTCGCGGCAGTTGCAGGCGCGCGACCGGCACTTCAGGGCAGGTGCCGGTTACCTCGCGCTCGGCGCATGACCGGTTTTCCGGTCGGCCGGTTCGAGCTCGGCCAAGGCGCCACTCAGCAGCCAACGGGCGGCGTCGAGCATCGCGTGCTTGGCCTCGTCGCCCTCGAGGCCCATGACGTCGGTGAGGGCGAGCATGGCGTCGGTGCCGACCACGACGGCGAGGGCGTGGGCGACGCGGTCGACGTCGTCGTCAGTGAGCCGGCCTCGGAGCGGATCGACCACCATGGCGATCTGCCGGTTGCGGCGGCCTTGGCGGATCGGGACGCGTTCCTCGACGGGGGTTTCGACCTGGCTGAACCATTGCTCCAGCGCTCCTTTGGCAAGGCGCCGGAAGGGGGCCTGGTCGTCGAGCATCGCGAAGCCCACCGACCGGATGACGGCCTCCAGCCGGTCGACGGGGTCTTCGCCGGCCGCCTCGATGCGCTCCTCGGTCTTCAGCAGCGCCGGCTCGAATGCAATCGCTTCCTCGGACGCCTCGAACCAGAGCTCCTCGGCCGAGGGAAAGTAACGGTATGCCGTCGCGACGGATATCAGCGCCCGGTCCGCCACCTCGGGGATCGAGGGCGGCCGCCCCTCGCGCACCAGCTGCGCCGCGCTCTGCACAAGGGCGGCCCTCGTCCGCGCCTTTTGATTGGCGCGCCCGGCTGCCCTAAGTGGTTCAGTCATGACAGTCCCTTCTTGACATGAGAAGATTTTATCATAATAATACTCCAGACGCAGCCCGTTGGGCTGTCGGACCCGGAGGTGGATGATGGAGCAGCACGAGATGATCACCCTGGTGGAGAGGCACCTAAAGGCGGAAGGTGCCGGCGATATAGAGGGCGCCGTCGCCGTCTACACCGACGACATCGAGCACGACGGGGTCGGGTTCCCCGGCTCGCCGCGCACGGGCAAGGACGGCGCCCGGGAGTTCTACGGGTTCCTGACGGCCAACTTCCGGACCGAGGAGGAGACGCCGCTCCACCGCTATTTCTCGGGCCACTCTATGATCCTCGAGCAGTCGATGACGGGCACGGTCATCGGTGAGATGCTCGGCATCCCCGGCAACGGCCGCCGGGTCACTTTCCGAATCCTTCACGTCTTCGACTTCCGCAACGGCCTCATCTCCAGGGAGCAGGTTTGGATCGACAGCGCCGCGATCGTCGCTCAGCTCAGCAGCTGAGCAGCTGCCCCGCCGGGTCGAGGACAGCTCGACTCGGGGCGTTCATCGACTCCTGGACTGAGCTTCACGCGTCGCTCCGACCGAACGCCCGCTCGCTGACTGTTCTGTCCACGGCACTCGGCGTTCCTGCTAACTCCCGCAACCGTCACCGAAGATCCGATATGGGTATCCGGCGTGCGGCCGGGCTCGGGGTCTTCCTGACGCCAGATCGACGGTTCTGGTGCTCCTCGCTGCGCCCGTCGCAAACGATGCGACTACCCATGCCATTTCGCAGACGCAGCACTAGCTGCTGACGTAACGGTTCATACCTGCACACCGGAACTCATGCTCGAGGAGCGACCATCTGACTCGAGTCAGAAGGTCGGGGGTTCGAATCCCTCCGGGCGCGC
>JBKQRT010000061.1:0-3917 GCA_052143895.1 Acidimicrobiales bacterium | reverse complement strand
CGGTGTCGCCGGTGTAGGCGATGACCGTCCCGGCCAGACCGAGGCGAAGAGCGAGGGGCGGGGCGCCGCTAGGGTGGTCCACCTCCCACGCGCTGATCTCCACGCCGGCCACCGTCGCGGTCGTTCCGGGCCGTAGCTCCACGGTGTCGATTTCGAAGCGGCGCCGCGCGGTGGAAGAGCCGGGGAACATGCTCTCCATGGTCTCGGTCAGTCGACCTGCCATGCCGGGGGGCCCGGCGACGGCGAGGGGCTTGGTCCGGTGGGCGAACTGGCCGTCAAGGATGAGGAACGGCAGGCCCCCGAAGTGGTCACCGTGGAGGTGGGACACGAACACTGCGGAGATCTCGCCAGGATCAAGACCGAGCCGTTTGAGGGCGCTGAGCGAGGTGGCACCACAGTCGAGCAGGACCGGGTCGAAGCCGAGGGGACCCTGGAGATGGATGCAAGCTTGGTAGCGCCCGCCGCTGCCGAAGGCATCGCCACTGCCGGCAAAGGTGACGGTCACGGTCATCTTCGCATTCTCCCTCTTCCCAGTCGGGCGATGTCAGACCTTGCGATCCCCCACAGCAAGTGGCGTCGAGTCAGAGCCCATAGCGGCTGTCTCAGATCGCACTGTGAGAACGCCGCCAGATTGTGGTCGGGGTCGCAGGTGGTGTCGGAGTCGAACCATCTCGCAAGACGATCCTCATTCGAGGCGACCGGGACATCTCGGGCCAAGGCCGTCGAGCTAACATCCGTCCCGGCGTCGCTGGGCGCGACCTGCTTGGATTGGTGACTGAGCAGCGACGAACGAGGAGGTGGCATGAACATCGAGTTCCTCGCGACCGTGGCCGTGATCGCTCCCGATCCGATCAACAGCCGCAACCTGTATGTCGAGACGCTGGGTCTCCCGCTGCAGGGCGAGGGTGACGGGTATTACCACAGCGAGCAGATCACCGGCTGCAAGTCGTTCGGGATCTGGCCGCTCTCGCAGGCCGCTCAGGCGTGCTTCGGAACCGACCAGTGGCCCGCAGAGCGACCGGTACCACAGGTCAGCATCGAGTTCGACGTCGCCGATGCCACTGCAGTCGATCCGGCGGCACGGGAGCTCGAGCAGGCCGGCTATGAGCTGCTGCATGGAGCTCGCGAGGAGCCGTGGGGCCAGACGGTCGCTCGGCTGCAGTCACCCGAGGGCGCGATCATCGGTATCTCCTACGCGCCCGTGCTGCACGACTGATCCCAGCCCGCCGAATCCAGTAGTCCCATCTCCCAGCGGTAGCCGAACCGCGTTAGGGCGGCCGGAGGCTGCCCTCGCGATTCGACAGCGGGTGCCCGCAGGGGAACGGTAAGCGGTGACACTCGACGGAGATCGTCGGTTAAGCGGGTGCCCGCAGGCCGATCCCGCTGCGGACACCAAGAGCCGACGTCCGTACACGCCGCGGGACCTGTCCGCTACGCGTTCGTCATTCGGTCCGCAGTACTTGCTTGAATCCGACATGGCTCGGGTCGAACCCGTGGCGTGTTTAGAAGCGGTGGGCATCAGGACGCCTGAGGTTGGAGGTGAGCTGAACTCGGTAGCAGCCTATTTCTCGGGCAACCTCAATAGCGGCTTCCAGCAGTTGTGCGCCTATTCCCCTGGAACGGAATTCGGGGTGCACGTGCATGGATTCGATCTCGCCGCACAGTCCTCCGAGCCGCTGGAAGTGCCGGAAGACCACCAACTGACACATGCCGACCACGGCACCGGCCACCTCTGCCACCAAGAGGTCATTGCCGGCCGATCCCTGAATCTTTGACGCCACGCTGCCAGTGAGAGCGTGATCGGGCTACGGTCCCGAGGCCATGGTCGTCACCGGGACCCCATCAGGCACCAACTCCTCCCAGGTGTTGCCGGGCTGCAGGGTGATGGGAGTACCGTCCGACGCGGTCAGCGTGGCCGGCTGGGTGAGACTGGATCGGCTCCACGTCCCGGTGATGGCCGCCCCGCCCTCCATGACCACCAGCGGTCCGGAGCCGGTGGCGACCACCTCCACCTCTTGGGCCCCCTCGCTGTTCTCCACCCACGGCCCGGTGAAGGTGTGGACGGTCATGGCCACCACGTTGACCGACGAGGTCTGCGTGCCGTCGACCAGCACGTCCGGAGCACCCGAGTAGTCGCGGAGGTAGCGGCCGGCGGACGGGTCCCACTGCCAGGTCACGTCCGACGAGGAGGAGAACGGGATGTGCACACCGGAGCCCGATCCGGGCACCGCTTCCTTCGGCAGCCCGGTGGCGTAGGTGAAGAGGGAGGCGGGGGGCGTGTCGTTAGAGGGCTCGAGGGCCCACAGGGCGTGTGGTTCAACGAAGGTGGAGTACGGGGCGTACAGGCCGGTTGGGTGGACCACGGTTGCCGCCGACGCGCCGCCGAGGACGTTCTCGTCGATGAGGGGGGCATCGGCCAGCAGGGCCAACACCGGGTCGATGCCCCCGGCGTGAGCGAAGATCGGGTCGGAGAGCTGGGAGAGGATGCCGATGTCGGGCTCGCGAGCGGAGCGGACGTCACCGACCAAGGCCGGCGACTGGCACTGGAAGACGGCCACCAGACGGGTGATGGCCCCCTCGATCGGTTCCTCGAAGACGATGTCGGCCTGGTTGAGCCCCTCCGAGGGCCGGTCGCCGGGGTAGTTACCGATCTTGATGGCCAGTGCCGGCCGGGCCGGTACCACTCCTCCCGGGGCCGACTCCCCGGTCAAGGGGCAGGTCGTGGTGGTGCCGCCCCGAGTCAGCAGGACGGCCGCGGCCACGCCTACCACCGCCACACCCACCCCGGCGAGCGCCAGCCACCAGGCCCGGCGACGACCGCCTGCCCCTCGGCGCACGTCTCGTGGGGAAAGGATGGCCGGGCCGCCCGCCTCGCCCTTGCCTGCCTTCGGAGGCGTTGACCCATCGCTCATCGGGGCAGACGCTACCGTGTCCATTCCCAGGTCGGAGCGTGGCCGAGCGACCCGAGCCGAGGCTGCCCTAGACGAGCGCTCCCAACCCCACGGGTCCAATAATGGATGTCGGTATCTACCTGGGAGGCGCCATGGCAGTTCAGCTCAACCACACCATCGTTCCCGTTCAGGACAAGGAGGCGTCCGCCACCTTTCTTGCTGAAATCCTTGGGCTCGATTCCCCGAAGCCGTTCGGGCCGTTCTTGTGCCTCGAGACTGCCAATGGCGTCAGTCTCGACTACGACGACCGGGGCGCTCTGGAGCATCATCATTACGCCTTCCTCGTCGCCGAAGAGGAGTTTGATGCCATCTTCGCTCGCGTCACAGACCGTGGCCTCGCCTATTGGGCTGGCCCCGGACACCAGCAGGAGAACCGAATCAACAATCACGGACGCGGCTTCTATTTTGAAGATCCCTCCGGTCACAACATGGAGGTACTCACGCGGCCCTATGGGAGCTGACCACCTGTGGCCCAGACCTGAACACCGGAACGGTGGGGCACCCAGGGTGCCACCGATCGACACCTCGGCAGTCTGATGGTCGCTTGCCGGGCGACGGGTATCCGGTGTTTTCGGTGCGCCGACGGGTTCAAGAAGCAGTCAGAAGTTCGGCAAGTCGCAGGAACATCGGAACCCTTATCGTTTGGCTCGTACCGTCGTACAGATTGAAGGTCAGCTCCACCGACAGTGGTTGAGCCTTGGCCGGGACCAGCTTGAAGTGCGACACGTTTGTCCATGGGGTGATCTGGGCTGGCCGCGAACTCCGGCGAGGTGTGAAGGAACCCGGTTCTCCCTATCCACGCGAGTCACGCCGGAGACTCCCCGCACCTGGGGTCAAACTCCGTCGCCTTCCCGCCGCGCTGGCAATCGCTTCATGCCCAGGATGACTAGAGCGGGATAGGTGCGATCACTGCGAGGCAAGAATGGTTGCCACCTCCGTCACCGGGTCGCGCACGACCGGACCCGT
>JBKQRT010000060.1:0-3604 GCA_052143895.1 Acidimicrobiales bacterium | reverse complement strand
AGATCACCGAGGTCAGCGCCGCGAAGTGATCCTCGATTGGTCTTGTTTCGTCGAGCTGAACCCGGTAAGTCCACCGATTAATTTTCGCCATGGTGGCCCCCACATCCACATCTGATGGAACACCGGTCGGGCGAGGCATCGGTTTGCCTTTTTCCAAAACGCGTTCTGGGGCCAGTCCAAGCCGTCGAGTGATCTCACTAGGGGCAATTGCCGAATCGACGATCGCTAGGAAGATGCGGCAACTGTCGGCCTCGACGGGAGATCCGCTAGAAACCACCGAGGTCCCCCAGATCTCCGAAGTCCCCTTCGCCGCTAATCGGCTCTTCAGGAGCTCCGTAGCTCACCTGCCCATCCTTGACTCGGATTCCTGTTGGCTCGTACTCGCTCGGGCCTGACTTTGGATTGTGAGGTCCGACATAGAGATCACCTGTATTCGGATCTCGATAGATGTCGTACTTCGAAATGCCATCTCTCCCGACTACATCGGCGTTGATTTGGTGCGGATCAAGTCCGTATCCCTTGAGCCAGCTGTCACTTGGCCGACTGAAGTCGCCGGGATTCACGGAAGACCCGAATGCGGGGCTCGTGGCGGTGCATTCACTGTTGGAGCTTGAGTTGCCGCAGTTGAACGCGCCCCCGAAGATCCCCGTTCCCAGGCCGTTCTCACAACCGATGTTGTTGGCTTGGTTGTTCGCCCAGTCGTAGGCAGTGTCTGCCGCTTCAGATGCGCCGCCGTAGGCGTCGGAGAGGCAGTTGCGCTGGGACCAGAAACCACCGCTGAACGGGTTGGCATTGCACATCAGTCCCGAGGGATCGGATTTGTTCACCGGATCGCCGCCGGCATAGCTGTAGGCCTGCCCGGTCTCGTCAACCATCGGATCCACGGTCAGGAACTGCCCGGTGCCCGGGTCGTAGTAGCGATTTATCAGATAGACAAGCCCGCTCGGGTCCGTGTAGCCACCGGCGAAGCCGACCGGCGTAAAGCTCGTGAGCCCACCAGAGGTCTCGGGGTTGCCCCACGCGTCGTAGCTGGTCGAGGCGGTGAGGCTCCCCGAAGAGTTGACAACGCCTCGCACGGACCCGAGGGTATCCGACACCAGGTACTGCACCGTGCCGCTCGACAGATTGACCTGCTCGATGGGCGTCGAACCCGGTCCGTAGACGTAGGCGTTGGTCGAGTCCATGAGAATCTCAGGGACAGAGCCGTTCTCGTCCCAGACGAAGTGCTGTGTCGAAGAGCTGCCACCAGCTGGGGTCGTGGTGGCCGAGGCTCGGACCCCATCGCCGTCGTAGGTGGCTGTGGTCATGTCGGCGGCCGGATCCGAGTAGCTGGTGAGCTCACGAGCCCCGTTGTAGGAGGCGCTCACCGTCGTCGTGCCCCCGATGCTCGCCTGGGTCTGGTCACCGTCGGCGTCGTAGGTGTAGCCGGTCGTCGTTCCCGAGTGGGTGGAGGAGGTGAGCTCGGAGGCATCGTCGTAGGAACCGGATGCCCCGGCCGGGAGGGTGGTCAGGTTGCCGGACGCGTCCTCGCCGTAGGAGAGGGCGCTGCCCGATCCCGGCGTCATCTGGGTAACTCTACTCTGGGCGTCGTAGGTGTAGCCGGCCGGTGACGTCGAGCTGGACGGAGTGTCGGTCTCCGCGGCCACCGCCCCCGAGGGCTCGTCCGAGTAGGAGAACCCGAGGAGCGTGGTCGATGAATTGGTGAGCGTGATGCCCGACGGAGAGTCCGTCGGGTCGTAGGTCGTCGAAATGGTGTCGCCCGAGTTGCCGAGGTTGAGCGTGGACGGGAGCCCGTCGGCGGTGTTCGAGACCTGGGCCGTGTTGCCGCCGAAATCGGTGACCGAGGTCATCTGCGAGGCGGCGTCGTATCCGTAGGTGACGGTGTCGGTCGGTGCCCATGTCGCCCCGCTGCCCAACGGGTAGGTGACACCCGTCACGTTGCCGAGGGCGTCGTAGGCGTAGTCGACGGTCTTGCCCGCCCCGTTCTCGGCCGAGGCGAGCTCGCCGAAGGGGTCGTAGGTGGAGGTCGACGTCCCGGTGCCGTCGGTCATCTGGGTCCGGTTGCCGTCGGCGTCGTAGGTGTCGGTCACCGAGGGTGCGGCCGTCCCCGAGTAGCTGGTGCCCGAGAGCTGGTCGAGCGGGGTGTAGGTGTCCAGGACCATGCCCACAACTAGTGCCAGCGGATCGCTACTCAGGAGGTTGTCAACGGCTTCGTCACCGGTCAGATGGAGGGACATAGCGCCAGCGTATGCGAGTTCCAGTCACCGTTCGACTTCGTCGGCAGCCCGTGCCACCAGACTCGCAGCCCAGCCAACAGCGTTGCGAGCTTTCCGAGGGGACACCACAATGACGCCGTAGTGAGCCTCGTCCTTCACATCAAGCAGGCGAGCAAATGATGCGGAGAGCTTGGCTCCGTCGGGCACGGCCGTCTTGAGCAGATCGGCCGCCCTTCGATGGTCATCGCCTCGATGGCGGCTGCGAAGTCGCGCGCAACAGATGGCATCGGATGCGGCGATGCCAGCGAGAACGGCCAGCCCGGCGGCCACATTGAGGAACTCATCACGAGACTGTTCGGCGAGGACCGTGGAGGCGACCTCAAGATATGCCTGAGCCGTTGCCAGGCGCACACGCGCTTCTTGCTTGCCACACTCCGCTGTTCGCAGGGCTTTGGCCATGCTGATTACACCGTCCGATTCGTACGGGCTGGATCGGCAACGATCGAACTGCCCACGAGGTCGATCGCGTCCCGCGCGATGTCGGCAATCAGGGCGGTGTTGTGCCTCCTGTCCACCCATTCCGCGAGAGAGAGATCCACAACCTGGAGTGGATTGCCACTCCACAGGAGCACGTGGGCACGCAACGTATCGACGTGTCGCGGCCATCGTGTCGCCTCAGCGGGGGAGGCGGCCATCGGAGCAGTCATGAAGGCCGCCACGGCGTCGATCACGTTCGCCTTCCGAGGTGGTTTGGCCTCGCCCGGGAACGGTGGGTGCACCAGGAGCAGGTCCACGTCGCTGTCGGCGTCGCCGTCACCACGTGCCGCCGAACCGAAGACGCAGGCATAGAGAGGTTTCGGTTTCCAGCCACCGAGCTCTTTTCGCATGCGGCGCCATAGCTCGATCCGAAGATCATCCATCATCGTGGCAATGGGGGCAGCGACGTGCTCTCTGTTGAGCTCGTGGACTCGGTTCCGCCCCATCTCCGTGGCCTGCACCAGCCCTTGGGCGACCAGTCGAGCCAGGCATCTGCGCACCCCGATCTCCGAGCCGCGCACAGTCTCAGCGGCCACTTCACCCACCGTAAGTGGGCGGCCCGAACGAGCCAGCGCCGCGAGAACGGGTCCGTCGAGGGTGGGTGTGATCGACCTCGTGGGGTCTCCCATGTCCATGATCACATAGTATAGGTCTCTTTCTTATTAGATAGATACATATCGTTTGAGAAAGAGTGAGGACGTGGCCCCGTTATGAGCGAGAACGGTGGCGTTATTCCGCCTGGCTGGTCCGAGGAGACGCCGGGGTCTCGTTCCCTACCGAGTACTCCATTGTTGTCGCACCTGCTGATCCATGACCATGGCGATGAGCAGGGCCAGAGGGTCGTCGGTGAG
>JBKQRT010000059.1:0-3193 GCA_052143895.1 Acidimicrobiales bacterium | reverse complement strand
TCGATCTGGTCGTATGGGCTGCTGTACAGGTCCGAGACGCGAGTGTGGACGTCCAGGACGGTCGAGACCGAGCTCAGGAAGTACTCGCGAGGATTCTCCTCGTAGTCCACGAACGTCGTCGGCAGATCGATCTCGCTGCGGGGTGGGCAGGCGACCTCCACCTCTTCGGGATGCTTCACCTTGTTGAGTCGGTAGATACCGGCCTCAACGGGGACCCAGTCCATGAACCGCACGAGCCACCGGGGCGAGATGGTGACATCTGCGCCGTGGTCTTGGTGGCGTTGGCGAGCTGACGCGCGGCGCCATCGCTCAGTGCAAGATTTGGCGGGGAATTCGCGGGCATTGTTCCTCCTAGGACGATGACAGTTGCTGCGTAACACAGGGCATCGGGCCCTCGACAGGGTTCAATGGCACTTCTCCCCGAGCCGTCTTGCTGGGCATGTCGTGCCCCAGCATCCGGGTGACCTCGATCCCGAGCGAGGGACCAACGGCCCTACTCCCAGGTAATCCCGATGAACATACTCGGAATTATCGGAAAGCTCAAGGTCGGATCGGCCGGCCGAGATGAGAGAGGTAGGACGATGACACGGATCGCTGAGGACATCACCGAGCTGGTCGGAAACACCCCTTTGGTCCGACTGCGCCGGTTGACCGAGCACGTCGACGCACAGATCGTGGCCAAGCTCGAGAGCTTCAACCCGGCACACAGCGTGAAGGACCGCATCGGCGTGGCCATGCTCGATGCCGCCGAAAAGGCTCAGCTGATCGGGCCCGACACCATCGTCTTGGAGCCCACCAGCGGGAATACGGGTATCGCGCTGGCCATGGTGTGCGCCGCCCGCGGGTACAAGTGCACCTTCACAATGCCCGAGACCATGAGCAAGGAGCGACGGGCAATTTTGAGGGCATACGGTGCCGAGCTCGTGCTCACCCCGGGTCCCGACGGCATGCCCGGCGCGATCGCCAAGGCCGAGGAGCTCGCCAAGGAAGATCTCCGCTACTTCGTCCCGCAGCAGTTCGACAACCCGGCCAACCCGGCCATCCATCGGGCCACCACCGCCGAGGAGATCTGGAGCGACACCGACGGAGAGGTCGACGTCGTCGTGGCCGGGGTCGGTACCGGCGGGACCATCACCGGCGTCGGCGAGGTGTTGAAGGAGCGCAAGCCGTCGGTGCAGATGATCGCCGTTGAACCGGCTGCGTCACCTGTGCTCTCCGGTGGGCAGAAGGGTCCCCACCCCATTCAGGGCATCGGCGCCGGCTTCGTCCCGGCCGTCCTCGACACCGACATCGTCGACGAGATCATCGCCGTCACCAACGAGGATTCCTTTGACCTGGCCCGACGGGCTGCCCGCGAAGAAGGGCTGCTCGTCGGGATCTCATCGGGAGCGGCCCTGTGGGCTGCACTTGACGTCGCCGCCCGTCCCGAGAGCCGCGGCAAGCTGATCGTGGTGGTGGTGCCCGACTTCGGAGAGCGCTACTTGTCCACCGCCTTGTTCGAGGGCCTCACCGATTGACCATGCTGGCGACCCTGCGCAGCGACCTGCAAGCAGCGCGCGACCGCGACCCGGCAGCCCGTTCCTCGGCCGAGATCATCCTTTGCTACCCGGGTCTGCACGCCGTCTGGAGCTACCGGATCAGCCACTGGCTGTGGCTGCACAACGCCAAGCTGGCGGCCCGGGTCCTGTCCACGGTCACCCGATCGCTCACCGGCGTGGACATCCACCCCGGTGCCGTATTGGGCGGAGGTCTGCTCATCGACCACGCAACCGGCGTGGTCATCGGTGAGACGGCTGAAGTCGGTGCACAGGTCACCCTGTACCAAGGGGTGACTCTGGGCGGCACGAGCCTGAGCAGAGGCAAGCGTCACCCGACCATTGGTGACCGGGTGACGATCGGCGCCGGCGCGAAGATCCTCGGCCCCATCGCCATCGGCCACGACAGCCAGATCGGGGCCAACGCCGTGGTGGTGAGACCGGTGCCCGCCCACTCGGTGGTAGTCGGCGTGCCGGGCCAGGTCATCGCCCGCAGCCGCCCCCGTCCCCTCGCGGCGCCGCCCGAGCCCGACGAGACCCTCATGCCGGACCTGGTCGGCACCAGCCTCCAGTCCATCCTCCGCCGGGTGGATCACCTCGAGACAGCAGTGAACGGTCACGCCAACGGCACCGACGCCCGGCCGTCCCCGGCGGGGGTGTGGTCCGGCGAGGACTTCTCCATCTGAATGCCATGAAGGGGGGCCTCCTCCGGCGGGAACATTTGGTTCTCTCCGGAACCAACCCACCAAAGGAGGCCCCAGACACCATGTTGCACGCTGGATCGGACTTGAGCAGGAAACGACTCGACGTGTGCGTCCTCGAAGACGCCGGCCAGAGAGTGGTGACCACGCTGTGCCCACCCGATGCCGACGGGCTGCGTCACCTCGTGGCGGAGATTGACGCCCTGGGCGGCCCGGTCGCGGCCGCCATCGTGTCGATGAACGGCGCCCGCTTCGTCCACGACACCCTCGAGCTCATGGGCTGGGACGTCGAGATCGCCGACGCCCAGAAGACCAATGGCTTGGGCCCCCTGGCCTGCAAGACCGACAAGATCGACGCCTGGGTGCTCGCCGAACTGTCCCCTCGCGACCTGGTGCCCTCCATCTGGCTGCCCACCCCCGGCGTCCGGGCCGAGCGCGAGCGGGCCCGGTTCCGCCTGCACCTGGTGCGCCACCGCGTGATACTCAAGAACCTCTGGACCGAGGGGATGGCGGCGGAGGATGGACCATGGCTCAGTGGCCGTTGCGTACCGCTGGGATCAATGCTTCATCGGCGGTGCCGGCGCTCGCGAAATTTGCATGCGCCCGGAACGAATCCTCGGGGGCAGTCGGGTGGGCGGTGGCAGTCCACTCAGCGAACGATGAATCAGCGATGAAGTAACGCCGGACGAAACGGTCAACCGCAGTCTGCGATGTGGGGAATGATCACGCCTGCACGAGTGTCGGCAGGTCAGGGTCAGCATTGCGAGAAGTACAGGACCCTGCTGTTCGAGTGGTCGCCAACCCCGACGTTTCCGCTCCCATCCTCTCAGCCGTCGGCGTCAAGAATCGACGACGCTCGGCCACTGGCGTCGTCGTCTGTCGTTTGCCAGTTACATGGGACCAGTTGATCGCTGGTTTTGCCAGTGACATGGGACCACCCTCCTTGCCAGTTATGGG
>JBKQRT010000058.1:0-7240 GCA_052143895.1 Acidimicrobiales bacterium | reverse complement strand
TGGTGATGATCCCCCCCACCGGCACCACGGTGAAGATCAGCAGGGCGGGGATCAGCGACAGGTAGGGCGCCAGCAGGTACACGGGACGGTCGGCGCGCTCGGGAAGGAGCCCCTCCTTGAAGAAGAGCTTGGTCCCGTCGGCCAGGGTCTGCAGCAGGCCCCAGGGCCCGGCCCGGTTGGGGCCGATGCGGCTCTGCATGTCGCTGATGACCTTGCGCTCGAACCAGATCATGAGCATCACGGCCACCATCAGGGCGCCGAAGACCACCAGGACCTTGATGAGGACGATGAGGAGCACCACCCAGCCGACGCCGTTGGCGTAAAGCGGGTCGCCCGTCCCGAACAGCGGGTGCAGCACGGAGGACAGCGTGTTCACGGCGTCTCCATCCTGAGCTCGACCACCGGGCCGTCGACGTCGATGAGGTCGGCGGCCGTCCCGTCGTCGAGCGGGACGTTGAAGTCGACGGCCACCACCTTGCGGGGCAGCGAGTCGTCGGGGAAGACGGTCAGCACCGCCGAAGTCGAGGCGGTCCGCAGCCGAACCGAGCCACCGGCCACCACGCCGAGCTCGTCGAGGTCGTGGGGGTTGGCCCGCAGCGGTGCCAGGGACACCAGCGCGTCGAGCGCCGGTACCGCGCCCACCGCCGCGCCGCGGTCGTAGAGCACCCGGCTGGCCACCAGTCGCAGCGAGTAGCTGTCGTTCGGGGCCACATGGGGCACCGCCAGCTCCAGTGGCCCGGACACGGGTGCGGGGCGGGGCGGGGCGGCCTCGGGACGGTCGTCGGCCACCGGCGGCAGCCCGACCGAGGCGCTGGGGGTCTCGGCCAGGCCGGCCCGGGCCGGTGCCCCCTGCCGCTCGACCGACTCGACACCGGGGAAGGCGATCGGGTCGAGCAGCGGGGCGTGGCGTCGGCTCAGCGACACCGCGCTGGCCCGTAGCGGTGCCACCACGCCGTCTGCGGCACCCCGGCCTTCGAGCACGGCCCGGGTGATGCCGCGGTGCGACGGTGCCAGCCGCTCGATCTCGTCCCAGACCTCGCCCACCGAGTCGAGCCCCAGGTCGCCGTCGAGATGCACGGCCAGCTCGGCTGCCACCATCCAGTCCGGCCAGGCCTGACCGGGCGGCACCAGCTTCTGCCCCAGCCGGCTGATCCGGCCCTCGATGTTGGTGGTGGTCCCGGGACGCTCGTGCGCCTCGGCGGCCGGCAGGACGACGTCGGCCCGACCGGTGACCGTCCCCGGAGCCGACGCCACCGCCACCACGAACTCGGCGCCGTCGAGTGCCCGCTCGGCCAGGCGGCGGTCGGGGAAGTCGGACAGCGGGTCGGCACCCAGCAGCACCAGGGTGTGCAGTCGCGGGCCGTCCGCCGGTTCGTCGGCCGCGGCAGCCAGGATGCCGGCGGTGTCGCGACCCCTGGCGTCGGGCACCGAGCCCCAGGCGTGCCCGAACCAGTCGCGACCGCCCTCGAGGGTGACCCGGCCGGGCAGCAGCCCCGGGGCCAGGCCCATGTCCAGGGCCCCGTGGACGTTGCCGCGGCGCAGCACCGGCAGGAAGCGGGCCCCCGGCAGGGCGGCGGCCAGGGTCTGGGCGGCGTCGGCCACCAGTGCCCCGTCCTCGGCGAGCGACGGACGGCCGACCACGACGACCACGTTGCCGGCGCCAGCCAGGCGGCGACCCTCGGCCAGGGCGTCGGCGTCACAGCCTGCCGGGACGGGTTCGGTCGCGCTCACCAGGGCCCTGGCCAGCTGGGCGGCCTCCCCCGGGACGTACCGGAGGGGGGCCGCCGCGTACGGCGTGAGGGCGGTGGCTCGCGGCGACAGCTCCACCACGGAGAGGCCGCCGTCCACGATGGCCGACCGCAAGCGGAGGAAGAGGACGGGCACCTCCTCACGCACGTCCCCGGACAGCACGACGACGGTGTCGGCCGACGCCGTCTCGTCGATGGTGGCCCGGGGCAGGCCGACGAGCATCTCGGCCGGGAGTCCGTCGCCCAGCTGGGCGTCGACCGAGTCGGTACCGAGGATCCCCTTGGCCAGCTTGGCCCAGGCGTAGGCGCCCTCGTTGGTCAGGCGGGACCCGCCGATGACCCCGATGGAGGCAGGGCCCCCCTTGGCCCGCGCCGCCTTGAGCCCCCGGGCCACCGTGCCGAGGGCCTCGTGCCACGATGTCGCCACCAGCTCGCCGTCCTTGCGGACGAGCGGCTCGGTCAGGCGGTCCTCGCGGTTGACGGCGTCGAACGCGAACCGGCCCTTGTCACAGAGCCATCCGTGGTTGACCGGGTCGGCGTCGATGCCGAGGAGGCGAGTGACCCGGTTCGACGAGGACTGCACGGCGACCCGGCACCCGACCGAGCAGGTGGTGCACGTCGACTCGACCTGGTCGAGGTCCCAGGGGCGGGCGGCGAACCGGTACGGTGCGGCGGTCAGGGCCCCGACCGGGCAGATCTGCACGGTGTTCCCGGAAAAGTACGAGGTGAACGGCAGCTCGGGGAACGTGTTGACCTCGAGGCGCTCCCCCCGGCCGATGAAGTCGATCTGGGCCTCGCCGGCCACCTCGGCGGCGAACCGGGTGCACCGGCTGCACTGGATGCAGCGCTCTCGGTCGAGCAGGACCAGCTCGGAGATGGGAATGGGCTTCTCGAAGTGCCGCTTCTCCTCCACGAACCGCGACTCGCCGGGACCGTAGGCCAGCGTCTGGTCCTGCAGCGGGCACTCGCCGCCCTTGTCGCACACCGGGCAGTCGAGCGGATGGTTGATGAGGAGGAACTCGAGGACGCCGTCCTGGGCCTTCTTGACCTTGTCGGAGTTCGTGACCACATCGCTGCCCGCCTGGACCTCGACGAAGCAGCTGGGCTGGAGCGAGGCGCCCCGCGGGCCGCTGACCTCGACCAGGCACATCCGGCACATCCCCACCGACTTCATCCGGGGGTGGTAGCAGAACCGCGGGATGAAGGCGCCGGCCTGCTCGGCGGCGGCGATGAGCATCTCGCCCTTGGTGGCGGTGACTTCGCGGCCGTCGAGGGTGAAGGTCACCGTCTCCACCGGAGGGGCGGCCGGGCGGGGGGTGGGCTGCTCACTCATAGGGGCACCCCCCGTCTTTGATGTGCACGAGGAACTCGTCGCGGAACATCTGGATGGCCGAGCTGATCGACGAGGGGATCGACGGGCCGAGCACGCACATGGTGGTCTGTTGGGGCGGCCACTCCAGCCCGGGCGAGATGTTGTCGCAGGCGTCGAGGAGGAGGTCGAGGTCCTCCTCGCGGCCGTAGCCGGCCTCGATGCGCTCCATGATCTTCTCGAGCCACCCCGAGCCCTCGCGGCACGGGGTGCACTGGCCGCACGACTCGCGTGAGAAGAACTTGGTGATGCGCCACGCCGCCCGCACCGAGCAGGTGTGGTCGTCCATCACCACGACCGAGCCCGACCCCAGCATGGAGCCGGCACCGGCGACCTCGTCCTGTCCGAGGGGGAGGTCGATCTGGTCGGGAGCGAACCAGGGGGCGGACACCCCACCGGGGATGAACGCCTTGAGGCCGCGCCCGTGGCGGATCCCCCCGCCGAGGACCGGCGCGTTGATCAGGTCGCCGAAGGTGGTCTTGACCATCTCGAGCTCGTAGACCCCGGGGTTGTTGACGTGCCCGGCCAGGGCGAACAGCCGGGTGCCGGCGGAGCGGCCCTCCCCCAGCGCGGCGAAGGCGGCACCGCCGTGGAGGACGATCCAGGGCAGGTTGGACATGGTCTCCACGTTGTTCACCACGGTCGGCTCGCCGTAGAGGCCGATGGCCGCCGGAAAGTACGGCGGCTTGATCCGGGGGAAGCCGCGCTTGCCCTCGAGCGACTCGAGCAGAGCGGTCTCCTCGCCGCAGATGTAGGCGCCGGCCCCGGGGTGCACGACCACGTCGACCGAGAAGCCGGATCCGAAGATGTCGGCGCCCACCGCGCCGTGCGCGTAGGCGTCGTTGAGGGCGGCCTGCACCCGTTCGAGGCCGAGGGCGAACTCCCCCCGGACGAAGATGAAGGCCCGCGTGACCTGCAGGGCGTAGGCGGCGATGAGGACGCCCTCGATGAGCTGGTGGGGGTCGCGCTCGATGAGGAGGTGGTCCTTGAAGGTCGCCGGCTCGCTCTCGTCGCCGTTGACCACCAGGTACGTCACCGGGCTCTTGCGCAGCATGGCCCACTTGCGCCCGGCCGGGAAGCCGGCGCCTCCCCGGCCGAGGAGGCTGGCCTCGTCCACCTCGTGGGCCACCGCCTCGGGGGTCATGGTGAGGGACTTGCGCAGTCCCTCGTAGCCCCCGGTGGTCAGGTAGCGCTCGAGGGTGTGGGAGTCGGCGTGGCCCAGGCGGCCGGTGACGATCTTGGGGGCGTCCGTGATCACGTCGAGCTCTCCCCGGCGTGGTCGGCGGCCGCCTTGGCCGCGTCCGCCCGCTGCTGCTGGGCCTCGGCCATGGCCGCCCGCTCCGCCACCACACGGTCCGGGTCGGCCTCGAGCCCGGTGGTCCGGTGCACCCGCACGAGCGTCCCGTGGCGCGGGATCTCGTCGGCCCGGGCGCCGGTACGCAGGTCGGCCACCAGGCGGTCGAACGACTCGGGGGACTGCGCACCGACGAAGCGGTGGTTGACCTGTACGCAGGGGGCGCGGTCGCAGTCCGCCAGGCACTCGGCCTCTTCCAGGGTCACCGCCCCGTCGGCGGTGGTCCCGCCGGCGTTCACCTGCAGCGTCGACTCGGCGTGCTCGAGCAGCTCGGTGGCGCCGTTCAGCAGGCACGCGATGTTGGTGCAGATGGACACCACGTTGGTGCCAACCGGCTCGGTGTGGAGCATGTCGTAGAACGAGGCGGTGCCGAGCACCTCCGCCGGAGTCACGCCGACGAGCACGGCGATGTCGGCCATGGCCTCGGGGGTGAGCCAGCCGTCCTGTTCCTGGGCCAGGTGGCAGAGCGGGATGAGGGCCGAGCGCGGCTCGGGGTACAGGGCGATGGTCCGGCGGGCCCGCTCGAGTACCTCGGGGTCGAGGTGACTCGGCCGGGCCGGGGACCCGGCGCGCCGCGGCGCGGCCACCGGAGTCGTGCCCGCGTTGTCGCTCACCGGTCCACCTCTCCCATGACCGGGTCGATGGTCGAACAGACCGCCACCGCGTCGGCGAGCAGTCCGCCCCGCATCATGACGGGCAGGCCCTGGAGGTTGACGAAGCTCGGTCCGCGGATGTGCATCCGGTACGGCTTGGGCCCCCCGTCCGAGACCAGATAGCAGCCGAGCTCCCCCCGGGGGGACTCGACGGCCACGTACACCTCGCCCTCGGGGACCTTGAACCCCTCGGTGAAGACCTTGAAGTGGTGGATGAGCGCTTCCATCGACTGGTCGATGCGGCCCCGGGGCGGCGGGGTGACCTTCTTGTCCTGTACCCGGTAGTCACCGGCCGGCATCTTCTCCACGATCTGGCGGATGATCCGCACCGACTCGCGGATCTCGTTGAGCCGGACCGAGTAGCGGTCGAAGTTGTCACCGAAGGTCCCGACGATGACGTCGAACTCGACCTCGTCGTACCGGAGATAGGGCATCGAGCGTCGGAGGTCCCACGGCACCCCGGTCGATCGCAGCACCGGACCGGTCAGGCTGAGGGCCAGCGCCTCCTCGGCCGACAGGCCCCCGATCCCCTCCGACCGCTGGCGGAAGACCGGCTGGCCGGTGAGGAGCTCGTCGTACTCGGCGGTGCGCGCCATCACCGTGTCGCAGATGACGGTGACGTCGTCCGCCCAGCCGTCGGGCAGGTCGGCGGCGGTGCCCCCGGGCCGGATGAAGTTGTGGTTCATCCGCAGGCCGGTGGTCTTCTCGAAGAAGGCCAGCACCATCTCGCGCTCACGGAACCCGTAGATCATCATGGAGGTGGACCCGAGATCCATGCCGTTGGTGGCCATCCACATGAGGTGGGACGACACCCGGTTGAGCTCCACCAGCAGCATGCGGATCCAGTCCGAGCGCGGCGGCATCTCGACCCCGAGCAGCGCCTCGACGGCCAACGACAGCACCAGCTCGTTGTGGAGCGGTGCGAGGTAGTCCATTCGGGTGACGTTGGTCGACCCTTGGACGTAGGTCAGCTCCTCGGCGGTCTTCTCCATGCCGGTGTGGAGGTAGCCGATGACCGGCTTGGTCCGCAGGACGGTCTCCCCGTCGAGCTCGAGCATCAGCCGGAGCACCCCGTGGGTCGACGGGTGCTGCGGGCCCATGTTGATGATCATGGTCTCGTCGTCGGTCTGCTCGATGTCGATGTCCGACGGATCGATGGCCACGCCCTCGGGCATCCGGAGGACGGCGCCCACCTCGCGCCGCAGCTCGTCGGGGTCGGTTTCGTGGCGACGGGTGAGCTCCTGGGGGCCCTCGGACGTCTCCGCCACCAGCCCCTGGGGCTCGTCGAACGGCCCGTGGTCCAAGAAGACGTCACCTGACGCCGGCGGCCCGACCACCGAGTCGGGGTGCGGCACGGGCTCGTCGGCGCCGTCGGCCGGCTCCGTGGACTTCACGTCGCTCATCTCGGCCCCGGTGCTCCCTTGAACTGGACCGGCACCCGGCCGACGCCGTAGTCCTTCCGCAAGGGGTGCCCCTCCCAGTCCTCGGGCAAGAGGATGCGGGTCATGTCCGGGTGACCGGTGAAGACGATGCCGAACAGGTCGTAGGCCTCCCGCTCCATCGCCTCGGTGCCGGGATAGTGCTCGAAGAGCGACGATACCTCGGCGTCCGACTCGGGCACCTGGACCCGGATGCGCACCCGCCGGGCCTGGCTCAGCGACAGCAGATTGACCACCACCTCGAACCGCTCCGGCCGCACCCCGTCGGGGAGCTGGCGGCCGGGATGGGCGAGATAGTCGACCGCGCAGAGATCTGCGCACATCTCGAACCCGGCGGCGCGGTACGCACCGACGGCGTCCGCGTACTGCTCGCGGGCGGGGAACACCACCTCCTGCCGGGGACGGCCGGGGGCGCGAGGGGCTGCTCCCCCGGCGTCACTGGTCACCGCGGTCCCCGTCGCCGGTCCGGTACCGATGGCGGAGGTCACAGCGGCTCACCCACGCTGCGGGCGATGACCGGGTTGCGCTTGGGTGTGCCTAGGTGCACGGCGTCGGGGCGGTCGGGGGTCCAGCCCGACGTGGACTCGGCGGCGTGGGTGCGGCCGTCGTCGGTGTCGCCACCCTCGTCGTCGGCCAGCGGGCGGTCGGCGGCGGCCGCGCCCGGCTCGGCCGCCGCC
>JBKQRT010000057.1:0-13616 GCA_052143895.1 Acidimicrobiales bacterium | reverse complement strand
GGGTTCGGTGCTTGTCTTCCGCGATCCCGAGAACATCCAGCTCGAACTCTGGGCACCGCCTCTTACATCTTCATTGTGAGATCCAACCCGCTCCGTGCGCGATCTGCGCTTCACGGCGGATCCCTCTCGGCTCGCTGAACAGGGGGAAACGTTGCAATTCCTACAACATCGGTGGAGGTTATGCAACTATGTTCGAACCTTTCCTTGGCTCTCTGAACAGGGGAAATGCAGCGTGAAAGTCGGGCATGCGGACAATTGGCACCTCCGCGTCCCGTTATCGACCGATGCCTCCGAAAGTAATGAGACTAAGTTCGAACCCCTACCGGGCCAGTCAGATCGCCAGGTAACTGATTCTGAGCAGCCCCGAGATGAGGTCAGGTCTTGCCGAAGGTCACCCCGTTCCTGTGGTTCGACGACCAAGCAGAGGAAGCAGTCGAGTTCTACCTGTCGGTATTCCCGAACTCCCGAATCCTCCAAGTCGCCCGGCATGGCGAGGACGCACCCGGACCCACCGGATCGGTGATGACCATCCATTTCGAACTCGACGGCAACGAGTTCGTGGCCCTCAATGGTGGACCTGCACACTACGGCTTCGATGAATCGATCTCTTTCGTGATCGATTGCGGCACCGAACAGGAGGTCGACCATTACTGGCAGGCGCTCACCGACGGTGGACAGGAGATCGCGTGTGGGTGGTTAAGGGATCGATTCGGTCTGCGCTGGCAGGTGGTGCCGTCCGAACTACCCTCCGTCCTCGGTGATCCCGATCCCGAGAGGGCAAATCGTGCCATGCAGGCAATGATGGCAATGAAGAAGCTTGACATCAGAGCGATGAAAGAAGCAGCCGACGGCGTGGAGCACTAGTAGGTCTGCCTCGACGCGTAATGATGCCGGTTGGCGCGCTGGTATCCGACCCGGCGTGGTCCCGATTGCCTCGCCCAAGTCATTCGCCAGCGTCAGGCGTCCGGTCCCCATGCGCACTCGGCGGGGTCCCGGCGCAGTCCTACTGACCTTGGGCCACCATGAGCTGGTTCTCACTGTTGTCTCTGAAGAAGAAAACCAGTGGCACGGTGCCGTCGCCGCCCATGATCTCCTCGTCGACGTCGACGCCGCGCTCCTTAAGTTCGGCGTGATCGGCCCGAGGATCCGACGAAGCGAGCGAGATGCCGGTCATGCGCCCGGGCTCGAAACTGCCCTGGGGCGGCACCAGCGCGAAGGCCGTGCCACCGCCGGGCGGAGCCACCTCCACCCAGCGACTGCCCTCCCCGAAGGGCACGTCGGCCATCAAGGTGAAGCCGAGAGTCTCGGTGTAAAAGGTGATCGCTTTGTCCTGGTCGGTCACCGGAACCAGCACCCTTCCAACCGTAGTGATCTGAGGCATCATTGCTCCCTGCGATCGAGTGGCACTTTATGGCAGAGCGGAATCTCGGAAGAGAGATCATCGGAGGCGATCCAGTATCGCGCAGGATCGGATTGGCTTCGATTTGATCCGCCAGCGATCTCGTCTGATTCACGTGTCACACTCTCCTGAGCTCCGGTGTCATACCCAGTGACCCACGAGCGTGGTGAACCGTGACAGAAGGAGGCCCCGTGCCGATCCAGTGCAAGACCGTGCTCTACCCGGTGAAGGATCCCGACAAAGCGAAGGCACTCTTTGCTGCTCTGTTCGGTGCCGATCCTCACGTCGAATCGCCCTACTACGTCGGCTTCTCCGTCGACGGTGCCGAGATCGGCCTCGTTCCCGGTGGACATGACCAAGGCATGAAAGGGCCCGTCCCGTTCTTCGACGTCGATGACATTTCCGCCACCCTCGGTACCCTCCAGGCCGCCGGCGCGCAGGTGGTGCAACAGCCGACCGAAGTGGGCGGCGGGATGCTCGTTGCCAAGGTCATCGACGCCGACGGAAACGACATCGGGCTAAGGCAGCCGCCAGCCGGCGCATAGGAGTTCACCGGCTCGGATGAAGGGACTAGGAGACTGCTGAGCAACGCCCAACCGTGATCGGTGGTACTCCTCCAGCGATGGACTCGGAATCTCCCTCAGCTCGACGTCCCGCTGACGGCAAATGCCGGATCGGAGGCCGGATCGGAGGCCGGAAGGAGCCTTCCGAGCCGCTCATGTCCTTTCGTGGTCGCCGAGGAGCCGCCAACGAGGGCGTCTGTGCCTTCTATCCGGGCTGCACCACCCAGGTTGTCCCGTTGTGGCCAACGCCGAGGCGCACGAGGCGGGTCAGGTTCACCGCTGCTGCCCGGTGGGACAGAAACAGCTTGTTGCGTTCGATCCCCCGGTAGCGCACCTTCCTGGCGTTGGCCCGCACCAGCCAGGCGATGGTCCGTTCGACCATCGGCCGCAACGTCCGGTAGGTGATCTCGAACTCCTCGGTGGTGGCAGTGACCCGAGCAGCGCTGAGGAGGTGGTGTTCTTCGTGCAGCACGATGGTCCGACCGGCCTTCGCCTTGGTGCACCGTCGCCGGACCGGACAGGTGGCACAGTGCTTGCCGAACCGTGCACGCCGGCTCTTGGTGATGGTGACGGTGATCCCTTCGGGACAGGTAATGGTGTTGTGCTCGATGTCGACCTCGAAGTCGTCCAAGGTGTAGCCGCCTTCGACCGCTGACCGGAGCGGCATGGGCTTGATGACGGCATCCATCCCGTGGTCGTCCAGGTGCCGGCGGCGTTCTGGGCCCGTCGGAGGTCGAGTGGATGACACTGGTCCGAAGGGCGATCGTGTGGGATCGCGAGCTTCCCGCGTTCATGCTTTCGCATCGCGTCGCTGACTTCGACCGCTGGCTCGAGGGCTACGACGCCGCCCTCGCCGTGTGGCGTCAGCTTCAGTGGGCGAACGCCCTGATCATGGGCCGCTTCCGGCGCGATCTGGCGAAAGAGGACCTGACGATCGAGGAGTTCGACGTGCTGGTCCATCTTGCTTGGGCACCAGCAGGCACGCTCCCCCTGAAGGAGCTGACGGCTTCCATGGTGGTCGGGAATGCCCTCAGCCGCAGCGGCCTCACCCGCATCCTCGATCGCATGGAGCACGATGGGTTCATTCGCCGGGAGCTCAATGGGCGCGACCGCCGGCGTTTCGACGTCGCTCTGACCAGGAAAGGACGACTGCGGTTCGAAGTGATCTGGCCTCCGCATGAGGTCGGCATCCGGCGCTACTTCGTCGATCGACTCCCGGAACGAGACATCGACGAACTCGGCCGCATCCTTGGCCAGTTGATACAGGTCAACGAGGGAGCGATCCGGCCTGAAAATGGGCGGCATTCGCCTGGGTGAGGTTCAGTGGGCGTCAGCGGTGACACGTCCCGCGGCTCCACGCGCCGATCACGCCTTCGCCGCGAACAATCATGAGCCGGACTGAGGGTTGGAGTGGGACCCTCAAGGTCCCCCAGCGAGCGGACGCGCGAAAGAGACGTTGACCAGCGAGAGCGTTGTCGAAATGACGACGGCGTGGATGTAAGCAGACAGTTCGCGGACCGCCGCCTCATTCCGCTCGTGCAGCACTTTCTCGGATTGCGGTAGGGGCCGGCCGAAAGGGCGGTCCCTACCGCAAACACCGCACGAATCTGGCATTCATGCAGGTCGCTTCCGGAAGCAGGACCGGCGTCAGTCGCGCTCAATGCAACAGTGCCACCGGCCTGACCTCAGGGAACGCGCCACCTGGTGACAGCATCTCCCAAGCTATTCCGCCAGATTTCCCACATTGTTGAGGAAGCAACCAACTCGCGAAAGTCCCTGGTCACGACCCGGATGAGATTCTTGGTGCCCACAGGACGGGGCCAAGGTCGACCCTCTCAAGATAACCGCCGTTCGTGACGATAGACCCACGAGTCGTCCGAGGGCGGAAGTGGAGCATGCCGAGCACCCAAACAGGGGTTGAGACCGGGTCATCTGCCGAGTCCCCTTCCGTCGTGCGTCCCATGTCCTCGAACGCTTGGAAGTGGTTTCTAGCCCTAGAGGCCGTCCTCGCCCTCATCTACTGCCCCTTTGGGATCCCACCTCAGCGGCCCTTCATCCTCGGGTTCCTGCCATGGATGGAGTGGCCGGGCCAGGTTCCCGCCTGGTCGTTGCTCGGCCTGTCAGCGGTGGCCGCCGTCGTCTACGGCGTTCGGCGGAACCGGCCCAATGCCCCGGTGGCCTGGTGGTTCGTCGGGGCCGGCGTGCTGCTCTTCATCATCGGTGACACGACCTACAAGTTCTGGCACCAGATCATCGGCCAGCAGAACATCCCGTTCCCTTCGTTCGTCGACGCCATCTACATCACCATGTACCCGGTCCTGGCAATCGGGCTGCTCCTGTTGGCCCGGGCCCGGGTGCCGGGCGGCGACCGGGCCAGCCTGATCGACGCCCTCACCGTGACGCTCGGTGTCTGGCTGGTGTCGTGGACCTTCCTGATCGGGCCAAACGTCCGAGGCTCCGGCGACCTGCTCGTGCGGCTGACGGCGGCGGCCTACCCGCTCGGCGACATCCTCCTGTTGGCCATGCTTGCCCACCTGTGGAGCGCCGGGGGGTTCCACAACGCGGCGGGCCGCCTGCTGGCCATCGGCACTGTCGGCACCCTGGTCGCCGACTCTGTCTATGGCCTGGCCAACCTGCACCCCGCCTGGAACTGGAGCGACGGCAACCCGATTGACGTCGGCTGGATCATCTTCTACGCCTGCTGGGGGGCCGCTGCCCTCCACCCATCTATGCGGGAGCTGGGCGAGCCCCGACCGGCCGGTCGGCCCCGCACGACTCGCTCGCGCCTGATGCTGCTGGCCGCTGTGTCCTTGATCGGCCCAGCCTTGCTTCTGGGCGAATCCATCTTCGGCAATCCGGTCGACGCTCCGATGGTGGCGGTAGTTGCCGGCGCAATGTTCCTCCTTGTCCTCATCCGCATGGCCGGCCTCGTCTGGGAGCGGGAGCAGGCGGAGGTTCGGGAGCAGATCCTGCGCCAGTCGGCTGCGGAGCTTGTGGCCGCGTCGGGCCGCGAAGAGATCTACCGCGCCACCATCTCCGGGCTCAGCGACCTCGTGGCTGGCGACGACGATGTCCACCTCATCGTGGCGGCCCTCAACCCCGACGGGGAGGTGGTGGCGGTCGAGGAGGCCGGCACCCTCTTGGAGGAGCCCCTCGACCTGGGGACCCTCTGGGTTGCCTCCCAGGCGCCCAGGACAGCCGATGACGAGCCGGTGTCAGGCGTGGGAGACGGGGCCTCGGCGACCGCTGGCCGGCCTTCACGTTCGGCGCTCGTCACCTGTCCGCTCGTCCTTCAGGAGCACCTGACCGGACTCATCGTCGTTCACAGCAGCCTCAAGCTCCCAGCCGAACTTCGCAGTTGCGTCGAGACCCTTGCCGCCCAGGTCGAGCTGGCACTCGACCGCGAGCTCATGACCGAGGCCGTTCACGCCCAGCGGAGTGAGGCACGGTTCCAGACGCTGGTTCAGAATGCCTCGGACGTCATCCTGATCGTCCGGCCCGACACCACGATCTCGTACCAGACACCTTCGGTCCGGCGGATCCTTGGCTACGAACCCGAGGAGCTCGAGGGGCGGCAGTTCACCGAGCTGCTCCACCCTGATGACGTTGAGCAGGCACTGGCCGTCTACACCGGTGTCGCTTTCCGGGCGGGGACCTCGGTGACCGCCGAGTGGCGCGTCCAGCACGCGGACGGCAACTGGCACCACGTAGAGGTCGTCGCCACCAATCTGCTCGACGACCCCACGGTGGAAGGATGCGTCCTGACCATGCGGGACGTGAGCGAGCGCAAGGGGCTCGAGGAAGAGCTCAAGCACCAGGCCTTCCACGACGCCCTCAGCGGACTCGCCAACCGGGCGCTTTTCCATGACCGGCTCGAGCAGGCGCTGGCCCGGGCCATCCGGTCGTCGACGTCGGTGGCCGTCCTCTTCCTCGACCTCGACGACTTCAAGCTGGTCAATGACAGCCTGGGCCACGCTGCCGGCGACCGAATGCTGGCCGAGGTGGCTGACCGGATCAGTCGGTCGCTGCGGGCCGGCGATACCGCTGCCCGCTTCGGCGGCGATGAGTTCGCCGTCCTGGTGGAGCAATCCAACGGCGTTGAAGAGGCGTGCGAAGTCGCGGCGCGCATCATCACGGAGCTCAACCGGGTGATGGTGATCGACGACCGCGAATTCCACAGCCGTGCAAGCATCGGCATCGCCCTCAGTCCCATGGGCAAGGAGAGCCCCGCCGAACTCATTCAGGCCGCCGACGTGGCCATGTACGCGGCCAAGACCCGGGGCAAGGGCTCCTACGAGGTCTACCAGCCGTCGCTGAAGCTGGCCATGCTGGAGCGCCTGGAGCAGACGGCCGACCTCCAACGGGCCGTAGCCAACCAGGAGTTCGTCCTTCATTATCAGCCCATTGTGAGCATCGATGGTGCCGATGGTGCCGATGGTGTCGGGCTCGAGGCCCTCGTTCGGTGGAACCACCCGGAGCGGGGGCTGCTCGCCCCCCAGGAGTTCATCGCCTTGGCCGAGGAGACCGGCTTGATCGTGCCCCTTAGCCGGTGGATCCTCCACGAGGCGTGCTTCCAGGCCCACCGCTGGCAGCACCTGCACGGCGTAGCCCATTTGCGGATGAGCGTGAACATCTCGGTACGGCACTTCCAGGACGAGAACTTCATCAGTGACGTCTCCACCGCTCTGTCGGTGACCGGCTTCGACCCCACCTGCCTGGTGCTGGAGATCACGGAGAACGTGCTGATCAGGGAGGCCGAGTCGGTAATCGAGCGCATGCTCGAGCTCAAGGCCCTGGGCGTGAGGTTCGCCATCGACGACTTCGGGACCGGATACTCCTCGCTGAGCTACATCAAGCGCTTCCCGATCGACATCCTCAAGATCGACAAGTCGTTCGTGGACGGCGTGGTCGAGGATCGGGCGCTGGCCGAGGTCATCGTCCAGTTGGGACGGACACTCAATCTGCAGACCGTGGCCGAGGGCATCGAGCAGGCCCGCCAAATCGAGTCCCTCAGGTCGTTCGGCTGCCAGTTCGGCCAGGGCTTCTACCTGTCAAGGCCGCTGCCGACCAACAAGGTGGATGACTTCCTGGCGGCCATTGACCCGGCAATCCCGTCGTCCTTCTACGACGCCCTTATGAGGACGGTAGTCGGATGACGATCCCGGCCCTGTCTCCCTTCGGCCATGCCTCGATGGTCACCCACACCCGGCTGCCTGAGTCGGACGCCGGGCGCCTCGGCATGCGTTGGGGCGACCTCGAGAGGCTCCGGGCCTCCCACCCGATGATGGATGCGGTCATCGACGAGGTGCGGGGCCGCCGAATCAGGGTGGACGACCACTGGCTCAGTGACTTCGCCTCATGCAACTACCTCGGCTTCGACCTGCATCCCCAGATCATTGAGTCGGTGGTGGCGGACCTCCGCCGTTGGGGAACTCACCCGAGCTGGTCACGGCTGCTCGGGAGCCCCCGGCCTTACGTGGAGATCGAGGACCGGCTCACCGAGCTTCTCGACGCACCCGACACCCTGCTGCTGCCGACCATCTCCCTGATCCACCTGTCGGTCATCCCAGCCCTGGCCGGCCAAGGGGCGGTGATCGTCGACTCCCGGGCCCACAAGACCATCTACGAGGGCTGCATGATGGCGAGGGCAGGAGGCGCTTCGGTCTATCGAGTGCGGACGAACGACCTTGAGCACCTTGAAGAAGCCCTTCGGTCGCTGCCTCCTGGCATTTCCCGTCTTGTGTGCATGGACGGGGTCAACTCCATGACCGGCAACGCGCCCGATCTCCCGGCCTACGCCCGTCTCTGTCGGGAGCACGACGCCCTCCTCTACGTCGACGACGCCCATGGATTCGGACTGATTGGGGAGTCGCCCACGCCGGAGCGCCCCTACGGGCGCCGTGGGAACAGCATCGTTCGATACTTCGACGAGTCCTACGACAACCTGGTGCTGGTAGGCGGCTTCTCCAAGTCGTACTCCTCGCTGCTGGCGTTTCTGGCCCTCCCCACCACACTCAAGAACCACTTGAAGGTCGCCGCTGCCCCCTACCTCTACTCGGGTCCGTCCCCGGTGGCGTCGCTGGCCACGGTGCTCGCCGGCTTTGAGGTCAACGAGACCGAGGGCGACACCCTCCGGGACAGGCTGACCACGATGACGGCCAGCGTGCTCGACCGGATCGCCGAGCTCGGGATCCTGACCCTCAACACCTCCGGGCTGCCGATCATTCAGGTGCCTCTGGGCCGCGCCGACGACATCGACGCGGTCGGCCGCTTCTTGTTCGACCGGGGCGTCTACGTGACGCTGGCCGCGTACCCACTGGTCCCGAAGTCCCAGGTAGGATTCCGAGTCCAGCTGACGGCGGCCAACTCAGACGAGGACGTTGAGCTCCTCAACTTGGTGCTGGGTGAGCTCGTCGAACGCTTCGAGCTGCAACGGCGGCCGGTTCCGGGCTGAGCCGGAGGCCCACCATGTCCCTTGCCAGTCCGCTGCGCCAGCGCGACTTCCGCCTCCTCTGGTCGGGGATGTCGGTCTCACTGCTTGGGGACGGGATCTTCCTGGTCGCCATCGCCTGGCAGGCGTTCGCACTCGACAACCAACCCTCATCGCTCGCGTACGTGGGGGTGGCACTGTCGGCGCCCCAGGTGGCCATGCTTCCTTTGGCCGGCGCGTTCTGCGACCGGGTTCGGCGCCAGACGGTTCTGTTCTGGTCTGACTTAGTGCGGGCGGCCGCTGTCGGGGCGCTGGCCGTGGTAACCGCTCTCGGTACCGTTCAGTTGTGGGAGCTGTTTCTCGCCGGCGCCGTCCTGGGCACCGCTGCCTCGTTCGCGTCACCGGCTTTCGATGCTCTGGTGCCGGAGCTGGTCCCTGGCGACGAACTCGACCGGGCCAATGCATTCGAGCAGTTCGTCCGACCCGCCAGCCTTCAGCTTGCCGGGCCCGCCCTGGGCGGGGTGGCAATGGCTACCGTCCACTCGGTCGGTGCTCTCGGGATCGACGCAGCCACGTTCGTCTATTCGGCGTACTGCATTTCGAGGATGGCCCCGATCCCGGCACCCACCGCGCCGGCCACCCGTATCGGCCTCCGGCACGACGTGCTCGAGGGATTGCAGTACGTGCGGCGCCGGGTGTGGTTGTGGGGCACGTTCCTGTCCGCCACCTTCACCTACCTCCTGTTCATCGGGCCAACCCAGGTGCTTCTGCCCTACCTCGTGCGCAACGAGATGCACCAGGGGGCGTCATCCTACGGCATCGTGCTCGCGGCGGGTGGCGTGGGTGCGCTCATCGGGGCGGTGGCGATGGGGGCACTGCGGGCGGGGGACCGGTCCATGACCTGGATCTACGGGTGCTGGACGATCGCAACGCTCGTGGTCGCCGGATACGGCATCGCCGCCAGGCTGTGGGAGCTTGTGCTCGTCTCGTTGGTGCTCAACGGTGCCGAGGTCATGGGCGCGGTGGTGTGGGTGACCCTCAAGCAGCGCCGAGTAGCCAACTCGATGATGGGACGGGTGTCGAGCATCGACTGGTTCGTCTCCACCGCGCTGCTCCCGCTCAGCTACGCCATGACCGTTCCAGTGTCCCGGGCGCTCGGGGCTGGGACGACACTTGTCGTGGTGGGTACCGCGGGAGCGGCGGTGACTCTCGGCTTCCTCTTCCTGCCCGGAATGCGGTCAGAGCCCGCTGGGGAAGAGATGTGCGTGCCAGCGGTTGCAGGCACGGCGCCCGGGTGAGCCGGGAGGGCACTGTTGCACTGAGCCCGACTCTCGCCGATCCGGCATTCGGCAGTGACCGGACCCCATTCATTGGTCCAGGGATCAGCTGAAGGCGACTGCGGCTGATCAGGCCTCCAGAACTCGACGACCGGGTATCGCCTCGACGTTCAGAGGCGGAGCCCGAGCGTTCGTTCCCACGCCTGCACCAGCACGGCCTCGGCCGTCGCCGCGGGGACGGCCGGCCCGCTGCCGAAGGTCGTCGTGAGGTAACGCTCGGTCAGGAGCACGAGCGCCCGGACGGTCTCCTCCGGCTCGGCGACCTCGGCGCGTCCTGTGGCCACGAGCTCCTCAACGCGGGCGACCGTCGGCCCGACGAACCCGTCGACGACGACCTGCCACGCGCCGTGGACCTCCTTGCCGGCACCGGCCGCATCGGCGAAGGCCCGGATCAGTGGGCCGTGCTCGCTGAAGACCGCCACCATCTGCCGGGCCGACCGCCGGAGCTGTCCGTGCACGTCGTCCGAAGCCAGCCACAGCGCGGCGGCTGACCGCAGCTCCTCGGCGATGCCCGCGAGCAGGCGCAGGAGAACCTGGTCGAGATCGGGGAAATACCGGTAGAACGTCGTCCGGGTCAGCCCGGTGGCGGCCATGACGTCCCGCACCGTCACCTCGAGGAAGGGGCGTGTCGAGCAGAGGTCCTCGGTGGCGTCGAGTATGGCCCGCTCGGCCGCGACCCGACGCGACCGGGCCCGCTCCCGCAGCTTCGCCGGGGCCGCCATCAGCTGGACGGGGGATCCGCAAGAGTGAATGACATAGTGTCATCCATTGTGTCACACTTGACCCTTCGACCGGCGGAGGGTCCGGCCGCAGAGGAGGGTCAACGGCCATGACGAACGGTGTCGCCGACTGGGCGACCGACTACGACATCTTCGATCCGGCCTACGCGTCGGACCCCTATGCGATCTGGGACGACCTGCGGGCCCAATGCCCCGTCGCCCGCAGCGACCGCTACGGGGGCTCCTGGCTGCCCACCCGGATGGCCGACGTCACCGACCTCGCCCGAGACATCGAGCACTTCAGCTCCCGCGAGATCACCGTCGTGCCGACCAGCGCGGACACCGACGTCCTGCCCGCCGGCAACCCGCCGATCCAGGCCGACCCGCCCGTCCACACCTGGACGCGCCGCCTCCTCCTCCCGTGGTTCTCCCACCGCCGCGTTGAGTCGTACGAGCCCTACACCCGGGAGCTGTGCAACCGGCTGATCGACGGCTTCCAGTCGGAGGGCCGGGCCGACGCGGCCGCCGACTACGCCCAGCAGATCCCGGTGCGGGTCATCGGACGGATGCTCGGCGTGCCCGACGACATGTCGGACACCTTCACCGGCTGGGTCCGGGGGATCCTCGAGTTCGCCAACGACGAGGCCCGCCGGGTGGCCGCTCGGGACGAGGCGATCGTCTACTTCCTCGGCGAGATGGAGTCCCGGCGCGGGGGCGACGGCGACGACCTCATCTCCAGCCTCCTGCGTGCCGAGGTCGACGGTCGGCCGCTCGACGACGCGTTCATCCTCGGCATGGTCGGCCTGACCCTAGTGGCCGGAGCGGACACCACCTGGTCGGCGATCGGCTCGTCCCTCTGGCACCTCGCCACCCACGAGGAGGACCGAACGCGGCTCGCCGCCGACCCGACGATGCTTCCGGTGGCCGTCGAGGAGCTCCTGCGGGCGTACTCGCCGGTGACGATGGCCCGCATCGTGGCCGAAGACGTCGAGTTCCAGGGGTGCCCGATGAAGGTCGGCGACCGGGTACTGATGAACTTCCCGGCGGCCAACCGAGACCCCGAGGCCTTCGAGGACGCCGACCGCGTCGTGATCGACCGGATGGAGAACCGGCACGTCGCCTTCGGCTCCGGCATCCACCGCTGCGCCGGCTCCAACTTGGCCCGGATGGAGCTCACGGTGGCCCTCGAGGAGTGGCTCCGACGGGTCCCCGAGTTCCGGATGGCCGAAGGGGCGGAGGTGACCTGGGCCGGCGGCCAGGTCCGGGGCCCCCGTCTGTGCCCGGTCGTGTTCCCGTGAGGATCCGGGTCGACGAGACGAAGTGCACCGCGCACGCCCGTTGCTACGGCCTCGCTCCCGAGCTGTTCTCGGTCGACGACTACGGCCCGTCCTCGGTGGTCGGCGACGGCACGGTGATCCCGAGCTGGAAGGCAAGGCCCGGCTGGCCATCGCCAACTGCCCCGAGTTGGCCATCGAGGAGTTGTCCTGAGATTCTCGGGGTATGCGAGTCCAGGAACAGTGGAGCCTGATGCTCTGGCACGGACACCGACCCTGAGTCGACTATCCCCCGGCCCGGGCCCCTTCGTCTTGTCCAGGAACGCTGGATCCAGCGTGACGCGAGGCCACGTCGTCGGAACAGCTGGAACGTGTTCGGGGCAGGCGTTTGCATGTCCGCACCGGGACCCCACCAACCCGCACCACGCCTCATCGGGATCGTCAGCCGGCTTGTCGGCCCGACCCCACGATCGCTCCCTGAGCCGCCAGTTCGCTCCGTAGCCCCTCGACGTCTACAGCGCGAACGTTGGGCACGTCCGTAGCAGCGCCACTGCCGGTGCCGGAGCGACACGCCATCGCGGCCGCGACGCCAGCGGCCTCACCGGTGGCCATGGCCGCAGGGATCTCCTTCGTGGCCTGGTGCACATATCGGGTGGTGGAGATGCAGCGCCCCGCCACCAAGAGGTTGTCGACCACCGGCGTGGTGAGACAGCGGTAGGGGATGTCGTAGACGACGTGCCGACGCGTCCAGTGTCCGGTCTGTGCCACCGCGTCGGCGAAGCGGACATCTCCGTCCTCTTTGCGGAGCACGGTGTCGCCCAGCAGGCGCCGACTCTCGGTGATGCCGAGCATGCGCGCGTAATCGTCCAGCCAGGCACTCTCGAAGCCGTGGATCTGGCTTCGCAGGTCGTCGAATTGGGCCCGGGCCGCCCGTCGACAGGCCACCTCGGCGCGGGTGAGCGCATCCGGGTCGCAGGCGTCCACGCGATCGGGGTGCGGACCGAACGGGACCAGGACCCGGCCCGCAGCCGTCGTGCGGAACCACAACAGACCGAGACCGCCGTCTGATCCGACAGCCGTCGCCTCCTCTGCGACACCACCCACCCGGAACCAGAGATGCGGCGGGATCGAGGTCTGCTCGAAGCTGGCACCGGCCGAGACGAGCACGTCCCCGTCTCCCGTGGCGTCGATCACGACCCTCGGACGTACCGCCTCCCGCCCACGCTTCGACTCCACGATCACCGCCTCGATGGCACCGCTCCTGGCCGGCGAGGCGGCGAACCAGGTGTGGAGCCGAAGATGGGCCCCTGCCTCCTCGAGGAGGTCGTAGCAGACGTCGACGAAGGCCTCGGGGTCGAACGCGACCGCGTAGCGGACCGCCTCCGGAGGTGCACCCCAGATCAGCCCCCACGGACGCCACGCAGCAACCAGCCCCGGATCTTCGCTGCCCCAGGCCTCACGGGTCGGATAGCGCGCCGAACCGGCCGCGTCGAGGCGGTCCACGACCTCCTGGCAGAGACCGGCCACGACCTGGGAGCCGGCGCCGTCGTCGAGCGTCAGCAGCAGGTTGATCAGACCGGCTGTGGCCAAGCCACCGACGCATCCGCTCGCCTCGATGAGCATGGTGCCGGCCCCTTGGCGTGCCGCTGCCACGGCGGCGGCGACGCCGGCCGACCCGGCACCGACGACGAGCACGTCGGGCGTCGCGATGACCGGAAGATCGCGGGCAGGCTCCTGGTACACGGGCCGAGGATCCATGGACATGGTCCATTGTCGTCCACCTGGATGTGAACGTCCCAAAACTGCCCGTCAGCCGGTGGTGCCCGTCGCATCGGGAGCTACCTGTGTCACTGGACCCCGGTGCATGGTTTTGGTGAGTGGAGATCCCTCGGCC
>JBKQRT010000056.1:0-52288 GCA_052143895.1 Acidimicrobiales bacterium | reverse complement strand
CACCACCGGATGGGTGGTGGCCGGTGTGGCCCCCACCGGTGTCGGGGGGCTGAGGGTGAGCGGCTCGCCGTAGGCGTCGAGCGGGGGTGTGGTGATAGTGCCGAACGGCCCCCCGAGGAACTGGGTGATCGTCTGCGACGCCTCGTCGGGCTGCACCACCTCGACCGCACCCGCCTGCGACGAGGTCGCCCCGACGGTCGGCAGCGTGTAGGTCTGGAGGTCCGAGCCCGAAAAAGCGTGGTAGCGCTCGGCCAGTGCGAACAGGTCGCCGGCGGTGAGCCCGTCGTCTTTGCTGAAGTCGTGGACGACCGAGGAGAGCAGGGTGTTGAGGCGCAGCGGGTTGTAGGTGGACTTGGCTTTGTCCAGGGCGGCGGCGATGAGGAGGTTCTGGCGCTCGATCCGGCCGATGTCGGAGGTCGGGTCCGAATTCCACTCGCCATCGGCGTAGTACTGGAAGTAGCGGGAACGGGACAGGGACAGAGCCTGGGCACCGTCGATGACCTGGCAGCCCTTGGTCGGGATGGCGAGGCCGGAGTTGTTGTTGCAGACGCCGGTCGAGCAGTCCTGGTCGCGCACGGGATTGGGGAAGTCCATGGAGATCCCGCCGAGGGCGTTGACCGCGTCCTCCAGCCCGAAGAAGTTGATGACGATGTAGTGGTTGATCGGGATGCCGAACGTGTTCTGGATCGTGGCGATGAGCGCGTCGGGCCCGCTGCCGAAGGCGGAGTTGATCTTGTTCTGGCTCGAGAGCTGGCTGTCGGCGCCCATCCCGGACAGGGTCACGTAGGTGTCGCGCGGGATCGAGAGGGACGAGGCGGTGCCGGCCGCCGGGTCGACGTGGATGATCTTGATGGTGTCGCTGCGCTGCCCGGCGGTGGCCGACACGCTCCCGAACTGCTGGGCCTCGGCGGCCGTCTCGCCGGCGCGGCTGTCGGAGCCGACGAGCAGCACGTTGTAGGGCGCGCCGTTGGCGGCGGCCACGCACGCAGTGCACGGGGCCGACGAGACCTTGCTCCACTGGTAGCGGAAGTACCCGTAGCCGAGCCCGACCACGACCAGCAGCAGGACCACGAGGAAGATGGCGGCCCGCAGCAGGCGCTCGGCGGGGCGCCTGCTGCGGCGCTTGGCCGTGCGCTTCTCCCGGCGGGACGGGATGGCCACCTGTCCACCGAGGATGGGCCCCGGGAATTCGGGACCGCTCTTCGGTCGGCGGGCCCCGTTCGGTGTCGACGCCCTCGGCTGCCCGGTCGGCGAGCCTGAGGACCGTCCCGACGGGCGGGGTCGGCGCGGGCTCGGGGGGTCGATGGATGGCACGAGGGCGTTCGTTCCGTCGCTGGTGCGGTGTGTCAGAGGCGGGAACCGTGAGGTCCCCCGGAGGTGCCACAGTGTCCCACGGTTGGGCCGGCCGGCGGCGTCACCCCTGGTCGGGGGACCGCGTCAGGAATCCGACGGCACCCACGACCCGTGGAAGCCGGCGGGCACCCGGGCCGGGAGGTGGACGGTCGCCACCGGCGGCCCGGCGAAGGACGTGGCGTCGAGGATGACGAGGTCGCTGCCGTCCCGGGTGGCGTCGTAGACGACCGAGAGAACCCAGCCCTCATCCTCGCCCCGGCCGTCCGCCGCCCGGACGAAGACCGGCTCCCCCGGCGAGCGGTACTCGCCCGGCTCGTACCGGATCGACTCGTCCCGTCCGAAGTCGTACTTGACCAGTCCGGTCAGGCTGGGATCGTCGGCCGAGTCGCCGAGCCGGGTGCAGTAGCCGTACCGGTGGGGCAGGCCGGCGACGGCCGGGTCGATCCGTGGGAACTCGACGGGGGTGTCGTCGAGCCGCTGCTCGGACACCCGGCCGACGGCCAGGTCGATCGTCCACCGGGCCAGGGACGGAAGGCTGGAGGCGATCGACGCTCCCGGTCCCGTGTCGAAGGCCCTGTCGTACCGGATGACGTCCATCACCACCGCGTCCCCGTCGTCGTAGCAGTTGAGGACGTGGAAGACGTAGACCGGGTCGATGCCGATCCAGTGGACGTCCGCGTCCCCGCCGTCGCGTGGCATCACCCCGAGGCGGGCTCCGGCGTCGGGAATCCACCGGTACGGCAGCGAGCGTCCGGCCGTGGCCAGGGCGAGGTCGAAGACGACGGGCAGGTCGAGGAAGACCACGTGGGTGGCGCTGATCCCGACGTCGTGCATCATCGTGGCCCGGGGGATCTCGATCGCCTCGGTCCGGACCAGGGCGCCGGTGGCGTCGGCGACGTGGTAGCGGAGGAACGGCGGGCCGAACACGTCGCTGCCGAAGAAGACGAGCTCCCCGGTGTCCGGGTCGAGCTTGGGATGGGCGGCCATCGGCGATGCCAGGCCGCCGTCGAAGTCGTAGATGCGGGCCCGGTGCAGGTCGTTGGAGAGCGCGTGAGGGAACCCTGACTCCACGAGGGCGAGGGTGACGCCGGCGTGGCGGATGACGTGCGTGTTGGCCGGACCGTCGATCGGCTCGGTGGGACCGGCGGGCGGTGTCGTCTCCAACTTGGCCGCCAACGCCCGGGTCCGGACCCAGCGGTTCCGGTAGCCGGTGGCCCGCCCCCCGGCCAGCGAGATGGCATGGACCATCCCGTCGCCGGCGAACCAGTGGTAGTCGGACTCGTCGGCGGGGATCACGGCAGGATTGGGACCGTTGCGTAGGAGGCGGCCGTCGAGGTCGGGCGGGACCACGCCGGTCACCGGCAATGGGTGGTCGTCGCTCCGCTCGTCGAACACGGGAGCGAAGTTGCCCCGCAGGTACGGATTGGGCATCACGTGCTCCTCGGTGGCGCGTCCGGGATCGGCCGGGGTCGAACGGGTCCTGATGGTAGCGGCCGGGGGCGGACCAGCCGGCGCCGGTGACGTGGCAGGCTGAGGCCATGGCCGATCTCGTCGAGGACCTGCGCTTCCGCGGGCTGATCCACCAGATGACCGACCCCTCGCTCGGGGCGATGCTCGATGCCGAGCGCCTGACCGCCTACAGCGGGTTCGATCCCACCGCAGACAGCCTCCACGTGGGCCACCTGCTCCAGCTCTGCAACCTGCGCCGCCTCCAGCTGGCCGGTCACCGCCCCATCGCCCTGGCCGGTGGCGGCACTGGCTTCGTCGGTGACCCCGGCGGCAAGACCGAGGAGCGATCGCTGCTGTCGGTGGAGGAGCTGGAGGCCAACCTGGCCGGCATCCACGGCCAGCTGACGCGCTTCATCGAGTTCGGCGCTGATGACGGCGGGGGCGGGGCGCTCCTGGTCAACAACGCCGAGTGGCTTGCACCCCTCTCGCTGTTCGACTTCCTGCGGGACGTGGGAAAGCACTTCACCGTGAACCAGATGGTGGCCAAGGACTCGGTGAAGTCGCGGATCTCACGAGCCGACCAGGGCATCTCCTACACAGAGTTCAGCTACATGCTCCTCCAGGCCTACGACTTCCTCCATCTCTTCGACCGGTTCGGGTGCCGCCTGCAGCTCGGCGGGAGCGACCAGTGGGGCAACATCACCATGGGGATCGAGCTGGTGCGGAAGGTCCGCCACCGGGAGGTGTGGGGGCTCACCACGCCGCTGGTGCTCAAGGCGGACGGAACCAAGTTCGGCAAGACCGAGTCGGGCACGGTCTGGCTCGACCCGGCGCGGACCAGCCCCTACCAGCTCTACCAGTTCCTCGTCCGCAGCGAGGACGCGGTGGTGGGGACGTACCTCCGGTACTTCACCTTCCTCCCCCGCGAGGCAATCCTCGCACTCGACGAGGCGACGACCAACCGACCCGAGCGTCGAGAGGCGCAGCGCGAGCTGGCCCGGCAGGTCTGTTCGCTTGTCCACGGCGCCGATGAGACGGGTCGCGCCGAGCAGGCGGCCGCCGCCCTGTTCGGCGAGGAGGTGGCCCTGCTGGACGAGCCCTCGCTCCTCGACGCCTTCGCCGATGCGCCGTCGACCACCATGGCGCAGAGCCGGATCGACGGCGCCGGACTGCCGCTGGTGGAATTGCTGGTCGAGACCGGACTGGTCCGGTCAAAGGGCCAGGCCCGCACGGTCATCGAGCAGCGGGGCGCCTACGTCAACAACCGTCGGACCGAGGACCTGGACCGGATGATCGGCGGGGACGACCTGGTGGCCGGTCGGTACGTGGTGCTGCGGCGGGGGAAGAAGGACTACCACCTGGTCCGCTTCGGCTGACCGGGCCACGTGCGCGACCGGGCGGGCCAGGGGCGCCGCCCTACACTGACCGCCATGTCCAGCCCGGGGAGCACGCCGTCCAACCTCTCGCCGGTACGCCTGACGACCGGCCTGCCCGAGACGGTCCTCCCCGACGAGCCGGACGCCGTGCGGAACGGCCTTGCCGCCGCTATGGCCGAGCCCGGCGAGCGGCGACGCCACGCGGTGGCCGACGTCGTCCGCTCCGAGCCGAGATCGCTGGCCGCTTGGGCCGCGCTCGGGTCGCTGGCTCGGGACGACGTCGAGGCCTACGCCTACTTCCGGGTCGGGTACCACCGCGGCCTCGATGCGTTGCGGGCCTCCGGTTGGAAGGGCTCGGGACTGGTGCGTTGGGCCCACGAGTCGAACCGGGGGTTCCTCCAATGCCTCGACGGCCTCCGTTCGACGGCTGGCTCGATCGGCGAGCACGACGAGGAGGAGCGTTGCGCGCAGTTCCTGCGCCAGCTCGACCCGTCCTGGCGACCCGACTGGACGGGGCTCCCGGCCTAGTGGCGATGCCTGCCACCGACGCACCCGACACCACCCGGGACGAGCGTGCCCGCTCCGGCCCCCGGGTGACGGGCCCCTCGCCGCCGCCCCGCCGCCGGTCGGCACTGGCCATGGCCCTCCTGGTGACAGCCGGGTGCGTGCTGGTCGCCGGGTGTGCGGGCCAGGAGCAGTCCGGGCCGCCGTCGGGCCGGGTCTCCACCTGGGTGTCGGGCGCCGGTGGGGGAGTGGCCATCGGCACGCTCGAGGTGGACAGCCGCAACATCGCGTTCGCCTTGTCGAAGCACGACCCACCCGCTGCCATCAAGACGGTCTGCGCCCTGATCACCAACGACGCCCAGACCGACATCGGCAACCTGCCGACGCCCGACAACCAGTTGACCAACGACCTCAACGACGCCTACGAGGATGCATCGGCGGTCGGTGACGACTGCTACCGGGGGGCCTCGGGGGACGTTGTCCTGCTGCGGCGATCGGCCGCCGAGCGGGCGAAGCTGGTGCCGCTCCTGACCACGGCCGTGGACCGCATCGTGGCCGTCACCGGTCACACACCGTCCACGTCCACCACCCAACCGCCGCCGGGCGGCGATCCGTTCGGCAACTGACCGGTGCGCGTTCCCATACGGACCGACACCGACCGGACCGGAGGGCGGTAGGCGTGCCCGCGGCCGGCACGGGGAACGGACCGGTCCCGGAGGGTCGCGACCCGGATGCCTACGACCGTCTCCGTCGCCGCGCCCTGTGGTCGCTGCCAACCGGACTGTTCGTGGTGGGCAGCCGGGCCGGTGACCGACGCAACCTCATGACGGCGAACTGGGTGATGCAGGTGGCCACCACCCCCAAGCTGGTGGCCCTGTCATTGGAGGCGGGCTCGGTCACGCGGGAGCTGGTCGACCGGGGGCGTGGCTTCTCCGTGAGCGTGTTGGCCCGCTCCGAACGCGCCGTGGTCCGCCGGTTCGTCAAGCCGGTGGACGACGTCGTGCTGGACGCAGACGGCGCCGCCGAGCGACTGCAGGGCGAGGAGGTGCACGAGGTCGGCGCCGGCCTTCCCTGCTTGTCGTCCGCCCGGTGGTGGCTGGCCTGTGAATTGCGTCAGGCCGTCCGGCTCGACGTCGGCGACGGCGTGCCCGCCAGCCACGTCCTCATGGTGGGGGAGGTGGTCGACGTCGGCGAGGGTCCCGGCGGTGCGGCGGCACCCGGCGATACCGGGATCCTCCGCATGGAGGACACCCGGATGAATTACGGGGGCTGAGTGAGGTGTGATCCGTCGCCGGATGCGGCGGGGGGCGGCCGCAGGTCGATCCGGAGGGTGAGGATCCCGGCGTCCATGGTGGCCACGGCGTCGCCGAGCATGGCGAAGTCCATGAAGTCGACCTGGGCCTGCCGTTTGAACCGTTCGCGCTCGGGGCCCTCGACCGGTGGCAGGCCCCGGGATCGGACCGCCTCGGCCCTCTCCCGGAAGCGCTCGACCATGGCCTGCGGGTCGAATTGATCGGGCATGGCCCGATGGTAGCGGTGCCGGCGTGCGCGCCGAATGACGGGGTCCCGCACTACACTGTCTGGCATTGGTGATCGGTGGTCACCCCGGTGTATCCGAGACGGGGGCCGTGCCACCCCTGGTGGGGCAAGGAGTTGTTTCCGTGAAGAAGGGACGCCATCGCCGCTTCGAGGAAGCGCGCAGCCTGAAGCGGTCTGTTGCGACCGCGAACCGGCGCTGCCCCGAGTGCGGGGCGGAGCCCGACGACAAGCACGCGTCTTGGTGCCTCGCCACGGAGGACGACTACGACGAGATCCTCGGCACCGCCCCCAGGGATCCGTCCTTCGCCGAGGACGATCCGCTGGCCGAGTAGCCGGTCAACGCATCGTCGGGTGCGGCAGGAGGGTGACCGTCGCCCGTGGCGCCGTCCGCTCGTCGAGATAGGCCGCCAGGCGCCGGTAGACCTTCTTTCCCGCCATCGTCTCGAGCTCGGTCCGCATCGTCACGTAGACGGGCTCGTGCCCGATGAACGCGGCAGGGTCCTCCGTGCACCACCAGTGGAACTCTTCGCCACCCTCACCCCAGTGGCGTCGGTCCCACTGGCGCACCACCGACGTCACCCGCCCGTCGGGTGCCGTCTCGTCCTCGCGACGGAGGGGGAGCTGCCAGCAGACCTCCGGCTTGAACTCGACATGGCTTCTCCCCTGATCCTCGGCGGCCTTGTGGAGGGCACATCCGGCTCCCGCCGGGAACCCCGGCCGGTTGAGGAAGATGCAGGCTCCGTCGACCATCCGCGTTCCCAGGTCGCCGTCGGGCAGCTTCTTCACCACGCCCTTGCGGCCCTGCCGGTGGAACTGCCACAGGTCTGGCGTGAGCTCGGCCGCGGCACGTTCCACGTTGCGGGCATCCTCCTTGCCCGTGAAATGTGCACCGTACGAGCAGCATCCCTGGACGAGCTCGGGGGCCGGGCCGGTGAGCACCCCCTGGCAGCCGCGACCGAAGATGCAGGTCCATGCGCTGGTCAGGAAGGTGACGTCGAACAGCCAGGTCCGCTCCTCGCCCGGGTCGTCGAAACTCACCCATTCGTGGGCGTCGGCGGGGACTCGACCATGTGGTGGTGCCACGGCCCTATGATGGCAGGCATGAGTGAAGACCGCGACGACGTGCGTCCTGTCCTGACGATCACACCCGACGCGCGGGCCACCGTGCTCGAAGTGCTGGCGAACGAGACGGACTCCGACACGCTGGCGCTCTGGCTCGAGGTCAGTGGCGAGCGCAACGGGGCCTATGCCTATGACATGTACTTCCAGGCCCTCGCCGATGCGTCCGGTGGCGACGTCGTCCAGCTCGATGACGAACTGCCGATGGTGGTCCCGCAGGGGAGCGTCGACCGGCTGCAGGGCGCCACGCTGGACTACGTGACCGACGTCTCGGGCGAGCGCGGCCTCGTCATCGTCAACCCCAACACGCCGCCGACACCGGCCGCCCGCGGGCTCGGCGCCGCGCCCGACGTCGATCTGTCGGACCCGCTGGCCCAGCAGGTCGTGCTGGTGCTTGAGGAGCAGGTGAACCCCAGCATCGCTGCCCACGGCGGCCGGGCCGACCTGGTGGCGGTGGAGGACTCCTCGGTGTACCTGCGGCTGAGCGGAGGGTGCCAGGGGTGCGGCATGGCCAAGGCCACGCTGTCGCAGGGCATCGAGGTCATCCTCCGCGAGGCCATTCCGGAGATCGCCAGCATCGTCGACGTGACCGACCACGCCGACGGGACCAACCCTTACTACGAGCCGGCTCACGGCTGACTCCGACCTCGCCGCCGGGGGGGTGCGCTGCGTCGTTCTCCTCGCCCGTGCACCAGGCGGATCCGCCCGGGTCCACGACGATGCCCGGATCCGGCCCGGCCGTCCGGTACCTTGCGTTGCGTGGAAACGCTGCTCGTCGCCGGTACGGCCGTCGCCGGCCTCGTGATCGGCGGAGTGCTGGACCCGGTCGGCCAGCAGCTGGCGGACCGGAGCCGGCGGGAGGACGAGCGGCGGCGGGCCCGGTCGGTCGTCGAGGAGGACGAGGCGGACGGGGCGGCCAGCGCCACCGGACCGGCTCGCGTCGGCGAGGGTCCGGCTGTCGCCGGCGAGGACCACCAGGCCCTGCTCGGCCCGATGGAGCAGGTGGCCGAGGAGCTCCGGACGGCGGCCGAGGAGATCCGGACGGCGGCTGCCGGCGACGACGCCGACGATCCCGACCCGGCGGAACGGTCGGTCGGGAACCTCCTCCCCGAAGGGCCGTCCCGGGTGCGGGCGGCCGCCGCCGCGCTGGTGACGGCCGTATTGTTCGGCGCGGGTGCGGCCCACTTCGGCCGTGATCTCGTCCTGGCCCCGTTCTGCGTGCTGTTCGCCCTACTGGTGGTGGTCTCGGTGACCGACCTGACCCACCGGTTGGTCCCCCGCCACCTCATCTACCCGGCGCTGGCCGCCATCGTGGTGCTGCTGGTGGCCACGTCGGCGTTCGACCACTCGTGGCACGACCTGGCCGGATCGGCCATCGCCGGCGGTGTGGCGTTCGGCATCTTCTTCGCCATCTGGTGGTTCGTCCCCCGGGGCATGGGTTTCGGCGACGTGCGCCTCGCCGGGCTCATCGGGCTCACCGTCGGCTATCTGAGCCTGCTCCATGCCTACGTGGCCTTCCTGGCCGGCTTCGTGGTGGGCATGCTGTTCGGACTGTCGATGATGGTGCTCTCGTCGGCCGGCCGGAAGACGAGGATCCCCTTCGCACCGTCCCTGGCCGTCGGCGCGGTGATCGCGGTGCTCTGGGGTGGTCAGGTGGCCCAGAGCCTGTTCCATGCCGGCACGTGATCGGGTCGGCACGACTGCACCGGCGACGGCCAGGCCGGCGCACCACGCCCCCCGAGTAGATTTGCCCGGATGCTCCGCTATCTGACCGCCGGCGAATCACACGGGCGTGCGCTCGTGGCCATCGTGGAGGGGATACCGGCCGGCCTGCTCGTCACGACCGGGGACATCCAGCGCGGCCTGGCCCGCCGGCGCCTGGGCTTCGGACGTGGCCCACGGATGCGCTTCGAGGCGGACGAGGTCAGCCTCCTCGGTGGGGTGCGGCACGGCCGGACCCTCGGATCGCCGGTGGCCATCGAGATCGCCAATACCGAGTGGCCGAGGTGGGAGACCGAGATGTCGCCCGACCCGGGCCTCCCCTCCAAGGTCCTGACCCAGCCCCGCCCCGGGCACGCCGACCTCTCGGGCATGCTCAAGTACGGCCTCGACGATGCCCGTGACGTGCTGGAGCGGGCGTCGGCCCGTGAGACGGCGGCCAGGGTGGCGGCTGGCACCCTGGCCAAACTGCTGCTCTGGCAGATCGGGATCGACGTCCTGAGCCACGTCGTGCAGCTCGGTCCCGAGCGGGCGGCGCCCGGCGCCCTCCCGACCGTCGACGAGCTCCTCCGGGTCGACGAGTCGCAGGTGCGGTGCACCGACCGGGAGGCCGAGGGCCGGATGGTGGCGGCGGTGAAGGCGGCGGCCAAGGACGGTGACTCGCTCGGCGGGGTGGCCGAGGTGATCGCCTACGGCGTGCCGGTGGGCCTCGGCAGCCACGTGCACTGGGACCGGCGGCTCGACGGGATGCTGGCCCAGGCCCTCATGAGCATCCAGGCCGTCAAGGCCGTCGAATTCGGTGACGGGGCGGAACTGGCCGCACGGCGCGGCTCGGTGGCCCACGACGCCATCCGCCTGGCCATACCGGACGGTCCCGACGGCACCGGCGACGGCGCGGCCGCCACCCTCGGCGGGGGGTACGTGCGGGACACCCATCGCGCCGGGGGCGTGGAGGGCGGGATGTCGACCGGCGGACCCATCGTGGTGCGGGCCTCGATGAAGCCGCTGGCCACCCTCAACCGTCCCACCCTCGGCACCGTCGACGTGGTCACCAAGGAGCCGACCGTGTCGTTCAAGGAGCGCACCGACGTGACCGCGGTGCCGGCCATGGGGGTGGTGGCGGAAACGATGGTGGCCCTCGTGCTCGCATCGGAGGCCCTCCGCAAGTTCGGCGGGGACTCGGTCGAGGAGTTCCGGCGCAACCGTTCGGGGTACGTCGCCGCCCTCGGCCAGACCCCTTCGGCGGCGGCGCCCCGGACCGATGGTTGACCGGATCGTCCTGGTCGGCATGATGGGCGCGGGCAAGACGACGGTCGGGCGCCTGCTGGCCGACCGTCTCGGCTGGGCCTACCTCGACTCCGACGCCGAGGTGGCGGCGACGACCGGCCGTACGTTGCCCGAGCTCTTCGCCGAGCGCGGGGAGGCGGCCTTCCGCGCCGAGGAGGCGCGGGTGCTGGCCGAGGCACTCTCGGGGGACGAGCCGGTGGTGGTGTCGGCCGCCGGCGGGGTCGTCCTCTCGAAGGAGAACTGCGACCTGCTGGCGACGTCGGGCACGGTCGTCTGGCTCCGGGCGGAGCCGTCGCTGTTGGCCCGGCGGGTGGGAACGGGCGAGGGGCGCCCGCTGCTCGACGGCGGTCCGGCCGCCGCCCTCGTCGAGCTGGACCGGGTCAGACGGCCGCTGTACGCCACGGTCGCTGCAGTCACCGTCGACGTCGACGACCTCACTCCGCTGCAGGTGGTCGACCGGGTGCTGGGTGACCGGGTCCTGGCCGACGCCGGGATCGGGCAGGAGGACCGGTCATGAGGCGGGTCACCGTGGCGCTGGGGCCGCGTTCCTACGACGTGCTGATCGGCGACGGCGCGCGCCACCAACTCAGCGAGGTGATCCCTGCTGTCGTCCCGACGGCGGCGAAGGCGGCCATCGTCACCCAGTCGGCGGTCGGGGTCGCCGTCGATCCGGGCATCCCCTCCGAGCGGTTCACCGTCCCCGAGGGGGAAGCGGCCAAGTCCCTGCCGGTGGTCGAGGACATCTGCCGTGGGTTCGCCCGCGCCGGGCTGAGCCGGTCCGACGTGGTCGTCGCCGTGGGCGGTGGCGTCGTCACCGATCTGGCCGGCTTCGCCGCGGCCGCATTCCACCGCGGCACCGCGTACGTCAACGTGGCTACCACCCTGCTCGCCCAGGTCGACGCGGCCATCGGCGGCAAGACCGGTGTCAACATCGCCGAGGGGAAGAACCTCGTGGGCGCCTTCTGGCAGCCGAGGGCCGTCCTCTGCGACACGGAGGTGCTCGACACGCTGCCCCCGCGCGAGTGGGCGTCGGGTCGGGGCGAGATGGCCAAGTACGCCTTTCTCACCGGGGTCATCGGCGGGGACCGGGTGCCCGACGCCTCGCTCCTCGACCTCGAGCTGCCGGCACAGGTGGCCGAATGCGTGGCCATCAAGGCTGCCGTAGTGGCGTCGGACGAGCGGGAAGGGGACCGGCGGATGATCCTCAACTACGGCCACACGCTGGCCCACGCACTGGAGGCCTCGGCCTTCGCCCCGGACGGGAGCTCGGACCTCCGCCACGGTGAGGCAGTGGCCGTCGGGCTGGTGTTCGCCGCCCTGCTGGCCCGGCGGCTGGGCCGCATCGACGACGAACGGGTGGCCCTGCACCGGAAGGTGGTCGGCGGGTTCGACCTGTCTCCGCTGCTGCCCGCCGAGGTGGACCCGGTCCGGCTGCTGTCGTTCATGGCGAGGGACAAGAAGGCGCACCACGACCTGACCTTCGTCCTGGACGGACCCCGTGGCGTCGAGGTCGTGCACGACGTCGACGAGGCAGACGTGATCGCTACCCTGGCGGACATGGAACGGTCCGAGATCGGAGAGCGGCGGTGAGCGCGCCCGGGCTCATCGTGCTGCTGTCCGGGCCGAACCTCGACCTGCTGGGGGACCGCCAGCCGGAGATCTACGGCGCGGCCACGCTCGACGATCACGTGGCGGTGGCCACGCAGGCCGCTGCGCGGCTCGGGTACTCGGTCGAGCACCACCAGACCAACCACGAGGGTGACCTGGTTGAGGCGGTCCACGCCGCCCGGGGCCGCGCCGTGGCCATCGTCGTCAACGCCGGTGCCCTGTCCCACACGTCGTGGTCGCTCCATGACGCCCTGGCCGCCTTCGACGGCGTGGTGGTCGAGCTCCATCTCTCCAATCCCGCCTCCCGCGAGCCCTTCCGCCATACGTCGGTGATCGCCCCGGTGGCTGACGGGAGCATCGCCGGCTTCGGCGGCGTCGGCTACGGGTTGGCGGTCGACGCCGTCGACCGGCTCCTGTCCACCGACGCCGGCCAGTGACGGGCGTGGCCGCCGGGGTGCCGGCACCGCTCCAGGTCGTCGGACGGTTGGACCGCGTCCGCGGCCTGTTCGACGACGCCGGATCCGACCAGGCTCCGCTCGACGCGCTTCTAGTGACGACGCCGGCCAACATCCGCTGGCTGAGCGGATTCACCGGCTCGGCCGGTCTCCTGTTGGTGACCAGGGACCGGGCCGTGCTTGCCACGGACGGGCGGTACCGGACCCAGTCCGAGGAGCAGCTGACGGCGGCCGGCGTCGGGGTGTCGGTCGAGCGCTGCATCGGCGGAGTCCAGGTCCAGCGAGAGGGGCTGGTCGAGGCGGCGGCGGAGGCCGGCTCGATCGGGCTCGAAGCGGACCACGTGACCTGGGCCGGCCAGCGCTCGTGGGCGGAGCTGTTCGAGCACGCCACCCTGGTGCCCACCCGCGGGCTGGTCGAGGGCCTGCGGACCGTCAAGGACGCCGGCGAGATCGCCAGGATGGAGCGCGCCGCCTCCATCGCCGACCAGGCACTGGCCGACGTGCTCCCGCTGCTGGCGGCCGCCGGCCGACCGACGAACGGGACCCGGGTGCTCACCGAGGCGCGGTTCGCCGCCGCCCTGGACCATGCCATGCGGGAGCGGGGTGCCGAGGAAAGCGCCTTCGAGACCATCGTGGCCTCAGGGGAGAACTCGGCCAAGCCCCATGCCCGGCCCGCGGACCGCCAGATCCGGGCCGGCGACCCCGTCGTGGTCGACTTCGGCGCGGTGTTCGACGGCTACCGGTCGGACATGACCCGGACCTTCTGTGTCGGGGGTCGTCCCCGGGGCGAGCTGGCGACGGTGTTCGAGGTGGTGGCCGAGTCGCAGCGGCTCGGCGTGGGCGCCGTCCGGCCCGGGGTCACCGCCGGGGCCGTCGACGAGGTCTGCCGGCAGGCGATCGCCGCGGTCGGTTGGGCCGACCGGTTCGAGCACGGCACCGGTCACGGCGTCGGCCTCGACATCCACGAAGCACCGTCGGTCGCCCCGGGATCGACTGCTATTCTCGAACACGGCACCGTGGTCACCGTGGAACCGGGCGTCTACCTCCCGGCAACGGGCGGGGTCCGCATCGAGGACACCTTGGTGGTGACCGCCTACGGCAGCCGCCCGCTCACCACGTTCCCGAAGGAAGTTGCTGTCTGATGGCCGTGTCCACCAACGATCTCCGCAATGGGATGACCCTCGACCTCCCGGAGGGTCTGTTCGCCGTGGTCGAGTTCCAGCACGTGAAGCCGGGCAAGGGTGGCGCATTCGTGCGGACCAAGCTGAAGAACCAGCGGACCGGGGCGGTCATCGAGCGCACCTACCGCGCCGACGAGAAGCTCGAGCAGGCCATGATCGACAAGCGGGAGATGCAGTTCCTGTACCGAGACGGCGGCGACTATGTGTTCATGGACACGGAGTCCTACGAGCAGCTCCAGGTCGAGACGTCACTGCTCGGTGACGCGGCCAACTACCTGAAGGAGGGCGACGATGCCGTGCTGCAGTTCTTCGGTACGGAGATCGTAGGGGTGGACCTTCCTGCCGCCGTCGAGCTGACGGTGACCGACACCGAGCCCGGCCTCCAGGGCGACCGGGTGTCCGGTGCCCGCAAGCCGGCGACGCTGGAGACGGGGCTCGTCCTCCAGGTGCCGCTGTTCGTCAATCCCGGCGAGAAGATCAAGGTCGACACCCGGACGGGGGAGTACCTGACCCGGGCCTGAGCCGGTACCGCCCCGGCCCGGTGCGGCGCTGCGGCGGTCACCCGGGCGACGCCCGATGCCGGCACCGACCGGCGTCCGGGCCGCGACAGGGATGTGCGAACCCGACCCGACCGACCACCATGGAATCCGCGCCCCGCCACCAAGCCCGTGAACGGGCCCTGTCCCTCCTCTACGAGGCGGAGCTGAAGGGAAGGACGCCCGACGAGGTTGTGCGGGAGCTCTCTGTCTCCCCCGACGACTACGTGGCCACCCTGATCGCCATCGTGACGGCCCGGTCCGGCGAGATCGACCGACTCATCGACGGCGCCGCCATCGGCTGGGACCTCGGCCGGATGGCCGTGGTGGACCGCAACGTCCTGCGACTGGCCGTGGCCGAGCTGGTGGGCTGTCCGGAGGTCCCCACCGCGGTCGTGCTCAACGAAGCGGTGGAGCTGGCGTCGGCCTACTCCACCGACGACTCCGGTCGGTTCGTGAACGGCGTGCTGGCCACGCTGGCGCGCCAAACCCGCGCTTGACCGGCGCCGCGCCCCGACCCACCCTGCGTCAGCGGGTATAGTCGGGTCCTGACCGTGAAGCGGGTCCTGTGAGGCCCGAACGGACAGGAGGAGACGGTGGCCGAACGTGAGCGCAGTCACACCCGACCGCGGGGTGCTGTCTTCGTTCCCCGTGTCCAGGTCATGTCGGCGGAGGACGTTCGACGGGCCATCACCCGCATGGCCCACGAGATCGCCGAGCGGAACCGCGGGCTTCGCCAGGTGGTGCTGATCGGGCTCCAGACCGGCGGCGTGGCCATCGCCGACCACCTGGCGGCGACGCTGGCCGAGGTCGAGGGGGCGGCCATCCCGGTGGGCACCCTGGACGTGGCCTTCTACCGTGACGACATCGGGCTGCGCCCGGTGCTCCCGGAGGCGACGACCGACATCAGCTTCGACTTGACGGGAGCGACCGTGGTCCTCGTGGACGACGTGCTCTTCACCGGGCGGACGATCCGGGCCGCACTCAACGCCCTCGGCGAGTACGGGCGGGCCCAGGTGGTCGAGTTGGCGGTCATGGTCGACCGGGGCCACCGCGAGCTGCCGATCCGGCCCGACTACATCGGCAAGAACCTCCCGACTCGGAGGGACGAGATGGTCGACGTCTCCGACGAGGGGGTCTCCCTGGGGGAACTGGTCAGCAGGTGAGTCCCTTCCCGACCCATCTCCTGGGCATCGACGACCTCGGTGCTGAGGGGATCGCCGAGGTGCTCCGGGTGGCCGACTCCTTCGCCGAGGTCGGGCGCCGGGCAAATCCCAAGGTGCCCACCCTCCGCGGGCGCACCGTGGCCACGCTGTTCTTCGAGGACTCGACCCGGACTCGGATGTCATTCGAGACCGCGGCCAAGCGCATGTCGGCCGACGTCCTCTCCTTCGCCGCCGGATCCTCCTCGCTCAAGAAGGGCGAGTCCCTCCGCGACACGGTCGAGACGATCGAGGCGATCGGGATCGACTCGGTCATCATCCGCCACGCCTCGTCGGGCGTCCCCGCCCGGGTGGCCGAGTGGGTCGACCACTGCGCTGTCATCAACGCCGGGGACGGATGGCACGAACATCCCACGCAGGCGCTGCTCGACCTGTACACCGTCCGCAGCGCGCTCGGTGGGGGCGACGCGGGCATGGCCCGGTTCGACGGGCTGCAGGTGGCCATCGTCGGCGACGTCCGCCACAGCCGGGTGGCCCGCTCGCAGATCGCCGCCTACGCGGCACTCGGGGCCGAGGTCACCCTGGTGGCCCCGGTCACGCTCCTGCCGCCCTCCCTCGACGGATGGGCGGTGGCCGCGGTCAGCCACGACCTCGACCGGGTGCTCCCCAAGGTCGACGTGGTCTCACTCCTGCGGGTCCAGGAAGAGCGGGGCAGCGGCGCCTTCTTGCCCTCGCTCCGTGAGTACACCGCCGGCTACGGCCTCACCGCCCGACGGGCGGAGATGCTCTCGCCCGACGCCATGATCCTCCATCCCGGCCCCATCGTCCGGGGGGTGGAGATCGCGTCGGACGTGGCCGAGCTGCCCGCAGCCCTGATCACCGACCAGGTGAGCAACGGCGTGGCCGTCCGCATGGCCGTGCTCTTCCTCGTGCTCGGCCAGGGACCGATCGGGGGGGCGCACGGTGCCTGACCGGTCCCGTCCCCCGGCATCCCGCCGGACCGTGCTGGTGCTCAGCGGTGGCACGGTCGTCGACGCCGAGGGGGAGCGACGGGCCGACGTGGTGGTGAACGACGGACGCGTGGTGGCCGTGGAAGACGGCGTCGACGCGCCGCGAGGGGCACGGGTGCTCGACGCCACCGGCTGCGTGGTCGCCCCCGGGCTGGTCGATCTCCACACCCACCTCCGCGAGCCTGGCCGGGAGGAGTCGGAGACCATCGAGACCGGCGCGCGGGCCGCGGCCCTCGGCGGGTTCACCGCCGTGGTGGCCATGCCCAACACGGAACCGGCCCTCGACTCGGCCGAGGCGGTCCGCAACGTCTTCGACCTGGCGGCGTCGGCCACCACCGAGGTGGCCGTGGCCGGGGCGATCACGCAGGGACGGTCCGGCGCACGACTGGCGCCGATGGCCGAGCTCGCCGGGCTGGGTGTGCGGCTGTTCACGGACGACGGGAGCGGGGTGCAGTCCGCCGGGCTGATGCGCCGTGCCTTCGAGTACGCATCCGGGCTGGGCGTGACGTTGGCCCAGCACTGCGAGGACGCCTCGCTGGCCGACGGCGGTGCGATGCACGAGGGTGCCTGGTCCAGCCGTCTCGGGATCCCCGGCATGCCGGCGGCTGCCGAGGAGGTGATGGTGGCGCGGGACATCGCGCTGGCCCGGTCCACCGGAGGACGGATCCACTTCCTCCACCTCTCGACCGCCGGCTCGATCGAACTGGTGCGGGCGGCCAAGGCGGAGGGGCTGGCCGTCACGGCCGAGGCGGCCCCCCACCACTTCACCCTGACCGACGCCTGCGTCGCCCGCTATGACCCGGTGTTCAAGGTCAACCCGCCGCTGCGACCACCGGCGGACGTCGAGGCGGTGAAGGCCGGGCTGGCCGACGGCACCATCGACGCCATCGCCACCGACCACGCCCCGCATGCCCCCGAGCTCAAGGACCTGCCGTTCGACCAGGCACCCCCGGGCATGCTCGGCCTGCAGACCGCCCTGTCCCTCGCCCTCACCGAGCTGGACCTGCCGCTGGCCAGGATCCTGGCCCTGCTCGCCTGGCAGCCGGCGGCCATCGCCGGCCTCGACCCCGCCCACGGCGGTGGCCAGGGCGGACCGGTGGTGCCGGGTGCGGCGGCGAACCTGTGCGTGATCGACCCCACCGCCACCTGGACGGTCGACCCGGTGGCCCTGGCCAGTCGCAGCCACAACACGCCATACGCCGGGCGCACGCTGACCGGTCGGGTCCGTCACACCGTGTTCCGCGGGGAGCCGGTGGTCGTCGACGCCGAGGCCCAGCGGTGAACGGGCGGAGCGGGACGGTGCACCGGGCCGAGGCGCTGCTGGTCCTGTCCGACGGTGAAGTGTTCGAAGGCGAGGCCATCGGCGCCGAACCCGAGGGCGGCGTGGCCACCGGAGAGGTGGTGTTCAACACCGTGCTGTCCGGCTACCAGGAGGTCATCACCGACCCCTCCTACGCCGGGCAGGTGGTCGCCTTCACCTATCCCCACATCGGCAACTACGGGGTCAATCCCACCGACGACGAGGCGGCACGACCCCACTGCTGCGGGGTGATCGTCCGCGACCTGGCCGACCGACCCAGCAGCTGGCGGTCGACGGAGACGCTCGAGGAGTTCCTCGTCCGGTTCGGGGTGCCCGGCATCACCGGGGTCGACACCCGGCGCCTCACCCGGCACCTGCGCGAGCGCGGGGCGATGGCCTGCGCCTTCGGCACAGCCAGTGAGGCCGAGCTGGTGACGGCGGCGGCGGCGGCCGCCACCACCGACGGCCGGGACCTGGTGTTCACGGTGACCACTTCATCTCCCTACACCCGGGGGGACGGTCCCTACCGGGTGGTGGCCTTCGACTTCGGGATCAAGGAGGCGATGCTGCGCCAGCTGGGGGAGCTCGCCACCATCACCGTCGTGCCCGCCCGGACCCCGGCCGACGACGTGCTGGCACTTGAACCCGACGGGATCTTCCTGTCCAACGGACCGGGTGACCCCGCCGCGCTCCCCGGCATCGTGGGTGAGATCCGGATGATCGCCGAGCGCGGCACCGTTCCCGTCTTCGGCATCTGCCTCGGCCACCAGCTGCTGGGCAGCGCACTCGGGGCCACCACCTACAAGCTGCCCTTCGGACACCACGGGGGCAATCACCCGGTTCGCCGACTGGCGACCGGGAAGGTCGAGATCACCTCGCAGAACCACAACTACGCGGTGGCGGCGGACTCGCTCCGGACCGCCGAGGTCACCCACGTCAATCTCAACGACGGCGTGATCGAGGGCCTGCGCAGCCGCGACACCCCGGTGTTCAGCGTGCAGTACCACCCCGAAGCGGGCCCGGGGCCCCACGACGCGCGCTACCTCTTCGACGAGTTCCGGGCCCTGATGGACGCCACCGGCACCCAGAAGGGGCGGGCCCTCCGAACTGCGGCCGAGACGGAGGGAGCGGTCTAGTGCCCCGGCGCGAGGACATCGAGTCGATCCTGGTCGTCGGATCCGGCCCCATCGTCATCGGGCAGGCCTGCGAGTTCGACTACTCGGGGACCCAGGCGTGCCGGGTGCTGGCCGAGGAGAAGTTCCGGGTGGTGCTGGCCAATTCGAATCCGGCGACGATCATGACCGACCCGGCCATGGCCGACCGCACCTACGTCGAGCCGCTCGATCCCGATGTGCTGGCGGCGATCATCGAGCGCGAGCGGCCGGACGCCCTCCTGCCCACCCTCGGGGGCCAGACCGCCCTCAACCTGACCATGGCCCTGGCCGAGCGCGGGGTCCTCGAGGCCCACGGCGTGGAGGTGATCGGCGCCAATGCCGAGGCGATCGCCACCGCCGAGGACCGGGAGCGGTTCAAGGCGGCCATGGAGGAGATCGGGCTCGCCGTCCCGGCCTCGGGGTTCGCGCACTCCCTCGACGAGGCGCTGGCCATCGGCGAGTCGATGGGCTTTCCGGTCATGGTGCGGCCGAGCTACATCCTCGGAGGGGCCGGCACCGGCATCGCCGCCACCCGCCAGGAGCTGGTGCGGCTGGCCGCCGAGGGGCTCGACGCCTCGCCCATCAGCGAGGTGCTCGTCGAGCGGTCGATCGCCGGCCAGAAGGAGTTCGAGCTGGAGGTGATGCGGGACAACGCCGACAACTGCGTGGTCGTCTGCTCCATCGAGAACGTCGACCCGATGGGCGTGCACACTGGAGACTCGATCACCGTGGCACCGGCCCAGACCCTGACCGACGTCGAGTACCAGACCATGCGTGACTCGGCCTTCGCCTGCATCCGTCGGGTCGGGGTGGAGACGGGCGGCTCGAACGTGCAGTTTGCCGTCGACCCCGTCGACGGACGCCAGGTGGTGATCGAGATGAACCCCCGCGTCTCCCGGTCGTCGGCGCTGGCCTCCAAGGCCACCGGCTTCCCCATCGCCAAGATCGCCGCCCGCCTGGCCGTCGGGTACCGGCTGGACGAGATCACCAACGACATCACCGGTGCGACCCCGGCGTCGTTCGAACCGACCATCGACTACGTGGTCACGAAGATCCCCCGGTGGGCCTTCGAGAAGCTGCCCGGTGCCACCGACGAGCTCGGCACCCGGATGCAGTCGGTGGGCGAGGTCATGGGGATCGGACGCACCTTCCCCGAATCGCTGCAGAAGGCGGTGCGGTCCCTCGAACAGGGGCGGGCCGGGCTCAACGCCGACCCGACCGAGGTGACGCTCGACGCGGTGCCCACGACCGAGCTCCTCGATCGGGTGGCCACGGCCACCCCGGAGCGGATCTTCCAGCTGGAGACGCTGATGCGCCGCGGGGTGTCGGTGGCTGAGCTGGCGGAGGTCACCGGCATCGACCCGTGGTTCCTGTCGGGCATCGCCGACATCACCGACGCCCGGATGACCCTGGACCTGCAGGTCACCCTCGGTGTCACCCTCGGGGACCTGGACCGGCGGGCGTGGCGGCGCCTCCGTCGCCTCGGCTTCTCCGACGCCCAGCTGGCCTACCTCCTCGGGGAGGGGGTGTCCGGCGACGACGTGCGGACAGCTCGCCGGGCACTCGGGGTGGATGTGACGTTCAAGACCGTGGACACCTGCGGTGCCGAGTTCGAGGCCCACACGCCCTACCACTACTCGACCACCGAGGACGAGGACGAGGTCCGGCCATCGGGCCGCCCGCGGGTAGTCATCCTCGGTTCGGGTCCCAACCGGATCGGTCAGGGCATCGAGTTCGACTACTGCTGCGTCCACGCCTCGTTCGCCCTGCGGTCGGCCGGCTACGAGACCGTGATGATCAACTGCAATCCCGAGACGGTGTCCACCGACTACGACACGTCGGACCGCCTCTACTTCGAGCCACTCACCCCCGAGGACGTCGCCGCCGTGCTCGACGCCGAGCATGGCGCCTCGGTCGACGGGGGACGGTTGGTCGGCGTCATCGTGTCGATGGGTGGCCAGACCCCGCTCAAACTGGCGGCGGGGATCCCCGAGGAGCTCGTGCTCGGCACCTCACCGGCCTCCATCGACCTGGCCGAGGACCGCGAGCGCTGGAACGCCCTCTGCGGGCAGCTCGGCATCCCCCAGCCTCCCGGCGGGACGGCCACGACGCCGGAGGAGGCCGTGTCGGTGGCCGCCGCCGTCGGCTACCCCGTGCTGGTACGACCCTCCTACGTGCTCGGCGGTCGGGCGATGGAGATCGTCTACGACGACCGACGACTGGCGGAGGCGGTCGAGGCGATGTCCGGGACCGGCGGCTCGCTGGGGCGGGAGGGGGGCGTGACCGCCGACCGGCCGGTGCTGGTCGACCGGTTCCTCGAGGATGCGGTCGAAGTGGACGTCGACGCCGTGCGCGACGCCAGCGGCGACGTGGTGGTGTGCGGCATCATGGAGCACGTCGAGGAGGCGGGCGTCCACTCCGGCGACTCTGCGTGTGCCCTTCCACCGCAGACGCTGTCGGAGACGGTGATCTCGGAGCTCGAGCGCCACGTGCGGACCATCGCCGCCGCCCTCGAGGTGCGCGGCCTGATCAACGTGCAGTTCGCGGTGAAGGACGAGCAGGTGTACGTGCTCGAGGCCAATCCGCGTGCGAGCCGGACGGTGCCCTTCGTGGCCAAGGCGACCGGCGTCCCGGTGGCCATGGTGGCGGCCAGGGTCATGGTGGGAGCGACGCTCGCCGAGTTGCGGGACGAGGGACTGCTCATCACGCCGGTGGGCGGGCACGTGTCGGTGAAGGAGGCGGTGTTACCGTTCAACCGGTTCCCGGGGGTGGACACCCTGCTCGGCCCCGAGATGCGGTCGACCGGCGAGGTCATGGGGATCGGCACCACCTTCGGGCTGGCCTTCGCCAAGAGCCAGATCGCCGCGGGCAACAGGCTTCCGGTGAGCGGGACGGTCTTCCTGTCCCTAGCCGATCGGGACAAGGCGGTGGGGCTCGAGGCGGCGCGACAGTTCGCCTTGCTGGGCTTCGAACTGGCGGCGACGTCGGGGACGGCGGCGAAGCTCGAGGGTGAGGGGATCCCGGTGGCCACCGTGGTGGCCAAGGTCGGCGAATCCCACGCCGGGGTGGTGGATGCCGTCGACCTCATCGCCGGGGGCAAGGTGCAGCTCGTGGTCAACACCCCGAGGGGACGGGGCCCCCGGGCGGACGGCGTGCACATCAGGGAGGCCGCACTCGCCAATATGGTCCCCTGCCTCACCACGGTCGCCGCCGCCCGGGCGGCGGCCGCAGGCATCGCCGACTGGATCAGCCATCCGCTGTCGGTCCGTTCGCTGCAGGAGTACCACCAGGGATGAGTGGGTGAGCCGGTGAGTGCGCTGCGGGCCGGAGCCGGGACGACGGGTCGGGTCCGGCGGGCCTGGCGGGCGGTGAGGCTCGGCGACGTCGACCTCGGTGTGCGGGTGGGATCGCTGTCGCTCCCGAACCCGGTGATGACCGCGTCGGGCACCTCCGGGCACGCCGACGAGCTCGAGGCCTACCTCCCCCTCGCCGACCTGGGGGCAGTCGTGGTCAAGTCCCTCTCCGTCGACCCGTGGCCCGGGAACGCCGCCCCGCGGGTCCACGAGGCGCAGGCGGGCATGCTCAACAGCGTCGGCCTCCAGGGGCCGGGGTTGGCGGCATGGCTCGAGCGAGACCTCCCACGGCTCAACGCGGTCGGTGCCCGGGTGGTGGTCAGCATCTGGGGCCAGCGGGTCGAGGACTTCGCCGCCGCGGCATCGATGGTGTCCGGCGCGCCCGGGGTGGTGGCCGTGGAGGTCAACGTGAGCTGTCCGAACGTCGAGGATCGGCGCCGGATGTTCGCCCACTCGCCGACGGCCACCGCCGAGGTGGTGGCGGCGGTGGGCGAGCGGTGCCCCGGACTCCCACGGTGGGCCAAGCTCAGCCCGACCGTCGCCGATCTCGCCGAGGTGGCCGGCGCCGCCCTGTCCGCCGGCGCCGACGCGGTCACGCTGGTCAACACCTTGCTGGCCATGGCCATCGACCTCGAGACCCGACGGCCGGCGCTCGGGTCGGGCGCCGCCGGTGGCGGTCTGTCGGGACCGCCCGTCCACCCGGTCGCGGTGCGGGCGGTGTTCGACGTGCGGGCCGCCCATCCCGACGCGGTCATCATCGGCGTCGGTGGGGTCATGTGCGGCGAGGACGCCGTCGAACTGATCATGGCGGGCGCCCACGCCGTGCAGGTAGGGACAGCGACCTTCCGTGACCCGCGGGCCCCGCTCCGAGTCCTCCGGGAGCTCGAGGCCTGGTGCGGCCACCACGGCGTCCGCACGGTGGCGGAGCTGAGAGGAGCGGCGCATGGATGAGGGACGGACCCCGGTGGGGTTCGTCGACCGGGTGGCGAAGGCGGTGGCCCGGTCGGGGCCACTGTGCGCCGGCATCGATCCGTCCAGCGACCTGCTCGACCAGTGGGGTCTCCCCGACTCGGGGGAGGGCCTCCGGACGTTCGGCCTCCGGTGTGTCGAGGCCTTCGCCGGGGTCGTCCCCGTGGTCAAGCCCCAGGTCGCCTTCTTCGAGCGTCACGGGGCGGCGGGTATCGCCGCGCTCGAATCCGTCATCGTGGCGGCGCGCGGTGCCGGGCTCGTGGTCATCGCCGATGCCAAGCGGGGGGACATCGGGTCGACGATGGAGGCCTATGCATCGGCGTGGCTGGATCCGCGCAGCCCTCTGGCCGCTGATGCGGTCACCGTGCACCCCTACCTCGGGATCGGGTCACTGCGACCGGCATTCGAGCTGGCCGCAGCCTCCGGTCGGGGCGTCGTCGTGGTCGTCCGGGGATCCAATCCGGAGGGTCGGACGATCCAGGAGGCGGTGACCGGGCACCGGGCCGACGGCGGTCGGCAGGACGGACCCCCGGTGGAGGACGCGCTCCTCGAGAGCATCCGCGAGCTCAACCACGGGGGACTCGCCGTGCCCGGCACGGTGGGTGCCGTGATCGGCGCGACCCTCGAGCCCTCCGGGTTCGACCTGGCGGAGCTCGGGGGCGTCATCCTTGCTCCGGGGGTCGGCGCCCAGGGCGGGACCGTCGAGGGGACGGCCCGGCTGTTCGCACGCTGCCCGCCGGGCACCGTGCTCCCCAGCGCGTCGCGTTCGCTCCTCGCCGCCGGACCCGATGCCGAGGCGCTGCGCGAGGCCGCACGCACGACCAGTGAGGAACTGAGCAGGGCCTTCGGGTGAGCCGACGGCAGGTCGTACCGTACGCGTGCGTCGCCGCGGCCGTCGTCGTCGCCAACCTCCCGGCGCTGCTCCACCTGATCACGGTCGACCCGCTGTACCTCGACTCCGGGCTGGTGTCGCGGCTGCCCGAGGTGTTGCGGGGGTATCCGACCATCGACCCCAACGCCGGCTATCTCATGCAGGCGCTCGGTCACCTCACCAGCGCCGACTGGCTGTCGGGCCACGTCCCCTGGTGGAACCCCTACGAGGGCATCGGGGTACCCCTCGCCGGCGACATGCAGAGCGGGGCCTTCTACCTCCCGACCCTCCTGTTCCATTTCTCGAACGGCCTGCTCTACCTGCAGCTCCTACTCGAGCTGGTGGCCGGCTGGTCCACCGTCGCCCTACTGGGCCGGTTGGGCGTCGGGCGCACCCTGGCCACGGCGGGCGGCGTGGCCTTCGGATTGTGCGGGACGTTCGCGTGGTTCGCCATCGAGCCCATTCGCGTGCTGGCGTTCCTCCCGCTGTGCCTCCTCGGCGTCGAACGGGCGCTGGCGGCGGCGCAGGAGGGCCGGGCCTGGGGTTGGCGGCTGCTCGCGGTGGCGGTGGCCTTCTCCGTGTACGGCGGGTTCCCCGAGACGATCTTCCTCGACCTCCTGTTCGTGGCATGGTGGGCAGTGCTGCGGGTGGCCGGACCCGGTCGCCGGGCGTGGCGCCGGATGGTCGGGAAGCTCTCGGCCGGCGCCGTCGCCGGTGTGGCCCTGTCGGCACCGTTGTGGGTGGCGTTCGCCGGTTACGCCCGGTTCGCCAACACGGGCGCCCACGGCAACGGTGCCTACGCCTATGTGGTGCTGCACGGCAGGGACCTGGCGCAGCTGGTCCTGCCGTACTCCCTCGGTCCGATCTTCGGATTCCACTCGGTCGGCCCGGTCGACGCCATCTCCGTGTTCTGGTCCAACGTGGGGGGCTACCTCGACGTGACCCTGGTGGCCGGTGCCGTGGTCGGGCTGGTCGGCCGGCACAACCGGATACTCCGGGTCGGCCTCGGGCTGTGGGTGGCGGTCTGCCTCACCCGGACCTACGGGCTCGCCCCGGCCGTGCACCTCCTGGCGCTCGTGCCGGTGGTGCGGCTGACCGCCTTCTACCGCTATGCCGACCCTACCTGGGAGCTCGCCGTGGTGGTGCTGGCGGCCGTCGGCTTCGATGACGTCGCTCGGCGCCGCACCGGCATCAGGGCACTGTGGATCGGCGTGGGCGTGGCTGCAGCCGGCGCCGTCGCGGCGGCCCTGGCGGCATGGCGGTCGCTCACCACCGCGGCCGGCCCGACCGGCGGGATGGAGACCCACCGGCATCTCTTCGTGGCCGGCAGTGTGGCGTTCGCCCTGGTGATGTTGGCGCTGGTGGCCATCGGGGGATGGTTGGCCGCCGGCCGGCGGCCACCGGCGCACGGGCGTGCGGCCCGCCGGCAGGGTCCGGGTCCGGCGCGGCTGCGCCGGTGGGGCCGGATCGTCCTGGCCGGGGCCGTCGCCGTCGAGGCCGTGGTCCTGCTCGGCGTCACGTACCTCTCGGCGCCGCGGCCCACGGCGGTCGCCACGGGGTCGGTGAGCTGGCTACAGGCCAACCTCGACACCTACCGGTTTGCCACCCTCGGCCCGATCCAGCCGAACTACGGCTCGTACTTCGGTCTCGCCGAGGTCAACGTCAACGAGCTGCCGCTTCCCCGGGCGTGGACGAATTACGTGGAGAAGGACCTCGACACCAACACGGTCCCCTTCGAGTTCACCGGCGGCAACGAGTCCAACCCGGCCGGTCCGTCCCCCGCCGAGGAACTGTCGACCCTCATGGCCAACTACGAGGCCGTGGGCGTCCGGTACGTGGTGGCACCGGCGTCGAGTGCCGCGCCTGGTCCCGGCGAATACCCGGTCCCCGGTTCCCCGCAGTGGCCGCGGGGTCCCCGCCTCGTCTACCAGGACTCGACGGCGCGGATCTGGGAGCTGCCCGACCCGGCGCCCGCCTTCTCGGTCGCGAGCGCACCCGCCGGGACCGCGGCAGAGGGCGGCCCGCCCGGGAGCTCGTGCCGGGTGGCAGTGCATGGGTGGGACGAGGCACAGGTCACCTGTGACCATCCGACGGTCCTGCTCCGACGGGTCCAGTACGCACCGGGGTGGACGGCGACCGTCGGTTCCCGCAGCGTGCCTGTCGTGCGCGCCCGTTCGGGCCCTCCCGGGCTCTTCCAGGAGGTGCCCGTGCCGGCCGGGACAACCACGGTGCGGTTCACGTACCTCCCACCCCACGAGGTACCGGCGGTCCTCGTCGCAGTGGTGACGGCGCTCGGACTCCTGGCCACGCTGTTCGTGGCCTCCGGCCGCCGGAGGCGCGGGGAGCGTCGGGCACAGAAATCGGAGCCACCGTCGAGTACGGGACCCGAGCCGGCCGGAGCCCCCCGGCGCTCAGCGGTCGGCGGTGGGCAGGTCCTGGGCGAACTCGATGAACGGTGACGGGGGCAGGTACTCCGGTGGGATCTCGTCCGGGTGCTGGTAGTAGTCGACGTCGAAGACGTTCGACACCCCCGGCTCCTCGACCGTTCCGCTCAGGCCCGCCTCGGTGCTGGCCAGGAAGGCCGCCCGCCCGTCGATGGCGCCGGAGGCGAGCGACTGGTAGGTGTCGAGCGAGACCCTCGCCACCAGGCTGTACACGCAGCCGTCGCGGGTAGTCCCCACCCGGCGCCCGATCATGCAGTGCCGCTTGCCGTCGTCCGTGGCGTAGACCGCGCCGTCGCCGCTTCCGATGCACGCCCGGATCCGGTGCGGGTGCCCGAACAGGTGGACGATCTGCTCGTGGCGGCGCTCCTTCATGGCCCACAGGGTGCTGGCCGGGATGGTCCCCTCGGGTTCGTCCTCCTCGAGCGGCGTGGCGTTCTCCGGTGCGGTGACCGGGAACGCGGAGGCCTCGGTGCCCGGCAGGAAGTGGAGCTGCCCGTCGTCCCGGGACTGGAACAGCCCGCTGTCGTCCTCGGGTCGGTCTCCGTCGCCCACAGCCGGCTCCTCTCGCTCGAGGGTACCCACCGGTGCCCTTCATGATCGTCGAACTCCCGGGGGCCACTCTCGCAGATCTGGCACTGCGGGGTGGCATCTGACGCCCATGGAGCGGCGACCGGACGGGTCAACCCGCTGGCAACGGGCGGTCGACAGCGGCAGACTCGGCCGCGGCCTCGAGCACCTCTCCCATCCGGGCGCCCCGTCGCGACGAGCTGGAGGACCTCCGGAGGATCGAGGTGGCTGCCGGCCGGCGTTTTGCGGAGGTCGGGCTGCCGGAGGTGTCCGCAGCCGAACCTTCGACGATCGAACGACTCGACGTCGGCCGGGTCGGGAGGAGGGCATGGGTAGCCACGGACGCCGACGACCGGCCGGTCGCCTACCTGTTGGCGTCGGTCATCGACGGGAACGCCCACATCGACGAGGTGTCGGTTGACCCGACCGCCGCGGGCCGGGGGATCGGTCGGGCGTTGATCGAGCACCTGACGGCATGGGCGACGGAGCGCGGGCTGGACGCCGTTACCTTGACGACCTTCGCCGACGTCCCCTGGAACGCCCCCTACTACGAGCGGTTCGGGTTCCACGTGGTCGACGACGCTCGCCTCGGACCGGGACTGGCCGCCGTACGGGCCCGAGAGCGCACCCGCTCCCACCCGGGCCATCCACGCGTGGCCATGGTCCGACCGCTCCGACCCAGGGCGGTGGCCGGGCCACCGGGGCGGCGAGTGTCCGTTCGCTGACCGCCCGGCGTCGCCGGAACGACGACTGGGCGGCCGACACCGCCCCTCACGTCGCCGCCGCGGTGGGGAACCACCCGGACACCGCCGAGGTGAGCTCCGACTGACGTCGGGTCCACAGGCGCCGCGCCTCGGCCAGGTCGACGGGAACGAACACGACCGTGTCGCCGGGGGCGAGCTGGCCCACGAGCGGGAGGTCGGCACCGATCACGCAGGCGATCGCCGGGTACCCCCCTATCGTGGCATGGTCGGGCAGGAGGACGATCGGGTTCCCGCCCGGCGGGACCTGGATCGCCCCGGTCACCATGGGAACCGAGTCGATGGCCCGAACGGCACCCCGGAGCGGGCCCTCCGATCCCGACAGCCGCACGCCGACCCGGTTCGATCCGTCCGTCACGGTCCACCGTCCGTCGATCAGGCGGTTCCAGGCTGCGTCGGGGAATTCGTGGGGACCGGCGAGCACCCGGATCACCCGGCTCCTTCCGTCGCCACGGCGGGCGAGCGCTGTGAGCCGGCCGCGGGGCCGGGTAGCAGGACCGAGCGGCAGGCGGTCGCCGGCGCGCAACGGGCCCGCCCCCAGGCCGCTGAGCACGTCCGACGCCCGGGAGCCGACGGCCAGCGCTGTCGTGAAGCCACCGCCGACTGCGAGGTACGCGCGCAGCCCGACCCCGATGCGGCCGACGGTCACCACCTGGCCCACCTCCACGGGGACCACCGTCCCGGGGCGGCAGGGATGGCCGTCCACGTCCAGGTCGGCGGCGTCGCTCGCCACCCCCACCACGGCCAGATGGGCGGCCGACGAGAACCGGAGCGCCGGGCCGAACGCGGTCACCTCGATCGCCGCCGCATCGGCCGGGTTGCCCACCAACCGGTTGGCCAGCGCCATCGACTCGGGATCGGCGGGGCCCGCCCGCGGCACGCCGATGCCCGCCATGCCGATCCGTCCGGCGTCCTGGACGGTGCTCACCAGGCCGGGCCGAAGGACATCGGCGAAGCGGTCGCCGCCCCCGCCCGGCCCGGACGGGCCCGGCGCCGGTGCGCCCTCCGGCCCGGACGAGGGCACCTCGAGGGTAGGGTCGGCCCGGAACCGGACCCGGTCGCCGGGCCCGACCCGTGCGTACGGCCGTCGATGCGGGTCGAACAGCCGGGTGGTGGTCCGACCGAGCAACATCCAGCCGCCGGGGGTCGAGCGTGGGTAGACGGAGGCGAAGCCACCGGCCACCGCCACCGAGCCGGCCGGGACCGAGGTCCGGGGGGTCTCGCGCCGGGGGAGCGCGGCCAGTTCCGGGGGGAGGCCGACGAGGTAGGGGAATCCGGGGGCGAATCCGAGGAACGCCACCTGCAGCTCGGCCGCGGTCAGGAGCTCGGCGACCGCACCGGTGGTTCCCCCGACGGCCGACGCGGCGTCATCGAGGTCCGGTCCGTCGAACCGCACGGGAATCTCCAGCGGTGGGCGCGTCTGGCCGGACGGAGCTGACGGAGCCCCTGCGAGACGCCCCGTTTCCTCCTTGCTGGCGGCGGTGAGGAGGTGCCGGTGCACCTCCTCGTGGGTTGCGACGTCCGGTCCGAGGTGGACGAGGACGCTCCGGAACCCGACCACGACGTCCTCGACGTCGTGGTCCCGGACGGTCCGGGCGGAGAAGGCGGCGGCGAGCGCATGAGCCGAGGCGACGTCGGCCACCTCGAACAGGACGGCCCGGTCCCCGAACCACCGGCAGTCCGACGTCATGGCGAGCGGCTACCGGAGGCCGGCCCCGCCGCAAAGGGTCGCACGCCGACGGCGCGCGCCTCGAGCGCCGCCCGCACGGAGCGCGCCGCGGGCGCGGCACCCGGCGAGTCACCGTGGATGCACAGGGTCTCGGCGTCGACCGACGCCCATGTCCCGTCCACCGCCTCGACGCGACGACCGAGGGCGAGGGACACCGCCCGCCGCCCGACCTCGGACGGGTCCTCGACCAGCGCACCAGGACGGTCGCGGGGCGCAAGGCGGCCGTCGGGCAGGTAGGCGCGATCGGGAAACCCCTCGGGGACGACCCGGATCCCGTGGCGGCGGGCCGGTCCGACGATGATGGTGCCGGCCTGGGCCACCACGATCCCGATGCCCGAGCGGCACACTGCCTCGACGACCGCCTCGGCCACGTCCTGTTCGACGCCCATGCAGTGGTAGAGCGCGCCGTGGGGCTTGACGAACGTGACGTGACCCCCGGCGGCGGCGGCCTGCTCGGTCAGCAACGCACACTGCTCCACGATGTCCTCCACCAACAACGCCACGGGGCGCGCCACGTGGCGCCTCCCGAATCCCTCCCGGTCGCGGAACGCCACATGGGCACCGATGGCCACCCCGAGCTCGACGCAGGCCGAGGTGGCGGCCCGCATGACGCCCGGGCCACCGGCGTGGAACCCGCAGGCGATGCTGACGCTCGACACCAGGCGGAGCACCTCGAGGTCGCGGTCGGTGAAGACCTCCCCCTCGGCCAGATCGGCGTTGAGATCGACGGTGACCATCGACCAAGTATTGATCATCGGGGCTCCCGTCCGGCACCTGCCGACGGCCCCGCTGCCGGGCTCCCCAGCCACGACGAGGAGGACCTCGGCTCCGGTCCACGTGGAAGCGTGTGACCAGGGGCGCCAGAGGCGCTATCGTCTCGACCATGCCGCAACCGCCCGCACTCACGCCCGAACAGCGCCAGGCCGCCCTGGCCAAGGCAGCCAAGGTCCGCCGTGAGCGGGCCGAGGTCAAAGAGAAGCTCAAACTGGGGTCCATCACCCTGTCCGAGCTCCTGACCACTGCCGACTCCAACGAGACGGTTGGGAAGATGAAAGTCCTCTCGGTCCTCGAATCGTTGCCCGGTCTCGGCAAGGTGAAGGCCCGGCGGCTGATGGACACGGTGGGGATCAGCGAGAGCCGGCGGCTGCAGGGGCTGGGGAGCAACCAGCGCGAGGCCCTGCTCCGGGAGACCGCTCGCTGAGCAGTACGCTCCCGGATCGGACGGGGGACCGCCCCGATCCGCTCATCTTCGTCCTGTTCGGACCGGGCGGTGCCGGCAAGGGCACCATTGCCGCCCGGCTGGTGGCGGCCGACCCGTCCCTGTGGCTGAGCCGTTCGTGGACGACCCGCGAACGCCGAGCCGGTGAGCCGGAGGACGCCTACGTCTTCGTGGACCGCCAGGCCTTCGAGGCGCACGCCAGGGCCGGCGGCTTCTTCGAGTGGGCGGAGTTCCTGGGCAATCGGTACGGCACGCCGATACCCGCACCCCCGCCGGGAGCCGACGTCCTCCTCGAGATCGATCTCCAGGGTGCCCGCCGGGTGCGCGAGCTCCGTCCGGAGGCGACCCTCATCCTCCTCACCGCCCCCTCCCCGCAGGTGCAGGAAGCCCGCCTGCGGGCGCGGGGTGACGACGAGGACCACATCGCCAGACGCCTGGCCGAGGGGGCCGAGGAGGAGCGCGAGGGCAGGGAACTGGCCGATGCCTGGGTGGTCAACCACGACGTGACGCAGGCCACCGCCGAGGTGGCCGGTATAGTGGAGCGTTACCGTGCTGCGTCCCGCAGGCACGGGAGCGCATCCCGGGGGTCCAGCGTGCACTCGACGCAGACCCTGGGCGCACCCGACGATCGAACTGAAGGATCATGATGGCCCAGCCTCAGAACACGCTCATGGACCCCCCGATCGAGGAGCTCCTCGACAAGGTCGATTCCAAGTTCACGCTGGTGGCCCTGGCCTCGCGACGGGCGCGCCAGGTGAACAGCTACTACAACTCGCTCGGCGAGGGCCTGGGCGTCGTGGTGCCGCCGCAGGTGGCGTCGGCCTCGGGCAAGCCCCTGTCGATCGCCTTCGAGGAGGTCGCGGCGGGCAAGGCGACCTACACCCGGCCTGACCCGGAGGAGATCGCGCTCGCCGAGGCGGCGGCGCTGGCCCTGCTCGAGGGCGAGGGTGAGGGCGAGGGCGAGGGTGAGGGTGGCTCCGACGCGGACGCGGCGGTGCCGGACGGGGCGACCGACTAGCCGACCGTCGAACCGACGAGAGGGGCGGCACTGTGGTGATGGCTACGATGGTGAGGGACGACGCATCGGCCCTGCCCCCGACGGCAGCAGTGTGGTGAGCCCGCCGGACGGCCGGCGCCAGCCGGTCGTGGTGCTCGGTGTGTCGGCCGGGATCGCCGCCTACAAGGCGGTGGAGGTGTGCCGCCGGCTGGTTGACGCCGGCGTGCACGTGGCGCCGGTCCTGACAGAGCGTGCCACCCGGTTCGTGGGCAGGACGACCTTCGACGCGCTGGCGTCGGAACCCACCCAGTCGAGCTTGTGGGACGAGGCGTCCCCCATCCCGCACACCCGGCTGGGCCAGCGGGCCGATCTCGTGCTGGTGGTGCCGGCCACGGTCGACCTCCTGGCCCGGTATGCCGGCGGCCTCGCCGACGACCTGCTGACGACGACCCTGGTGGCCACGGCGGCGCCGGTGGTCGTCTGCCCGGCGATGCACACCGAGATGTGGGAGCACCCAGCCGTCCAGCACAATCTCGAGGTCCTCCGCTCCCGCGGTGTCACCGTCATCCCGCCCGAGGACGGCCGGTTGGCCGGCGGGGACGTGGGCGCCGGGCGGCTGGCCGATCCGGCTGTCATCGTGCGCACCGTGCTCGACCTGCTGGGAGCGGGTGCGGGCCCCGACGGCGGCAGGGTCGACGTCACGTGCGGCGACGGCGTCGGCGACCTGTCGGGGGTGCGCCTGGTGGTCTCGGCCGGCGGCACCCGTGAGCCCATCGACCCGGTGCGCTACATCACCAATCGCTCGTCGGGCAAACAGGGGCACGCCCTGGCCGAGGCCGCACGCCGCCGGGGCGCCGAGGTCGTCCTCGTGACCACGGCCTCGCACCCGACCGGCCGCGGGCTGACGGTCGACCGGGTGGAGACGGCCGCGGACATGGAAGCGGCGATGCTGGCGCGGTCGGAGGACGCCGACGTGGTGGTCATGGCCGCGGCGGTGGCCGACTTCCGTCCCAAGGTGGCGTCGGGTTCCAAGCTGCACAAGGCGGAAGGCGTACCGGAACTGGTCCTCGAACCGACGCCGGACATCCTCGCCGAGCTGGGCCGACGTCGGAGGAACCACCAGGTGCTGGTCGGCTTCGCCGCGGAGACGGGCCAGCTCACCGAGCGGGCCATGGCGAAGCTCCGCGACAAGGGCGTCGACCTGATGGTGGCCAACGACGTCACCGCCCCGGGTGTGGGATTCGACCACGACACCAACGAGGTGACGATCTTCGGGTCGGACGGGACGACCACCAGGGTCCCCCTCCGCTCCAAGGATGCGGTGGCGAACGCCATATTGGATAGGGTGTGCGCGCTGTTGTCGGCGCAGTGACCCAGGCATCCCCCCCGCCGGGACCCGGACACCTCGGTCCTCTGCCCCCGTCCGTCCGGCCCACCGCCATGGGCCCCCGCCCCCGACCAGAATGGATCCAGCCGTGAGTACCCGATACACCTTCACCTCGGAGTCCGTCACCGAAGGCCATCCTGACAAGATGGCCGATCAGATCTCGGACTCTGTGCTCGACGCCCTCCTAGCCGACGACCCGGACAGCCGGGTGGCATGCGAGACCCTGCTCACGACCGGGCTGGTGCTGGTGGCCGGCGAGATCACCACCTCGACGTACGTGGACATCCCGAAGCTGGTGCGCAAGACCGTTCTCGACATCGGGTACGACGACGACGCCTACGGCATCGACGGCAACACCTGCGGCGTGATCGTCTCCATCGACGAGCAGTCGCCCGACATCGGACAGGGCGTGGACAACGCCTTCGAGGTCCGGGCCGGCACCGGGGGCGAGGACCTGCTCAACGCCCAGGGAGCGGGCGACCAGGGGATGATGTTCGGGTACGCCTGCGACGAGACGCCCGACCTCATGCCGCTGCCAATCTGGTTGGCCCACCGGCTGGCGCAACGGCTGGCGCAGGTCCGGCGGGTCGGGGTGCTCCCGTACCTCCGCCCGGACGGCAAGACCCAGGTCAGCGTCACCTACGACAACGGGCGACCGGTGGCGCTCGAGACCGTCCTCATCTCGACCCAGCACGACCCGGGCGTCGATCTCGAGACGCTGCTGCTGCCCGACCTCCGCGACAACGTGATCACGCCACTGCTGCCCCCCGAGCTGGACTGCGGGAACCTGCGGGTCCTGGCCAACCCCACCGGCGTCTTCGAGCTCGGCGGGCCGCATGCCGACACCGGGCTCACCGGCCGCAAGATCATCGTCGACACCTACGGGGGGATGGCCCGTCACGGAGGTGGGGCCTTCTCGGGCAAGGATCCGTCCAAGGTCGACCGATCTGCCGCGTACGCCGCCCGCTGGGTGGCGAAGAACCTGGTCGCTGCCGGAGCCGCCACCCGGTGCGAGGTCCAGGTGGCCTATGCCATCGGCGTGGCCCGTCCGGTGTCCGTGCTGGTCGAGACGTTCGGGTCCGAGCGGGTCGATCCCTCCCGGATCGCCCAAGTGGTCGACGAGGTGTTCGACCTGCGCCCGGCCGCCATCGTCCGGGACCTCGACCTCAAGCGCCCCATCTACCGCAAGACGGCGGCCTACGGACACTTCGGACGATCGGACAAGGAGTTCACCTGGGAGGACACCTCCCGGGCCGACGATCTCAAGCAGGCCCTCGGGCTCTGAGCGACCCGGTCGCACGCACAGCACCCGACCCCGGCCCGGGCGGTCGGGTCGCCGACGGCGTCGGCACACGGCCGACCCGCGGCGGTCGGCTCGTCCGGGTAGCGCCCGACGTCCCGGCCATTCACCGCCGGTTCGACTACCTGGTGCCCCCGACGATGGAGGGCGAGATCCGGATCGGGAGCCGCGTCCGGATCGAGCTCCACGGTCGTCGGGTTGGCGGATGGGTAGTGGAGGACGATGTCGCCGTCACGCCGGGCGTGTCGGCGAAGCCGCTGTCGGCGTCGAGCGGCGAAGGACCACCGCCGTCGGTCGTGGCGCTGGCCGACTGGGCGGCATGGCGGTGGGCCGGACCACTCTCGTCGTTCCTGGGGACTGCGTCGCCACCCCGCGTGGTCCGCGGCGGTCGGGCGCCGCGCCCGATAGGAGGGGGGGACCGGGCGGGACGGGAGCATCGTCCACCGTCGCCGGGGGGTGGCGCCGTCGATCTGGTCGACGGGGCATTGGCCGATGCCTCCGCTGGGGCCGCGCTGGTGGCCGTCGTCCGTCTGGCGCCGGCGCTCGATGCCACGTTGGTGATCCTCGAGCTCGTCCACCGGTCCGGTCCCTCCGGCGTGCTCGTCCTGGCGCCGTCGCACGCACGCGCCGCCCAGGTGGCCGTGCGGCTGCGACGCGCCGGGCTGCCGGTGGCGCTGATGCCGGAGGGATGGGAGGAGGCGGCGTCGGGCACCGCCGTCGTGGTCGGCACCCGGGTCGCGGCCTGGGCCCCTCTCGCCGAGGTGCGGGCGGTCGTGGTGCTGGACGCCCATGACGAGGCCTACCGGGAGGAGCGCGCCCCCACCTGGTCGGCGGTCGACGTGGTGGCGGAACGGGCCAGGCGCGACGGTGCCCCGGTCCTGTTGATCACCCCCTGTCCGCCCGTGGCCCTGGCCGAGGCACGGACGGTCGTGACCACCTCCCGCGCCGTCGAGCGCCGGGGTTGGCCGGTGGTCGAGGTGGTCGACCGCACCGGTGACGATCCCCGCACCGGTCTGTTCTCCGAGCGGCTCGCCCGTCTCCTGCACTCGGTGCTCGACCGATCCGGCGGGCGGGCCGTATGCATCCTCAACCGGACGGGTCGGGTGCGCCTGCTGGCCTGCGCCCAGTGCGGCGCGCTCGCCCGGTGCACCCGTTGCGGGGGCGCCATGGCCCAGCCCGACCCGGCCGGACCGCTCTGCTGTCGGCGCTGCGACGAGGTCCGACCGCCGATGTGCGCCGAATGCGACTCCACCCGGCTCAAGACGTTGCGCATGGGTGTGAGCCGGGCCACCGAGGAGCTGTCCGCGCTGACCGGCGTCGAGGCGGTCGAGCTCACCGGCCGGTCCGAGGCGTCGGAGGGTGCGGGTGCCCGGCTCGTGGTCGGGACGGAGGCGGCGCTGCACCGCGTGGACCACGCCGACGCCGTTGCGTTCCTGGACATCGACCAGCACCTACTGGCACCTCGCTTCGCCGCCGGCGAGGAGACGCTGGCCCTGCTGGCCCGGGCGGCCCGGTTGGTCGGGACGCGTGAGGCCGGCGGACGCGTGATGGCGCAGACTCGGATCCCCGGCCACGAGGCGCTCGAGGCCGCGGTTCGAGCCGACCCCTCGTTGCTGACCGTTCCGGAGCGGGAGGTGCGTACGGCGCTCGGCCTCCCTCCCTTCGGTGTGCTGGCGTCGCTGCGGGGCCCCGGTGCGACGACCTTCGCCGGGGGGCTCGGCGCCCTCGAGGGGATCTCCGTGTCGCCGGTGGGCGACGAGCGCTGGATAGTTCGGGCGCCCGACCATCGCACGCTGTGCGACGGGCTGGCCGCGGTGCCCCGTCCGCCGGAGCGGCTGCGCGTCGAGGTCGATCCCACCGACGTGTGAGGTGGCTGGCCAGGACCCACGGTGTGCGCACGGCGGCCAGGACCCACGGTGTGCGCATGATGGCCCGGACGGGCATCGACCGGGGCCCGAGCCCGTACACTGGGTCCATGTCCTCGTACTCGGTCCGTGTCTACGGCGACCCGGTGTTGAAGCAAGTGGCGCGCGACGTCGAGCAGGTTGACGGATCGTTGGTCCGGTTGGTCGACGACATGGTCGAGACGATGTACGGGTCCGAGGGTGCGGGCCTGGCCGCGCCGCAGGTAGGCGTGCAGAAGCGCCTCTTCGTCTACGACGTGGGCGAAGGTCCTGAGGTGATCATCAACCCCACCATCGTCGAGACGTCGGGGGAGTGGTACCACGAGGAGGGATGCCTCTCCATCCCCGGTCTGCGGCTCGGCATCATGCGACCCAACCAGGTCCACATCCGTGGCTACGACCTCGACGGCGAGGAGGTCTCGGTCGAAGCCGACGAGTTCCTCGGTCGGGTGTTCCAGCACGAGGTGGACCACCTTGACGGGATCCTGATGGTGGAGCGGCTGGAGGACGACATGCGCAAGCAGGCGTTGCGGGTCTTGCGCGACCGGTCGCTCGGCCTCGACACCACGGCCATGGAGGCGAAGCTGGTGTCGGCGCAGAGCGAGCGCGAGGTCTGATCCGTCCGACGCGCCGGGGCCGACGCGGTTTGCGGGGTGGTCGACCGTGCTCGGTTCGGGCCAGGGTGGCCGCCCGGACGTCCGGCGTGACGGCAGACCCACGGTGGTGTCCCGCCGGCCGGTAGCGTCGTCCCATGGCTCGGCTGGTCTTCCTGGGAACGCCCGAGGCGGCCGTCGCGCCACTCGGCACACTCGTCGAATGTGGACACGATGTGGCCCTGGTGGTCACGCGTGCCGACAAGCGCCGCGGGCGGGGCAGCGACCTCGTGCCGAGCCCGGTGAAGGCCGCCGCCCGAGGCCTCGGTCTGCCGGTGACCTCCTCGCTCGACGACGCCGTGGGCGTCGGTGCCGAGCTCGGGGTGGTGGTGGCCTACGGCCGGATCATTCCGGTGGCCGTTCTCGACCAGCTCCCGATGGTCAACCTGCACTTCTCGCTGCTGCCCCGTTGGCGCGGGGCGGCGCCCGTGGAACGGGCGATCCTCGAAGGGGACGCCGAGACGGGGGTCTGCCTGATGGAAGTGGCGGCCGGTCTCGACACCGGTGGCATCTACGCCGAGGCCGTCACGACGATCGGCGAGGACGAGACGGCCGACGAGTTGCGGGCCCGACTGGTCACGCTGGGCTGCGGGCTGCTGGCGGAGCATCTCGAGCTCGGCGTCGCCGGCCTTCCGGTGCCGCGGGACCAGGTCGGCACCCCGTCCTACGCCGAGAAGATCCTGCCGGCCGAGCTCCAGCTCCGGTGGCAGGGCGACGCCGTACAGGCGCGGCGGGTGATCCGGCTCGGTCGGTCCTGGACCACCTTCCGCGGCCGCCGGCTGGGCATACTTCGGGCCACCGACGCCGACGGGTCCGTTTCGCTTCGACCTGGAACCGACGCTCCGTCGGGGCCGGTCGTCGCGACCGGACAGCTCGTCGGCGACACCGTGCTCACCGGTGGCGGCGGCCGGATCCGTCTGCTCGTCGTCCAGCCGGAGGGGAAGCGACCCATGGACGCCGCCGACTGGCTCCGCGGGGTCCGACCCGGTCCGGGGGAGGCGCTCGGCACCTGACCGGCCCTCTGCTCCCCACCGTTCCGGTCGGGGGCACCGGTAGGCTCAGTTCGATGTCGCCAACGTCCACGCCGCCGGTCCTGCGCGTTGCGCCGTCGATCCTCTCCGCCGACTTCGGCAACCTCGCCGACGCGGTCGGCCAGGTGGCCCCGGCCTCGGACTGGTTGCATGTGGACGTGATGGACGGCCACTTCGTCCCGAACTTGTCCGTCGGACCCCCGGTGGTGGCCTCCCTGCGTGAGCACACCGATCTGTTCTTCGACACCCATCTCATGATCACCGATCCGGACCGCTACCTCGAACCGTTCCGCGACGCGGGGTCGGACGGGTGCACGGTGCACGTGGAGGTCGGCCGGACCGAGGAGCTGATCCGACAGATGCGGGATCTCGGCCTTCGGGTCGGGCTTGCCGCCAATCCGGACACGCCCTTCGAGGCCATCGAGCCGCACCTCGAGGCGGTCGACCTGGTCCTGTGCATGACGGTCTTCCCCGGGTTCGCCGGCCAGTCGTTTATCGCAGAGGTCATGCCGAAGGTGCGACAGGTGTGCAGGGCCGTCGCCGATGCCGGGTTGAGCGTCGACGTGGAGGTGGACGGGGGCATCGACGACCACACGGTCGTCGATGCCGCCCGCTCGGGGGCCAATGTGTTCGTGGCCGGCTCGGCGATCTTCGGCCGGCCGCATCCCTTGGACGCGGCCAAGAGGATCATGGCGGCAGCGGCGGACGCGGTGGCGGGCGACAGGCGCTGAGCGACCGCCCCGCCCCGACGCGCCGTCCGGACGAGATCTGGATGGACCGCGCCCTCGGGGTGGCGGCCACGGCGCAGGGCTGTACCTCGCCGAACCCCTGGGTGGGTGCCGTCGTCGTTCCGGCGCCTGACGACGCGGAGACCTGGTTCGCGGGGGCCACGTCCCCGCCCGGCGGGCCCCACGCCGAGATCGTCGCCCTGCGGGCGGCCGGCCCACGCGCCGCCGGCGGAACCATGTACGTCACGCTCGAGCCATGCGCACATCACGGGCGGACGCCGCCCTGCACGGGGGCGGTCGTCGCCTCCGGACTCCGACGGGTAGTCGTCGCCCTCGAGGACCCCGATCCGTTGGTGGCCGGCCGGGGGGTCGCCGAGCTGCGAGCCGCCGGCATCGAGGTCGAAGTGGGAGTGGGTGACGTGCCGGCCCGGGAGCAGCTGGCCGGATACCTCAAGCACCGACGGACCGGCCGACCCTGGGTCGTCCTCAAGCTGGCGGCGACCCTCGACGGCGGCATCGCCGCTCCCGACGGCACCAGCAGGTGGATCACCGGCGAAGAGGCCCGGCTCGACGTCCACCGGCTGCGGGCGATCTCGGACGCGGTGCTGGTGGGGGCCGGGACGGTGCGGACGGACGATCCCTCCCTCACGGTCCGGCTCCCCCCGGGAGACGCCTACTTCCGCGGCCCGGAAGCCCAGCCCACCCGGGTCGTGCTCGGGAGGGTGCCGGCCGGCGCCGCCGTGGCACCGGCCCTCGAGCTCGGTGGTGACCTCGCCAGCGTGCTCGACGTACTGGGTGGACGAGGCGTGCTGCAGGTCCTGGTCGAGGGCGGCGCCACGGTGGCCCACCGGTTCCACGCTGCCGGGCTCGTCGACCGGTATGTCCTGTACCTGGCGCCGGCCCTGTTCGGCGGCGACGACGCGCGGACGCTCTTCGCCGGTCCCGGAGCGCCGACCATCGGGCGCCTGTGGCGGGGTCGGATCCACTCGGTGACTAGCCTGGGAGGCGATTTGAGGGTCGAACTGTCTGCCACAGGCGACTGATGGCCGCCGTCCGCCTCGAGAAATTGCCTAAGGCCCGCCCGAAGCGGGCCGACATAGTGAAGGAAGGTCCGTAGTGGCGGCCCCAGCCCGGAGCCGCTGCGCCGGGGCCGCGTCACCAGTGTCCGACCGGGCGCGACGCACGGAACAGAGGGAGACAAAGGGTCGATGCCCTTTTCAGCAGTTGAGGATGCGATCGAGGCCATCGGACGCGGCGAGATCGTGGTCGTCGTGGATGACGAGGACCGCGAGAACGAGGGTGACCTGATCATGGCCGCCGACGCGGTCACGCCCGAGAAGATCGCGTTCTTCCTCGCCCACACCTCGGGCTTGATCTGCGTTCCCCTCACGCCCGAGCGGGTCGAACACCTCGAACTGCCCCTCATGGTCTCCACCAACACCGAGGTGCAGCGGACGGCGTTCACCGTCAGCGTGGACTATCGCCACGGGACGTCGACGGGCATCTCGGCGTCGGACCGGGCGGCCACGATCAAGGCCCTGGCCGATCCCCACATCCGGCCGATCGATCTCAACCGGCCCGGTCACATCTTCCCCTTGCGGTACCGACCCGGCGGCGTGTTGAAGCGCGCCGGTCATACAGAGGCCGCCGTCGATCTGGCCCGGGCGGCCGGGATGTCGCCGGCGGGCGTGCTGTGCGAGGTGGTCAGCGAGGACAAGACCGGCATGGCCCGCCTGCCGGAGCTCAAGCGCTTCGCCGAGAAGCACGGCCTCCACCTCATCTCCATCGCCGACCTCATCCGGTACCGGCGCCACAAGGACAAGCTCGTGCGACGGATCGCCGACGCCCGGGTCCCCACCGATTACGGGGAGTTCAACGTCTACGCCTACGAATCGGTGCTCGACGGCGAGCACCACGTGGCCCTGGTAAAGGGGGACGTCGACGGACGTGAGAACACCCTGGTCCGGGTCCACAGCGAGTGCTTGACCGGCGACGTGTTCGGGTCGGTGCGTTGCGACTGCGGCCCGCAGCTCCACGGGGCCATGGCGGCCATCAACGAGAACGGCAGCGGGGTGATCGTCTACCTCCGCGGCCACGAGGGCCGTGGCATCGGCCTCGCCCACAAGCTCCGGGCGTACAGCCTCCAGGAGGAGGGCTTCGACACGGTCGACGCCAACCTCGAACTCGGTCTGCCGGCCGACTCCCGTGAGTACGGGATCGGAGCGCAGATCCTGGTCGACCTGGGTGTCACCACCATGCGCCTGATGACCAACAACCCGACCAAGTACGGTGGGCTCGAGGGCTTCGGTCTCGATATTGTCGAGCGGGTGAACATCCAGCCGACCCCCACACCGGAGAACATCGAGTATCTGCGGACCAAGCGGGAGCGGATGGGCCACCTCCTCGAGGGCCTCGATGACGTCCTCTGACCGGACGCTACTCTCCGAAGACGCCAAGGGACGAGCGGCCGCCAGGGTCGGCACCTCCATCGACGGGACACCGGGCGGGCCCGGGACGCGGGGCGGGTCCCGAGCGCGTGGCCCGTCCGGGATGCGGGTGGGCTTCGTCTGTGCCGAGTTCAACGGCGGGATCACCGACCGGCTCCTGTCGGGGGCGCTAGACGCGCTCGAGGGGGCCGGCTGCGACCTGGGCCGTGCGGTCGTGGCGTGGGTGCCCGGTGCGTTCGAGCTCCCCGTGGTGGCCAAGCGGATGGCCGAGAGCGGTGCTGTCGACGCGGTGGTCTGCCTCGGCGCGGTGATCCGGGGTGACACCGGGCACTACGACTTCGTGGCCGGTGAGTGTGCGGCCGGGATCCAGCAGGCCCAACTCGAGACAGGCGTCCCGATCGTCTTCGGGGTGCTCACGACCGACACGGTGGACCAGGCGCTGGTGCGCTCCGAGCCGGACGAGACCAACAAAGGTCGTGAGGCCGCCTTCACGGCCATTAGCACCGTGGTGGTCCTTGCCGGGGTGGGCGAGCTGCCCAGCGGTGGGCGGGTCGGGTTCGCCGCAGGCGCACGCTGATGCTCAGCCTGGTCCTTCCCAAGGGCTCCCTCGAGCGGGCGACCCTCGAGCTGTTCGCCGCCGCCGATCTGGCCGTGACGCGTTCCTCGGAGGTGGACTACCGGGCGACCATCGACGACCCACGCGTCGCCGACGTGCGCATCCTCCGGCCCCAGGAGATCCCGCTGTACGTGGCCGACGGACTGTTCGACGTGGGCATCACCGGACGCGACTGGGTGGAGGAGCGGGGCAGCGAGGTGACGTCGCTCGGGATCCTGCACTACTCGAAGGCGACGTCGAGCCCCATCCGGGTGGTGCTCGCCGTTCCGTCGGACTCACCCGTCTCCTCGGTGTCGGAGCTGTCCGAGTCGGCCACCGGGGCGGGCGGTGCCCTCCGAGTCTCCACCGAGTACTTCGAGCTCACCCGCCGCTACCTGGAGAGTCATGGCGTCAAGGCAGAAGTGAGCCTGTCCTACGGCGCCACCGAGGCCAAGGTGCCCGACATCGCCGACTGTGTGGTGGAGATCACCGAGACAGGGAGGGCCCTTCGGGCCGCCGGGCTCAAGATCGTCGAGACGCTGCTGGTGTCCCACACGGAGTTGATCGCCAATCCGGCCGCCGCCGAGGATCCGAAGAAGCGCCATGCCATGGAGCAGCTGCTCACGTTGCTTCAGGGGGCACTCGAGGCACGCGGTAAGGTGCTGGTCAAGCTCAACGTCACGGCGGAGCAGCTGCCCGGGGTGATCGAGGTCCTCCCCTCGCTGCGGTCACCGACCGTGTCCGAGCTCTTCGGCGGTGGGGGATTCGCGGTCGAGACCGTCGTCCCCAAGTCCGAGATCAATGTCCTCATCCCTGCCCTCAAGGATCGGGGGGCCACGGACATCATCGAACTGGCCCTGTCGAAGATCGTGCACTGAGCGAGGATCGCCGATGTCGACCACGTGGAGCGCATCGACTGAGCTCCTGCCGGTGAACAGGAAGCCCATCGTCGGCGACGTCGCCGAATTCGACGAGGCGCGCGGGCTCGGCGTCGTCGAGTACGGCCCGGGACGCCGGCTCCCGTTCCACTGCACGGCCATCACCGACGGGTCCCGTACGATCGATGTCGGCACGGTCGTCGCATTCGAGATCGGCGCCGGCCGCCTCGGTCGGCTGGAGGCCCGGACGGTCCGTCCGTTGCCGGGCGTGGTTCCCCCTGGCTCGACCCTGACGTTCGCCCTCCGTGGCAACGCTGTCGATGCCGAGCCTGTCGGGGAGAGGGAGATCGCCCTCAAGCACGTTCCCGCGGAGCGCGCCGCCGGCGGGTTGACGCCGTCCGACACCGCGGCTGCGCCTGCGGCTCCGCCGTCGGTCCTGCCGGTCGGGGGCCCGGCCCGGGGCGAGGCCGCTGCCGGTGTCGCCGCGAGCGGCAGCGGGACCGCCGCCGGTGTGGGGAATGCCGCCGGTGTGGGGAACGCCGCGGGTGGCGGGCAGGTCACGGGCAGTGTGAGCGCCGGAGCCGGTGCTCAGGCTCCGGACGGATCCGGCGGGGTCGGGTCCGACACCGGAACCGCGTTCTCGCCGGCGGACAGCACCCCACCCCTCGGTACGCCGTCGGTGTCACGGCCGGGTGCTCCGTCGCCGGAGCCCCCCGCCGTGCCGATCCCGGGCGCCTCGGCGCCGGTGCCGGATGCATCGGAGCGCACCGATACCTCGGAGCCACTGTCACGCCCTGGGGCGCCAGCAGGCCCCGATGGCACGGCGTCGTCAGAAGGGACGGATCCGACCTCCGATGACCCGGATGACGACGGCGGTGGCGGTGGCGGGGCGCCCAAGCCGGACTTCTGGTCACCGTTCGCCCGGACGTCCACCGCGCCCCCGCCTACCTGGAGGACGCCTGCCACCCCGTCGTCCCCGGCGACGTCGTCCGACGGGGGCTGATCGAGAGGCGTCGGAGCGACGCCGACCCCCGCAGCGTGGTCGAGGCCCGGATCGTCCTCGACGTACGGATCGTCCTCGTAGGGATTTCCGAGGATGTTGCGAGCCAGATCGACGACGACCGCACTGTCGGCGTCCTCCTTTGAGACCACACCGAGCAGAGGGGCGGCCAGGAGCCCGGCGACGATTCCCGTTTCCGCCATCGACTCGGCCTGCACGACGCTCCACTCCCACAGACGCGCCACCATGTCGGGGCTGGAGGCGCGTTTCTGCGGATACTTCAGCCAGCAGTTCACCGTGGCGTGTGCGAGTCCGGTAGCCGCCGGGAAGAGCCAGATGAGCCGGTAGTTGCCGGTTGCGTCGATGACGATGGCGGCGACGTAGGCGAGCACCACGCTGCAGAGGTTGAACGGGGCGAGTAGGACGCCGATCCGCTGGCCGAGGCCCCCGGCTCTCGGGAGCAGCTGCAGCAGCAGGGGGGCCATCACGATGATGTAGGCCCCGATGAACGGGGCGCCGATGTAGCTCAGGAGCACCGCCTGCCACAGGTGGGTGTCGAAGTACTGCACCCCGGCGAGGACGGCACCGACGAGTGGTGCACCGACCGCCAGCTGCATGGGCGAGAGCTTCCGGCTGAGCGGGATCCCGAGGGCGATGCCGATGAAGAAGACCGGCAGGCCCGTCGCCAGACCGGCGACGGTCTGGGCACTCGCCCCTGCATGCAGTACCCGCTGGAAGAACAGGATGGCGACGTAGGCGGTCGATCCGACACCCGACCAGAAGAGCAGCGAGCCGCCGACGAGCACTTTGGCATTGGGTCCGGACAGGATGTCGCGGAGCTCGTCGAGTGTGGGTCGGGCCCGTTCCTTTCGGTCGGCTTCGGCCCCGAAGGTGGCCGTGGGCGCTTCCCGCACGAGCACGAGCACGAGCACACCGACCACCACCATGATCACGGCGGCCACCTGAAACGGCAGATTCCAGGTGGCGGGATCGCTCTGCTTCCACGAGGCGATGACCGTGCCCTTGATGGTCAGGCTGGCCACCGTGCCCAGCACCGTGGTCAGCAGGAGGGCCTTGAGCCACCGACTGCGCCCGAACACCTCCGGCACCACTGCGACGTTCGTGAGGGTAAAGATGGCCGATGCCTGTCCGGCGATGAGGATCATCAGGACCAGCAACCAGTAGCCACTGACGACGGTGAACATCCAGGTGGCCGCGCCCATCAGCATGAGGCTCCCGGCCATGTAGGGGGTGCGTCGGCCGACTCGACTGCGGGTGCGGTCGCTGAGTCGACCGGCGATCGGGTACGTGAGCCAGCTCACCAGGCGGTCGGCGGTCAGGGCGAACGTGACCGCCAGGGCTCCGGACGCCCGCTGCTGAACGAACAGGGTGATGAGGACTCCGGACACGGCGAGGTTGGCCCTCGGGCCCACCAGCCCGATGGAGAGCCCGATGAAGCTCCGGACCCGTGACCCGTCGATCGGACCGAGTGCGCCGGCCGAGGCAGTTCCTCCAGCGGGTGCAGCTCCTCCAGCGGGTGCCGGGTCGGGCTGGGGGGGTGTGGCGGACGGGGTGTCCGGGATGCCGTCGTGGCCCCCGCTCACCCGTCGACGTCGGTCCTGGTGTCGGTATTCGCAGCCCCGTCGGGTTCGCCGGTGCCCCCGTTGACACCCACCGAGGACGCCGCCTGGGCCCCGGCACGCTGGGCCCCGTCGATCTGCACGTACGCCAGGCGCAGCTGGCTGAGACCGTCCTTGAGGTGCTCCTCTGTCTCGCCCAGCCGGCCGGCGAGACCCTCGACCAGGCTGCCGAGGGCGTCGATGGCCAGTCGGGCCTGGGGGAGGAGCGGGGGCAGCTGTGAGAGGTAGACGGCTGCCAGCTCGAACAGCCCGTAGCAGTGGTTCGCCACTACGACCTCGACCGGTGAGTTGGCCAACTCGGCGCGCATGGCCGCTACCTGCTCGGCGAGCTCGTCGTCGCCAGAAGGGGGCGGCCCCCCTCCGTCGAATCCATCGCCCCGGTCTGCCCCGGCTGGGCCAGGGGCACCGGCTCCGGCGCTGCTGCTGCCCTGACCGGGCCGGCTGATGGGTCGTTCGCCGTCAGGTGTCCAGAGTGAGCTCACGACTGGTAGCCTAAAGCACTGATAGACGAGGAAGCGGGGTCTCGCGGTTCGAGGACCCCCACCCGGCCACGAAGGTTCTCGCGTGCGCCGGGTAGATGGGACCGGTAGACGGCGTGAGCCCGGGTACCGGTGGTGGCTCCGCTCCTTATCGCAGGGCACGGGAGGTCCGTGGCCCGAAGCCAGGGAGTGAATTCGAATAGCAGCCACTATTACCACCAATGAACCTCGCATCAACGACCGCATCCGCGCCCGCGAGGTGCGCCTGGTCGATCCCGACGGGGAGCAGCTCGGCATCAAGCTGCTCCCCGAGGCGCTGTCCATCGCACGCGATCTCGACCTCGACCTGGTCGAAGTCGCTCCGGGAGCGAACCCGCCAGTGTGCCGGATCATGGACTACGGGAAGTTCAAGTTCGACGCGGCACAGCGGGCCAAGGAGTCGAGACGCAAGGCGGTGCATGTAGGGATCAAGGAGATGAAGTACCGGCCGAAGATCGGCGACGGCGACTTCGAGACCAAGACCCGTCAGGTGGCCAAGTTCCTCGAAGAGGGGCACAAGGTCAAGATCACCATTATGTTCCGGGGCAGGGAGGTCTTCCATCCCGAACTGGGGAAGAAGATCCTCGACCGGATCGCCGAACAGATGGAGGGCATGGGGAAGTCGGAGTCGGTGCCCCGTCTCGATGGCCGGAACATGGTGATGGTGCTGGCGCCGGACAAGCGGGCGAAGCAGTCGGCGGCCTCACGGGGTCCTGGCCACGAGGGCGATGCCCGAACCGGGTCGGACCCACAGCTGGAGGCTCCGGCCGCGACGGGGACGGTTCCCGGGTCGGAGGGAGCTGGCCGCGCCACGGCGCAGGGCTCGGTTGCCGGGCAGGACCAGGGCACGGCGCAGGAAGACGTGCCGGGCAACGAGGGAGCGGAGGATGCCACGGCCGACACCGTGGCAGCCGCCACGGGCGGGGACCGATCCCCGACCGACGGAGAGATCGAAGGAGAGGGTTGACGCCATGCCGAAGATGAAGACCGACAGTGGGGCCCGGAAGCGCATCAAGGTCACCGGCAGCGGCCGGTTGCGCCGCCGCAAGGCGTTCCGCTCGCACCTCTTGGAGCACAAGTCGAGCATCCGGAAGCGTCGGCTCGGTCGGGAGACCGATTTCTCTCCCGGCGACGCCCGCCAGGTGAAGAGGATGCTCGGCATGTGATCATGGCGGCGCTTGCCGCCGCCACACGTGATCATCGATACCGGTCGGACCGGCCGACACCTGTGCGTCGGTGCCACGGTGTCGCCCATGTGAATTCGCCGCAGCGTCGCTCCTGAGGACGATCGCCGGCGGCACCAGTTGGACAAGGCCCCCATCGAAAAGGAGTTCCCCATGGCCCGAGTCAAGCGCGCAGTACACGCCAAGAAGCATCATCGCGCTGTTCTCGAGCAAGCGCAGGGCTACTACGGCAACAAGAGCCGTTCCTTCCGCGCTGCCAACGAGCAGGTGATGCACTCGATGCAGTACGCCTACCGCGACCGGCGTGCGCGCAAGGGCGACTTCCGCCAGTTGTGGATCCAGCGGATCAACGCTGCAGCGCGACTGCACGGGACCAGCTACAGCCGGTTCATCGCCGGACTGCACCGCGCCGACGTCGAGGTCGATCGCAAGGTGCTGGCCGATCTCGCCGTGACCGAGCCCGAGGCGTTCGCCTCATTGGTGCAGGTCGCCAACGAGGCGCTGGCTGACGCCCGGACGAGCGCCGAGGCCGGTTCCTGAGCCAGACCGGTCTCGCCGCGACCCATCACCGGGTCCGTCGGGTCAAGCAGCTCCTACGAAAGCGCGGGCTGCGCAGCTCCGAGGGTGTCGTCGTGGTGGAGGGGGCGGAACTGCTGGCGGTTGCCTTCGAAGCCGGTGCACAGATCGAATCGGTCTACGTGGCACCCGAGGGCAGGACGAACCCGGCAGTGGCCGCGGTGGTGGACCGGGTCTTCGACAGCGGGGTGAGGGTCTTCGACCTGGCACCCGGAGTCATCGAGCGGATCGCGGACACGGTCACGCCTCAACCGGTGGTGGCGGTGGTCGGATTCGTCCCCGCGGAACTCTCGGCGATCATGGGGGCCACCACGGTGATGGTGCTGTCCGACGTCCGTGACCCGGGCAATGTGGGCACGATGATCCGAACGGCTGATGCCACCGGTGTCGGTGCGGTGATCTGCTGCGCCGGGTCGGTCGATCCGACCAATCCGAAGTCGGTGCGAGCGTCCGCCGGGTCGTTGTTCCACGTCCCGCTGGTCGTCGGCAGCGAGGCGGAGGACGTGATCCGGGCGCTGCGGACCGGTGGATTCACCACGGTGGGAACCGTTGTCAGGAACGGCACCGAGTACACCGCGTTCGACTGGAATCGGCCCATCGCCCTCGTGTTCGGCAATGAAGCATCAGGGCTGGCGGCGTCGTTGAGTGACACGGTCGACCACCAGGTCTCGATCCCGATGGTGGGCCGCGCCGAGTCCCTCAACGTCAGCATCTCGGCTGCTGTCCTGTGCTTCGAGGTGCTTCGCCGGCGACGGGCGGCGGACGGGAACGGGAGACCGACCGTGCGGCGATCCGACAGCAGCACACCGAACGCAGGTGGTGGGCCCTCTACGATCTCGGGTATGGACACCGTTCCAGCTGCGTCGCCCGGCCAGGGCACAATTCCGGCGGCTCCGCGTGGCGTTGGCGCCGATCCGGCTGCTCCGCCCGGTCGAGGCGCCGATCCGGCTGCTCCGCCCGGTCGGCCGGTCGCGGAAGCGGAGGGCGGTCCGGGATGAGCGAGTCCCCCGACCTCGACGTGCTGGTGGAGCAGGCCAAGGAGGCGATCGCCTCGGCCGCTTCGACCGAGGACATCCGCCAGGTGGCGGCGTCGGTCACGGGTAAGAAGTCACCGCTCGCCGAGGCCAGTCGCAGCCTGGGATCCCTCGAACCGGAGCTCCGGAAGGAATTAGGACAGAAGCTGCATGTCGCCCGCGTCACCATCGACGAGCTGATCGAGCGCAAGCGCACGGAGATCAAGTTCGAGGAGCTGGCCCAGGAGATGACCCAGGCCAGGATCGACCTGACCGAGTTCATCCCGGGATGCATCCCCGCGCCCCGGTCACGAGGGCACCTGCATCTGGTGACCCAGACCCAGCGCGCCCTCGAGGACGTGTTCATCGGCATGGGATTCGAGGTGGCAGAGGGCCCGGAGATCGAGACCGACTGGTTCAACTTCGGCGCGCTGAACATCCCTCCGGCGCACCCGGCCCGTGGGATGTGGGACACCTTCTACCTCGACCTGGGCGAACCCGAGACGACGCTCCTCCGCACTCATACGTCGCCCGTACAGATCCACCTGATGGAGGAGGCGGTGGTCGGCGGTCGCCTCCCGATCCATGCGGTGATGCCCGGGCGCTGCTACCGACGCGACACCCCTGACGCCCGGCACCTCCCCGTGTTCCATCAGATCGAGGGGCTCGTCGTCGACAGGGGGATCACGTTCGCCGATCTCGCCGGCACGATCGAGGTGTTCACCGCCGCCTACTTCGGACCGGACATCCACTCGCGTCTCCGACCGGCGTACTTCCCCTTCACAGAGCCGTCGGCCGAGTTCGAGATCACGTGCACCATCTGCCTCGGCGGCGGCTGCCAGACCTGCTCGCAGACGGGATGGATCGAGCTGGGAGGGTGCGGCATGGTCGACCCCGCGGTGTTCGGTGCGGTGGGGATCGATCCCGAGGAGTGGACCGGCTTCGCCTTCGGCTTCGGAATCGACCGGTGCGCGCAGATGCGGCACCAGATCGCCGACATGCGCGCCCTCATCGAGAACGACATCCGCTTCCTGCGCCAATTCTGACACGCCCAATCTGAGAGGACAGCTGTGCGCGTACCCCTGTCGTGGCTGCGAGACTTCGCCCTCTTCGAGGGGACCCCGGCCGATCTGGCCGCGGCCCTCGACGACCTGGGACTCGTCGTCGAAGCCATGGAGTCCGTGGGGGAGGGCCTCGGCGACATCGTGGTGGCCAGGGTCGACGACATCACCCCGATTGAGGGTGCCGACCGGATCCGGCGGGTCGTCGTCGACCACGGGACGGGACCAGTGGACATCGTGTGCGGCGCTTGGAACTTCCAGGTCGGCGACCTGGTACCACTCGCTCCAGTGGGTTCCGTGCTCCCCGGAGGTTTCGAGATCAATCGGCGGAAGATGAAGGGTGCCGTCTCCAACGGAATGCTGTGCTCCGGCCGGGAGCTCGGCCTCTCCGAGGACCACGAGGGAATTCTCCGGCTCAACGACGTGGACGGCGCGGCGGTGGGCATGCCGCTCACCGCCGCCCTGGGCATCGAGCCCGACGTCGTGTTCGACATCGCCGTCGAGGCCAACCGGCCCGATGCCTGGAGCATCGCCGGCGTGGCCAGGGATCTGGCGGCCCGGTTGCGGATTCCCTTCGAGATCCCGGCGACGATCTCGCTCGTGCCGGTGGGCGGTGGCGGCGGCGGCGGTGCTCGACCTCGGCCCTTACAGGAACTCGTGTCGGGAACCGCCGTCGAGACCCTGGCTTCGGTTCGTGTCGACGACCTCGAGCTGTGTCCTCGCTTCACGGCGCGGGTCATCCAGGACGTGGTGGTGGCTTCGTCGCCCCAGTGGCTCGCCCGTCGCCTGACCCTCGCCGGGATGCGTCCGATCAACAACGTGGTGGACGCCTCCAACTACGTCATGCTCGAGCTCGGCCAGCCGACCCATCCCTATGATCTCGAACGGTTGCCCGGCGCGGGCCTGGTGGTCCGCCGCGCCCGCTCCGGCGAGACGCTCACCACCCTCGACGGCGTCGAGCGCACGCTCGGGACGCCCGGCCCCGGCCTTGGTGACACCGGCGAGGACTGCCTGATCTGTGATGCGGACGGGACACCGGTGGGCATCGGTGGCGTCATGGGCGGAGCGTCCTCGGACATCGGCGACGCGACCTCGCGGGTCCTGCTCGAGGCCGCCTACTTCGTGCCGATGGCGATCGCCAGGACGTCGAAGCGTCTCGGGCTCCGTACGGAGGCCTCCGCCCGCTTCGAACGTGGTTGCGACCCGACCGGCATCGATCGTGCCGCCGAGCGGTTCTGTGAGCTGCTGGCACTGACGGCGGGACCCTCGATGTCGGTGGCGGCGGGTGTCCTCGACGTCAAGGGTGACGTTCCGGTCCCGATGGAACTGACGGTACGGACGTCCAAGATCAATTCACTGCTCGGCACCGGCTTCACCCCTGAGGACGTCGTCGACCTGCTGGTTCCTCTGGGCTTCAGGGTGCAGGTCCCGGCCGGCACCGACGCGGACTCGCTGCAGGTGACCGTCCCGACGTTCAGGCCGGACATCCGACCTGCGCCGATGGGGGAGGCGGACGTCACCGAGGAGGTTGCCCGCACCCACGGCTACGTGCGCATCGCCCGCCGGACGCCGTCGTGGCCCCAGCCGGGGCGTCTGACCGAGTACCAGCGGGAGCGCCGGCTGCTGAAGGAGGTCTTCTGCGGGCTCGGCTGCAGCGAGGCCTGGACCACGACGTTCGTCTCCGAGTTCGACCAGGTCCACTCGGGCTTCGATCCTCCCTACATCGAAGTGACCAACCCACTCGTCGAGACCGAGCGATTCCTGCGGTCCTCGATGGTGCCCGGCCTGACCCGTGCCGTGCTCTACAACACCGACCGGCGTCAGGAACACATCCGGTTCTTCGAGGTCGGGACCGTGTTCGTCTATCCCGCTGACCCGCCGGTGGACCCGGAGGACGGCCCCCCGGCCGACACGTCGGAACGGCTGAGCGCCATCTTCGCCTCGGACGGCGACGACGCATGGACAGCTGTGTCGGCGTGGAGGACGGTCACCGAAGCGCTCGGTATCGCCGATTGGATGATCGGTGAGCGACCCCGTTTCGGACCGATGTCGGCCATCATGCACCGGTATCGCTCGGGATCGCTGCGGAGCATTGTGACCACCGAGTCGGACCAGGGCCCCGTCGAGCACCCGACGGAGCTCGGCGTGGTCGGTGAACTCGATCCCTACATCGTCGGGCAGTTCGGCCTGGTCAGTCCGGACGGACGACCCCGGCGCGTGGGTTGGCTGGACCTGGACATCGGACTCGTGCTCGATCGGGGTCGCGTGCCCCGACGCCAGGAGCTGTCCCGTCCGATCAGTCGATTCCCGTCGTCCGACGTCGATCTCGCCTTCGTCGTCCCCGATGCGGTACCGGCCGGCATGATCGAACGCACCCTGCGCAAGGCGGGCGGTGACCTCCTCGAGTCCGTCGAGCTCTTCGATGTCTTCCGGGGGAATTCGCTGGGGGAGGGGACGAGGAGTCTCGCCTACCACCTCCGCTTCTGTGCCCTGGATCGAACGCTCACCGATCAGGAAATCGGAGAACTCCGGTCGTCCTGCATCGACGCGGTCTCGACGAAGCACCACGCATCGCTGCGCTGACCGGGGAGGGTACGTCGCAGCGCTGAACCCGCCTCTGCGGACCCGTAGAGCGTCACTCCCACCTCGTGTGCTCCCATGGCCCCCCATGGTCTGTGGGTGTGTGTCACAGCCTTCTGGGAGGATGGTC
>JBKQRT010000055.1:0-3743 GCA_052143895.1 Acidimicrobiales bacterium | reverse complement strand
GCCCGTCACCGTTTCGGCGACGTCCCGCATGGAGAGGGACCGCATGCCGTCGGTGCGGGAGAGGTGGTCGAACTCGTCAAGCAGGTAATCGAGGAAGGCGAAGCTCTCGTTCGGGTAGCGGGCGAAGTTGTGGGGGTGCCACCACAGGTGGAAGATCCGGCCCCGGCGGGTTGCGTCCCGCATCCCCGAGACCAGGCGCCGCAGCTTCAGCGGCTCGAGTCGCCGGCGGCCCGGCGAGTACGGGCGCAGGAAGGCGCTGGCCGGCACGTTGCACAGCCCGTCGTTCCGGAGCACCGCGCCCCAGGCCGCGGTGGGCGGCGGAGAGATCCCGGCGTAGGTGTCGACCAGCCGACCCGCCCGGCTGAGGGACCCGTGCTCGGCGTGCGCCCGGGCCCGGTGGCCGAACGACGGCTGGGGGCCGCGAAAGCAGGTGAAGCCCGCGCTGCGCACCGCTTCGGCGTAGCGCGGATTCCACTGGTTGCGAGGCAGCACCAGGCTGGTGAGGTGCAGGCCGCGTGCCCCGGCGATGGCCTGGGCCGCGGCCAGGTCGGCACGCAGGTCAGCCTCGTCCTGCCCTTCCTCCAGGCAGTAGAAGTGCGAAAAGGTGTGGGAGCCGACCTCCTGACCGGGGGTCGTGGCGAGCAGGCGGACCAGCGACCCGGCCAGGTGTTCTGGGTCGACGTCCTCGGTCTCGCCGATCGGTTCGGCGGACGGGTCGAGCTCGCTCCGGCGGTAGGAAGGGCGGACTCGGGGGACGTAGGCCTCGACCTCGTCCCGACAGGTGGCGAACAGGTAGCCGACGGTGGCCCAGGTGGAGCGGATGCCCCGGTCTGCGAAGCGGTCAGCGAGGTCGGACACCACCTGCCGAGATGGAGCGAGGTCGGCGTAGGCGCGGCTGTGACGGTCGACGTGGTCGCGCATCCCCCAGTGCAGCTCGAAGTCGAGGGAGATGACCATCGCTCCTGGACGGTCGGTCTCGTTTGCTGCCACAGCGCTTCCATCCTTCCGATGCACCCGGTTCCCCGGCAGGACACGGATCATCGCCCCGGTGCGTCGAGGCTCGGGATGCGGCCGGCGGGGCGCTCTCGATGACTGGTCACCGACCGGCCCATCATATCGTCCGGACGGTACCGGCCCGGGATGCGCGGCGATTCTGTCCGCGTCGCCTCGGAGCTGGGTCCCCCCGCCACCGTGGGTCAGCGGACACCGTCCACCAGCCGTCGGCGGAGGTACTCCCACAGGGTCGGATGGAGGTAGAGGCGGGTGCCCCCCGGGGGGACGTCCTCGACCACCGGAGTCAGGGGCTCGCCGGCCAGGGCACGGCCCACCTGGGCGGCGAGTAACGGCAGTCCGGCGGCCAGGTGGAGGTAGGGATAGGTGGCGATAGAGTCGTCGGGGGCGGTGTCGAAGGTGGCCCGGGCCAGCACTCCACCGGTGTCGATCCCCTGGTCGACGAGGTGGACCGTGGTCCCGACCAGCTCGGGGTGGCCCTCGGCCAGGGCCCAGTACCCACCGTGCGCGCCCCGGTACCGGGGGGTGATCCCGGCGTGGGTGTTGACGAACGGGCAGTCCACGGCGTCCAGCACACGGGGGGCGATGATCCGCGTCCCGTTGACCACCACCACGCTCGGTTGGGCCCCGCGCAGCAGGTCCACGGTGGCCGGGTCGTTGACCGAGGTGACGTGGGTGGTGCCGCCGAACGGGGTGGCGTCCAGCCCGGCGTCCCGGACGATCCGGCCGATCCGGTTCCGGCCCATCCGACGCAGGACCGGGAGGGCGAGGGTGACGAAGAGGATCTGGCCGACCACGGTGGGCCAGCCGATGCGGGCGGCCCGGCGGCGGGCCAGCCGGATGCGGGAGGGTGGGTCTTCGACCACCACCTCGAGGTCGGGGACCCGGCGGCGCAGGTAGTTGGCCACGATGTCGGTGGTGTCGCCAGGCCCGGCCAGCAGCACGACCCGGGGTCCGGCGTCGGGCGTCCCCGGCACTAGGCGGTGGCGCCGGATGCGTCGAACTGCAGGTCGCGGCTGTTGGCAACGGCCACCGCCGCCAACTGCGACCGGACCCCGAGCTTCCGCAGCACCGAGCGGATGTGTGAGCGCACGGTGGTCAGCGAGACCACCAATTCGTCGGCGATGTCCTGGGCCGCCCACCCCTCGGTCAGGTAGAAGAGCACCCGGCGCTCGCTGGTGGTGAGGCTGATCAGGGACTGGAAGCGCGAGGAGTGGGTGAACTCGGCCAGCTGCAGCGCCTCGTCGCTGGCGATGCTCCCGAGCGACGCCAGGGCTTCGGGCAGGTGGTCGAGGGTGAAGAGGGCCAGCGCCCCCTGGGCCACGCAGCTGGCCAGCGCGCCGGCGCCGGCGCCGATGCTCACGGCCAGGACCGGAACCCCCGAGGCCCGGTAGGAGGTGGTGAGACGGGCCGGCGCCCCCCACGTCCCCGTCGACCAGGTTGGGGAGTGACCCACCCAACCTCCGTCGAGCGTGATGACGACCAGGTCGAGCGGTTCCCCGTCGATGGCCAGGGTGAGCTGGTCGTCGGGGGAGACCGCCACCGCGGTCGTCCGGCAACCCAGCTGCTCCGTCACGGACGCGACGGTAAGGGCGGCGAGGCCCGGGTCGCGGCCGTCGGCCCCCATCGGATCGACCACCAGCACCGCCAGGTCGAGTGGCGCGCCGACGGACCGGACCGCCATCACCCTCGGCGGCCGGACGGGACCGAACGGGCGGGACGGGACGCCCCGGAGGTGTCCGGACTCGTAGCGGTAGACGCTCCGGCGGTGGATCGACTGGAAGGTCAGCGTCGGGTCCGGGGTCGTGGGCCCGGTGGCCAGCAGGCGGTCCACGGTGACCACGGTGCGGGTGCCGGCGAAGGGGCGGTCCCCCAGGTGGCGGGAGCCCGCCCGGGCAGCCGCCAGGGCCCGGTGGACGAGGTCGACCGAGCGCAGGTGGGGCTCGGGCTCGGCCATGCCGACGGATACGGTGAGGGTGGCGGACGAGGCCCCCTCGGTGGTCGGACGTCGGCCAACCGCCCGGGCCAGCCGGTCGCCCAGCACCTGCGGCAGCACCCCGCTGGCCACGGTCCCGAACTCGACGGCCAGCCGGGAGACGGCCATCGGGCAGATCCGGTCATCGGCCCGGACGGCCTGCTTGAGCTGGTCGAGCACGGTGCCCGCGGCCGGTGCGTCGGCACCGGGGGCGCCGCCGGGGGCCAGGATGTCGATGCAGGCCACCGTGTGGGGGGAGGCGCCCACCGTCGGCTCCGAGAGCGCCTGATCTGCCTGGTTGACTACGTTCACCACGATGCCCCCACACGCCGCTCGGTCTCCGGGACGCCCGACGGTCCACAGGCCTTGATCAGCCGGTAGTCCACTGTACCTGCGGAGCGCGCCGGCGCACCAGGCCGTCGTCATCTTTGAGGATGCCCCGTGTCGTTCAGTGTGTTCTCGTGGCCGCCGGGTGGCCGGAGGATCCCGGCGTCCGGGTGCCGAGGAGGTGGGCGACCCCGTCGGCCAGGAGGACCACTCCGGCCCCGAGGGCGGCGCCGGCGAGTGCGTCGCTGGGGTAGTGCCACCGCAGGCCGACCACCGCCACGCCCGTCAGGGCCACCACGACCAGAGCCGCGCCCGCCACCGGCCAGCGCAGCCACCGGGGCACGGCCAATGCCCAGGCCGTGCCTAGGGCGGCGACGGCGGCGACGCTGCCCGATGGGAAGGTGAGCACCTCGAGATAGGTCCGGCCCAC
>JBKQRT010000054.1:0-3643 GCA_052143895.1 Acidimicrobiales bacterium | reverse complement strand
GTCGGCGGAGCACATCGGCTGGTGGCCGTGGGGACTGAGATCGACGACCGAGAGCCTCCGGTGCCCGAACGCCACCAGTCCCTCCGGGTCCACCCACTGGCCGCGGTCGTCGGGTCCGCGGTGGTCCAGGGTGGCGGCCATGGCAGCTGCGTCGTGTCCGAGCCGGTCCACTCCGGCGCGTCGATCGGGATCCAACAGGCCGGCGATGCCGCACACGGTCAGCGTCCGACGACGATGGTGCCCGGCCGCGTCGTCGTGCTCGCCCGAACCCCGACGCAACCCATGGGAAGATCATCGGCGTCACGACGGATGGCGTCAAGTGAGGAGCACATCCGTTGGCCGCTGGTCCTGGGGCCGGAATGGTTGTGGCACCGAAGCTCCTGTGGCATTGTGCGGCGGTGACCGCCGGGGGGGACAGCGACAGTTGGCGGAACCGCGCCGGCCGGGAGTTCCTGCGCCTCCCGCCCACGGTCCGACGTCAGCTGCTCCATAGGCTGGGACGGTTCGCGCCGTGGGAGCCTGGGTTCGACTTCACCCCACCGACCCCCGGACCCGGCGAGGTGGCCGGTCCACCCACGTTCGTCGGCATTGGCGTGCAGAAGGCCGGAACCACGTGGTGGTACGAGCAGATCGCCCGCCACCCGCAGGTCCACACGCGCCCGGACGTCCACAAGGAGCGGCACTTCTTCGACCGCTTTGGTACCGAGCCGTTCTGGCCCTCCGCGATCGACGACTACGCCGGTTGGTTCCCGCGTCCCGCCGGGATGTTGGCCGGCGAGTGGACGCCGGACTACATCACACTTCCGTGGGTGCCCGCCCTCCTGCGGCGGGCCGCCCCCGAGGCCCGGCTACTCCTACTGTTACGTGACCCGGTCGACCGGCTGCTGTCGGGCCTTGCCCACGGGCGACGCATGGGCGATCCGGTGGGGACCCTGGAGGTCGCCGACGCGGTGCAGCGCGGCTTCTACCACCGGAGCCTACGCAACTGGCTGGCGCACTTCGACCCGGAGCAGCTGCTCATTCTGCAGTACGAGCGGTGTGCCGCCGATCCTGCGGGCCAGCTCCGGACCACGACCTCCTTCCTCGGACTGGACGACAGCGGCCCGGGACCGGATCGCACCTTCCCGGCCGCCGCCGATCCAGAACCGCCGGAGCGGCAGCGGAAGGCGCCGACCGTTGGATCCGGGACGCTCGATCCTGAGGTCACCCGACGCCTGGTGGCGATCTTCGAGCCGGATGTCGTCACCCTCGTCGAACAAGTGCCCAGCGTCGACCTGAGCCTGTGGCCCAACTTCTCCTACCTCGCCGGCTCCACCGGGTCAGCCGCTTCCGGTGATGGGTCAGGCGGCGATCCGAACTCGCCGGTGTTTCGTACGTAGCCGGGGTGCTCCCCGAGGCGGCCGCGGACGCCGTCCCACAGTCCGTGGAGGACAGCCCGGCGCGCCGCCGGGCTGTCCGTCTTCTGGATGTGGCGGGCCGAGTAGGCGAGGTGCCAGGCATGCCAGCTCGGCGTGCCGTGCCGACGAGCCAGCTCGATCGAGTTCCGTGCGTGGTAGTAGGCCCGCCACGCCTCGTCGGCGTCGTTGGGCCGGGCGGCACTGATGGCCTCCTCCCGCCCAGCCGACGTCTGCTGCGACGCCACGGAGCGGGCCGCCTCGACATCGAGCACGACGTCGAAGCCCGCCTCCCGGACCCGACAGAAGAAATCGAAGTCCTCGAGCCCGAAGAACCACGCCGGGTCGGGGAGCACGCCAGCGTCGAAGACCCGGCGCGACACGAGCGTCGCCCCCCAGCAGGCGACGTCGACCGACGGCCAGTCGTGGTCGGGCCCGGCCGCGGGCACCACGTTGACGGTGTGGGCACCCCGACCGACGAACCTCCGTCCGTAGGCCACGACCGCGCCCACCGGCCGTCCGGCGCGGCCGTCCGGGTCCAGCCGGTCGAGCAGGCCGGGCAGGCGGGGCGACGGAAGACTGAACAGCCCGATGTCGTCTTCGCAGAGGTAGGCCCACCGGACCGACCGATCGGAGAACGCCGCCTCCATCCCAGCCCGGAAGCCGCCCGCCGGTCCGGTGTTCCGGGGAAGCCGGACCATCTGCACCCGTTCCTCCAGCCGGGGGTCGTCGAGCCCTCCCGGTCCGTTCACCACGACCACCACCTGGAGGGGCGCCAGTCCCTCCCGCTCCACCAGCGCCCGGGTGACGGCGCCGGCCATCCGGGGTCGCAGATGGGTCAGCACCACCGCACGCACGTCCGGCCGGCAGGGAGCCTCGAGCGCGTCGGGCCCTGCGACCTGGCCCGGCTCGCTGCTCATGCGTCCCCCACGGCAGTAGGCTAACAGTGCAGTGGGAGAGAGTCCCTGCGACACGTGACCGGGGGTCGCCATCCGACAGCATGCACACCGGTGGGAGCGCGTGCCCGCTCGGCAAACTGCGGACGAATCGCAACGGAGCTCCGGGGTGTGGTCGGACCGATGATCAGCGTCATCCTTCCGGTGCGCAACGGCATGCCATGGCTCCGGGGGCAGCTCCGGTCGTTGGCTGACCAAGAGTGCCCCGAGCCGTGGGAAGTGGTGGTTGCCGACAACGGGTCCGACGACGGGACCCGCGAGTTCGCCGAGTCCTGGACGGCGGAGCACGGCCGGTTCCGTGTCGTCGACGCCTCGGCCATCGGCGGGGCGGCGGCGGCCCGCAACGTCGGCGTCCGGGCCGCGGCTGGGGACCTCCTGGCCTTCTGTGACGCCGACGACGTCGTGGCCCCCGGCTGGCTCGCCGCCTGTGCCACAGCGTTGCGGGACGCGGACGTCGTGGCCGGCTCGTTCGACTTCTGGTCCCTCAATGGCGCCCGCGCGTCGCCGTCCGCCCCCGCCGCCACCCGACAGCTCGGGTTCCTGCCCGCCGGCCTCGGGGCCAACCTGGCTGTCCGACGACCCGTCTTCGAAGCGGAGGGTGGTTTCGACGAAGAGCTGCTGCGGGGAGAGGACATCGACCTGTGCTGGCGGCTGCAGCTCCGGGGCTTCCGGTTCGCCATCGCCCCCGATGCCGTCGTCGCCAAGCGGGAGCGGGCCGGATTCACGGAGGTGTTCCACCAGGCGTTCGCCTACGGTCAGTGCGGTCCCGCCTTCTACCGTCGCTACCGGGACAAGGGTGCCCGGCGCACCTTGGCAGGTGCCCTCAAGTCGTGGACGTGGCTGGTGGTTTCCCTGGGCCTGCTCTTCCACGCCGACCGGCGCTCCCAGTGGGCCCGAGCCGCCGGGATGCGGCTCGGCCGCTTGGCCGGCTCGGTCAAGGAGCGGGTGTTCTTCCCATAGCCACGAGAGGCCTGTCGGTCGCCGGCCTCGGTCGTGGGAATGGGCGCTACCGAATCGTGACCTTCCCGTCAGCTGATCTTCCAGTCGGCCCCGACGTAGATCGGCGATAGCGCCATGACGCCCTCGGGGGGATCGAACCGGTCGGTCCCGAAGGCATCGAAGGAGATCAGCGGTTGCCACTGGAGGTAGGGGCCCGCTTGCCCCTGGGGTAGCCGGTGATCGCCGCCCACAAGGTGGTGGAACACGCTCGGAAAGGACCGCTTCCCGAACGCCACGACACTCCTCATCACCGCAGACGGAGGTGGGTCGAACGGCTACCGGGTCCGGGCGTGG
>JBKQRT010000053.1:0-2786 GCA_052143895.1 Acidimicrobiales bacterium | reverse complement strand
TCAACTGATTGGCGGGGCTGCCATGCACGTCGAGCATCAGCGCTCCATGGTGGATCCGGCTTCGATCCTGAATGAGCAGGCCGGGTACGTTTCGATACGTCGAGGAGATCGCCGGAACGGTGTCGGTGTGGGCGTCGAGTGATGCTGCAAGCGACCGAGACGCGGACTCCACGGTCATGAGACGCAAGGCAGTTCGCTTCCCGTCAATCGGGGAATGACCGGAAGCCCTTGACTCGTGGCCGCTGAGAGAAGCCCTTGACTCGTGGCCGCTGAGAGTCAGGTCGGTGGCAGGCATGGACCGAAACTGTTGCGTCACGGTGACGGCCACTCCCCGGTCGGGATCGCGGGTCGCGACCGGAATATTGGTGCCTTACAGCTTGGTGACAAGCGTGATCGGGTTTTCGGACACTGCGGGTATTGGGCCGGGGCTCAGGGACGGATCTCACCATCCGGGATGGACCGGTCCGTCGACGTGCAGTGGGAGCGAGCGCAGGCGGTGTCCGATGGCATCGAAGACGGCGTTGGCAATGGCCGGGGCCACGGCGATCATTGGCGTCTCACCGGCTCCGGCCGACGGCAGGTCGGGTCGGTCGAGGAGAACGACCTCGATCGGCGGCACTTCGTCGATCCGCGGCACCCGGTAGTCGGAGAACGTCCCGTTGGTGATCCTCCCGCTGGTGAAGCGGATCGCCTCGAAGAGCGCGCCGCCGAGCGCCATGACTGCGGCTCCCTCGATCTGGTTGATCACCGTGTCCGGGTTGACCACCGCCCCGCATTCGTACGCGGTCACCAGACCGACGACCCGCAGGTCGCCGCCATGATCGACCCGGACCTCCGCCGCCGTTGCCACCCGTCCTTCCTTTTCGAGACCGCAGGCGATGCCCCAACCGCCACCGCGCTGGCGGCTCTCCCACCCGACGCGTTCGGCTGCGGCGCGCAGCACGTCGCCAAGCCTCTCGTCATCCAGGATGGCGAGTCGGTACTCGACCGGGTCACGCCCCACCCGGTGGGCGAGCTCGTCGATGAGCGATTCCCGGGCGAAGTTGTTGGCGGTGGCAGCTAAGGCCCGGTACGAGCCCTGGAGGAGCGGGCTCGCAGCGGGCTGGTATTCGATCCGCTGGTTGGGCACCCGGTACGGCCCTGCGATAGCGGCGGGGCCCGAGTTGATGTTGATGAACGTCCAGGCGGTGAGCTCGCCACTGGTCGTGGCCCCGGCCGCCACGTCGATGACGGCAGCTGGGCGGAGGGTGCCGGCCGTGAACTCTTCGTGCCGTGTCCATGCGACCCGGACCGGCGCCCCGACCTGGCGGGCCAGGACGGCCGCCTCGGTGGCCACACCCCCCGCATGCTTGCCGCCAAAGGCGCCACCCGTAGGCGCCACGATCACCCGGACCCGCTCTTCGGCCAGATCGAGCGACGCGGCAACCTGGGCCCGCACTGCGAAGGGGGTCTGCGTCCCGGTCCAGACGGTCAGCCGTCCCTCGCTGCCCCAGACGGCCACGGCGACTCGCGGTTCGAGCGGTGCGTGGGCGATGTAGGCAGCGGTATAGGTGGCCTGGAGGCGAACCGGCGCCGACGCCAAAGCGGTATCGGGGTCCCCCACGTCGCGATGCATCGGTTGGCTCCAGGGGTCGGCATTCTCCGCCGGGTGCGTGCGCAGGAACGCTTCGAGATCGTCCTCGGACGGGGCGTCGGGCACATCCCACTGTGCCCGAAGATCACCGAGCGCCCCCCGGGCGGTGGCCAGGTCCACAGCGACGACGCCGACCACCTTGGGGGTGCGAACCACGGCGACACCAGGTCGATCGTCGACGGCCGTGGTGTCGAGCCCCCGGAGGGTCGCTCCCATGACCGGCGGACGGAGCACTACCCCGTGCCACAGACCGGGAAGGGTCAGGTCGGAGACAAAACGTCGGCGACCGGTGACGGCATCGAGTGTTCCCGGGGGCACCGAAGCCTTCCCGGCGCTGCGCCACTGCACCGGCGCGGTGAGAGTGGGCTCTCCAGTCACGATCTCGATCCGTCGTGACCCGACCGGCACCGGCAGTAGGGTGCGGGCGTAGGCGGCGACGCGACGCAGGGCGCTGCCGGCATCGGGCATCGAACGGCTCCCGAAGGTGCCCATGTCATAGGGGCACAGATCGGTGTCCCCCATAGCCAGGCGGACCTTGTCCACGGGCACGCCTAGCTCTTCGGCGACCAAAAGGCGTAGGGCGGTGCGGTTGTCTTGTCCGACGTCCACCTTGCCGGTGAACGCCGTCACCGTGCCGCCGGCCGCGACATGGAGCCACGCGCCGCCACCGGCCGTGCTCCAGGTCGCCGGCGCTGGCGCCGGGGGCGGGAGCACCACCACCATCCCGTCGCCGAGCACACCGAACCAGTCACGTTCCTCAGGATCGGTCAGATCCCACGGACGGGCTGGCCGCCAGCGCTGCGACGAGGGCTCGCGCACTCCCCAGTCGTCTGTCAGCGTGCTTGCCTGCGGATTCGCGGGCATGCCGGCGCCGGCCGAAGCGGTCAGCTCGGCGGCGCGATGGACGGCCCGGCGGATCCGCTGATAGACACCGCAACGACACACGTTGCCCGCCAGTGCCTCGCTGATGGCGGCCTCGTCGGGGTCGGGATCGTGCTCCAGCAGAGCGGCCACGGCTAGGACCATGCCCGGCGTGCAGTAGCCGCATTGGGCAGCCCCGACATCGACGAACGCCTGCTGTGCCGGATGCAGAGGTTCGCCGCTCCCGAGGCCCTCGATCGTGGTCACCTGGCGGCCGGCCAGGTCGGCCAGG
>JBKQRT010000052.1:0-3019 GCA_052143895.1 Acidimicrobiales bacterium | reverse complement strand
TGACACACACCCACAGACCATGGGGGGCCATGGGAGGACACGAGAGGGGAGAGGGCGCGGGAGAGACCGCGAACCCGGGTCACCGAGGCCGGAGAGGGAACGGACCCTACTCAGAGGTTTCCGACGGAGGTACGGAGGGCGCCGATTCGCCTTCGGTCCGCTCCGGAAAAAGGAGTACGGCCCCGACGAGGAAGCACACCGCTCCCACGAATGTCCCGAGGTTGGACAGCTCGGCGTGCCAGATCTGGCCCGTGCTCGGGACGATGAACCCCGCAACTGCTGAGCAGCCGAAGGCGATCGAACCGACGAGATTGAGCGCAGTGATCCACCAGGAGATCCGTCCGGGGGACCAGGCCGCCCAGCCGTTGCAGACCTCGAACCAGGCCAGGCCGCTGGCCACCAGGAAGCACACGGAGCCGACCGCATCGGGGCGCCATACTTGCTGGTGGGCGCTCTCCGCGCTCAGGTCGATCCGCACCGCGTTGCCCGTGCTCACGTTGAAGTAGAGGGTACCGATCAGCTGGATCCCACTCGCCCACCAATCGATCTGACGAGATTCGAACGTGAACACTCGCCTCCAACCCCGCGCCTTCCCCCGTGGGCCGGCGTCGACCGACTCGCGATATTGGAGGAATCCGGCCGCGGTGAAGAAGAGGGACCCCGCGAAGAAGGTGACGGAGTCCGCCCGGCCGCCGACGACCCCTGCGTAGCCGGGGGCGGCCCCGACGGCGAAGAGGGCCGAGCCGACGGCGAACAGGACGCCGATCCACCATCCTCGAGCAGTAGGGGCCCACCAGGTTCGCTCGGACCGGTCGAAGGCCGAGTGCTTCCGCTGGCGGCGGGAGTCCCAACGGGCGACGAGGCCGTCAGGTCTCTCGAACTCGATGAACGTCACGAACGGACCGAGTCCACGGGTCCGGGCCGGGACGCAGTGATGACCCTGTCCACCGGGACCGGCGGAGCGCCCGTCCCCGAGCGACTGACTTCGTGGCTGATCCGCCGGCATCGGCTCAGTATCACCCGGACAGCGGTACGTCGCGGGCACCACGCTCTGCGATGATGACCACCAGGCAAGGGCCCCGTACGGACGCGACCGGACGAGGACGAAGAGACGAGGAAACCAGAGAAAACTGGAGAGAGGACTGCGATGGAAGGCGCCATCACCGACCGGGACCGGACGACGATGCTACGGGCGGCGGTGGCAAGGGTCGGCCGGGACGAGATGAAGGCGGCTCTGCTGCGGACATCCGACCCGTCCTTCCGGCCTCCGAAAGTGGTGGCCAACGCCCTCAATGCGCTGCGGAAGCACCGTGATCCTGTCGCTGTGGTGGGCAATCCGCAGTACCGGGCGGCCCTGCCGTATGTGGCGGCTGTCGTCTCCGACGAGTGTCTGAGCAGGACGATCGAAGCCCTCGGTGACAGCTCCGAGGATCCCACGCGGGAGGAGCTGCTCGAAGCACTCGATCAGGTCCGCGGGGAGTTCTCGGGCGTCACCATCGGCGTGATGCTGGCGTCCGTCGCCGAGGGGGACATGTCGGCGTCGGACCTCTGCTTCGAGATCGCGGCGACTGACGAGCGGTACGGCCTCACCGCCTGGGCGGAGCCGGATTCCTCGATCAATGCCGCCCGAACCTCGGCGGGTCCGGAAGAGGCACCATCTGCGGGTTCACCACCGGCCGCCCCACCGGCCGCCCCGACGGAAGCCCCCACCGGCACCCCGGCCGCATCCCTCGGAGCGCCAGCGGCGCCGGAGCCTCCGGCGTCGTCTGGCACCACTCGTGAGCAGCGGGAGGCCCGTCGGTTGAAGAAGCGGCGCGACGCCGAGGCGCGTAGGCGGGAGCTCGAGGCGAAACGGCGGGCGGCCGAGCAGGTGCGCCATGCGAGGAAGAAGGAGCGGGCGGCCTCCGTCGCCGGCGGGAGGCCCACTGCCGAACAGGGTGCCGAACACGGCTCCGAGAAGAAGGAACGGGGCTCCGAGATCGCCCAACAGGGCTCCCAGAACAACGGATCCCCGAGGCGCACCGCGACCCCGCTCATCCGGCGCGCCGTCCTGACCCCGATGCAGGAGCAGGAATTCGATCCGGACGACCCGTGGGTATCCGGCGTGGTCTTTGCCTGGATACCATTTACGTCCACGGACCCGGTCCAGCCGAACGTCGACGGAAAGTCACGACGCTGCGTGGTGGTGGCAGGTTCACCGACCCACTTACTGGTACGACCCGGATATTCAGAGGGGGGCGTGAAGAGCCGGGACTGGAAGTCGGTGGCTCTCCGGCACTGGAAGCGGGCGGGATTCGACCAGCCGACCTGGGTCGACATCGAGTCGTTCCGGGTGCCCCGGCAGCCGGAGTCAGCCCCAATCGGTTGGATTTCCCCCGAGGATTGGAACGAGCTCTGGTAGGTCATCCCTACGATCATCAATTTTGAGGAGTGTCCTCACGTGCTGACTGACCTACAATCCAGCCTTGTAGTCCCGTAGGGTGGCGGAAGTGTGGGACGGTGAGAGCGCATCGGTTGCTGGGTTTCACTCGTGAGATAGATTCGGCGTGCGTGCGCGCCGGAGGAAGGCAGTTGCCATGATTCGCAGAGTATTGCTCGGAACAGGGGCGCTCGCGCTGGTCCTCGGGGCTGCCGTCGGCGTCGGAACGGAGGTCGCCTCGGCGACACCGTCGCCTCCCGTGACGTTGACCGGGACGGTCACGTGCGCCGTGCAGGGATCGATCAAGTTCGGCGTTGCGCTGACCAGCCGCGGAACGTCTCACTCCACCGTCACGGTGAAGGCGAAACTGAGCTCGTGCGGAGGCCCGGGGGCCTCCCAGTCCGGCCTCACCGTCAAGGGTGGGGATCTGATGGGAACGTCCAAGGGGACATTCCCGTCCAACTGTGATGTGCTGACGAACGGTTCGGAGCTCCCATCGATCAACGGGGTGATCAAGTGGAAGACCCGTGGAGGCACGGCTGTCTCGTCCACCGTGGCGATCACCTCCGAAAGCGCCTACTACGACCCGAACAAGAAGCC
>JBKQRT010000051.1:0-7632 GCA_052143895.1 Acidimicrobiales bacterium | reverse complement strand
CGGGCGGGGGATCGCGAGACCGCAACCGGAGCCGGCGTGGCTCCGGGTCGCGGGCCGACGGCGGCGCCCGGAGTGGCGGTACCCGGTCCACTTCCGGAGGTGGTCGGGGCGACGGGACGGGAGGAGGATCGAGCGGCCCGGGTGACGGAGCGTCCCGGCGCAGCAGCTCGGCTACCGGGCGACCCGCAGGGTCAGGTCGTTCCGACAGTCGACCGGGTCAGGAAGTGGGCCGGCGGGAGACCCGCCCACCGGCACCCACCCCGGCGGCCGGAGCCCTTCCGCCGTCGGATCGTGGCGACGGCGGCGACGAGATGGCCATCATCCGGGCCAACCGGCGGCGAGCCGTGACGATCTGCCTGGTGCCGGCCTTGGTCCTCGGCCTGATCGTCGCGGCGGTGGCCGCTGTCGTCCTGGCCGCGGTCGGGCTCCCGCCGGTCTTCGCACCGGCCGGACTGGTCATGGTGGCGGCCGGCGTCGTGGCGCTGCTCTGGCAACGGTCTCCGCGGGCAGTGCTCCGGGCCCTCGGCGCCCACCCCAGCAACGAATGGGAGCATCCGCGCCTGCACAACCTGGTGGACGGCCTGTGCGCCACCATGGGATTGGCCCGCCCGGCGATCTGGGTGGTCGAGAGCCCGGTGCCCAACGCCCTGGCGCTCGGGAACGATCCGGGCTCCGCCTCCCTCGTCCTGACCTCCGGCCTCGATCGTGCCCTCAGCCTGGTGGAGCTCGAAGGAGTACTCGCCCACGAACTAGTGCACGTCAAGCGTCATGACACCGCGCTGGCAGCCGTGGCAGTCATGTCGGTCATGCCGTGGACTGTCGTCGTCGGCATGGACCGGGCCACCGACCACGTCCACAGCCTGGTCGGGCGGGGCCGCGAGTTCGCAGCGGATCAGCGGGCCGCAGCCGTGGTGCGTTATCCACCCGGAATCGCCTCTGCACTCGAGTCCATGACTCAGAGTTCCGACCGCTCGGCGAGCTGGCCCCCGGGACAGGGCCGGATCGCTGGGCTGACCCGCTGGTTGTGGATCGACCCGATGGTGGGGGCTCCTTCAGGCGAGCCGACCGAAGGCAACCTCGACGACACCCGGGTGCGGGCCGAGGCCCTGACGCTCGAATGAACGTGGCGGTGGGGGAGTACGAGGCGCCGTTCCGATCAATCGCCGGCGAGGTGAACAAGAGGTGACAACGGACCACGCTCGGTGATGTGGAGGTCACGGCACGCTCCATTTGCTCTATGGCGCTTCCCTTTCTTTCTCGGTCCAGTTAATGTGACTCTTGCCTTCCGGGGAAATCAGATCGATGGCCTGACCTCCCCAGAGGCGCGTGAGGGGCGATGTTCAAGTGACGGGCTTGAATCCATCGAGAAGAGAGCTACGGATGCGCACCCCTGCGAGGATCAGGAAGATCTTCCACACATCAGCCGACCGGGAAGCGTCGCGACTGGTGGCGATCCGAGCCATCGTCGGCCTCGCGTACGATGCAGAGATCTACGACGTGGCCACCGAGGCATTGCTCGTCCTTGGGGCATCCGAGGCGGAGCTCATGGTTGCCATGCTCGACGACCCTGCTGGCGAGCGCTGACCTCCCAACGGCTCAGGTAGCTCGAGCGCATATGACCTACCGACCCACAAACTGCGGATTGGATTCCCCGTGAGCAAGGAGCCGAGAACACAGGACTGAGGGCGCGGCGGTCAGGCGTTTCCAGGTTGGATCAGCGGGGCCACTCGAGCGGTCGCCCTCCCACCCACACATTCGATCCGTTCGACTGTTGGTTCGCGGTGAGCCATCCGTACTCCGTCGGCGCGATGGGCGGTCCGAACAATGGCGCCCCAGATCTCCGTGCGAATCGTACGTTGACGCGCGTTCCGACGTCAGCCATTGTGTTTCAGGGGGCGCCAACGGAAGGCCTGTGTCGGCCAACCGGCATATCCGCGGGACGCATGTCCGGCGCCACCTTCGAGGGTTGCATGAAGCTCACGTTCGATCCGGAAACAGATGCAGCCTTCCTCTTCACAGCCGGTGAAGCCGAATTCGCAGGTGCTCCCCGATCCGAGGCGTGCGACCTGGGCATCGAGGGCGTGTCCTTCATTCTGCTGTACACCGCAGATGGCAGACTGGTCGGCATCGAGGTACTCGGAGCCTCGCGATTCTTCGCACCCCAGGTGCTGCTCGAGTCCCTGCAGGTCTGAGTGGGCCCTCGAGTTGCGGAGAGCGGAGAGCCAGCGGGGCTGACCGCCAGCCCGGACGATCCGGTCCGATCACGTGGTCGACCACCCGATGCCGATCAGGCGTCCTCCAGGGCTTGCAGCACCAGCCACGCCCTGCAGACGAGCTCGAGCTGGAAGCGCTGATCGGGGTCCCCCAGGTCGCGGCCGGTGATGAGGGCGATCTTGGAGAGGCGATAGCGGAGCGTGTTTCGATGGACGTGGAGGAGTGTCGCCGTCGCCTCGGTAGCACACGACTCCTTCAGGTACATCGTGAGCGTCTTGACGAGCTCGCTGTTGTGGAGCCTGTCGTGCTGGATCAGCGTGCCGATCCACTCGTCCACCAGTTGGCGAAGCTTCGTGGTCTCGCTCGAGTCGACGAGAATCCTCCAGACCCCGAGCTCCCAGAATTTGGTGACGGAACTGTCGCTGCTCAATTCGGTTCCGAGCTTGAGGGCGAACACCGCCTCCTCCAGCGAACGGCCGATCATGCTGAGCTTGTAGGGGCCGCCCACGCCGACGTGGGCCCGAGCTCCGAACGACGTACTGAGGATCGACGTGAACTGGTTCCACGGCAGCTCTCCGGGCACGAGGAGAACGGTGCGACCGGCTCTAGACGTGACCAGTGGGCATTTCACACCCACATTCTTCGCCGCCTGGCCCACCACTTCGATCGTGGCATCCCGGTTCACCGGTGTGTCCACGACGACCGCCAGGTGGGGCGCCTCTAGGTCGCAGCCGAGCAAGCTCGCCTCCAGGCCCACCGTCTCCGGGGCCCGGCCGTCCAGCAGCAGGTGGGTGAACTCGCTCAAACTCGTTGTCCCGTCGCCTCCATCGGCCCCGTGGCGGAGCAGTTCACCAGCCAGGATCGACGTGGCGTGTTCGAGCGCCGACAGGGCTGGCTCCGGAAGGTCGCCGTCGGGATCGAAGATGCTGATCCTTCCGAGGAGCCGGTGGTCCGGGCACGCCGCTGCGGTCCAGCTCTGGTTCTGTCGCTCCCTGACGCCGTGGGGCGAGTGCAACTGACTGCCGACCAGGTGGTCCTGGGGGACGTCGGCTACATCTTCGTAGCCGGCTCCGGCGAGCACCTTGCCCACCGGGTCGAGGATGAGCACCTGTCGTCCCGTTCGGCGAGAGAGCGCCTCGGCGATCCCACCCACGCCATGGCCATGAGCGATCTCGACCAGCAGCTCGCGCTGGCAGGAGATCATCTCCTGAGCCGCTGTCGAGGCCGGCGCGCTCGCTGTCATCGCCGGGATCGGGACGAATTCCGACGAACCTCGCATGACGGCGAGCGTGAGCGTCGTCAGGTTCTCCTTCAGGGGGATGAGGCTGAGATCCATCGGGAATGACCGGCCGTCCTCGGTTACCCCGTCGATGGAAACCCTGAAGTGAGAGTTGAGACTTTGGCATCGTCCCCGCTCCTTGAGCCCGGCGAGCAGTTCGACGCTATCCAGGTCTGCCGCGAAGAGCGACGACAGTGGACGCCCGACCAGCTCCTCGGGCAGAGAGCGGAACAGATCACCTGCGGCAGCGTTTGCCGCCACCAGCGTTCCATCCAGCTCCACGATGCACATGGCATCGGGGCTCAGATCGAAGTACGCCTCCAGGGCGGGGCCAGTGACGATGGCCGCCAACGCGCCACCAGACTCCGGCAAGCCGTCTGCCCTCGAGATTGAAGCTTCCGCTACCTCGGCACTACGAGTTGCCATGTGTCTCCGCCTAACCTCTTCACCCGAAACTGATTGCGCCCGCCGCGCTCCCGCAGGTACTCCGGTTTCGTCCGACAGTGACCACTGTATTTAACGCGGGGTTTTGGTCCTGTCCAGTGAGAATGTCCGATCGGGGCCTTTTGGGCCCGTTCTGCCACTCTGCATGTTGTTAGTGACACCCTTCGCGGTGGGCAGGCCTCGGTAGCGACCAGGGTTGGTGTGCTCGGGCACCGCTGTATTGGCCAATCACCAGCCCCACCGGTCCGGAGGTGGGCAATTCGTACAACCTCGACCTCGATCTTCGTTCGAATCGGACGATGACGCGCCGCTGGTCTTCCGACATTGTGGGTACTTGGTGCCAATAGGCGCCTTTTCCCAACGAATCAGGAGAGACGTACATGTCACGAAATCCGCGGCCATCGGCCGCAACGAAGAGGGGCCGGCTCTCTGCGCTGGCGGGGGTCGTAGCGGTTGCGCTGTTGGGTGGCGTGACCGTTGGGGTCGCCGGTGTGCAGTCTGCCGGCGCCGCCACAATCAATGGTCCGAAGATCGAGATCTGCAAGAGCGGGGCGGTCACGGGGAGTTTCAACTTCTACGTGAACAACTCGGCAACGCCGGTGTCGGTCGCGGTCGGTACGTGTGTCGGGGTCGGCGTCACCGCTGGCCTCAATACGGTTACTGAGGCCGTCGACCCGTCCGGCGCGACGTCGCTGAACTCGATCCAGGTCACCCCGGCTACGGCCCTGGTGTCCAAGTCGATTCCGCTTCGGACCGCCATTGTCAACGTCCCAGCGGTGACCGGCAACGTCGCCATCGTCTTCGGGAACATCCCCAACACCGGAGGGTTGAAGATCTGCAAGCTCGCAGCCACCAACTCGCCCGGCCTCATCGGGGAGTCGTTCGCGTTCACGGAGACCGCGGGTGGCAACGTCGTTGACGCCAGTGCCATCGCCAACGGCGCCTGCAGCCAGTTGACCTCGTACCAGGTCGGTACGCAGGTCGCCATCTCCGAGAACGCCACCCCCGGTACCGCGGTGCAGAGCATCAGCGTGTCCGGTGGAACGGGCTCCGGTGAGAACCTGGCGGCTGGAACCATCACGGCGAAGGTCGGCTCCGGGGTGACCGAGGTGGACTACACCAACTACATCCCCGTCGTGCAGACCCCGGGTTACCTCGAGGTGTGCAAGAACGCCGGCGATGCCTTCGTTCCCTACGGACCGTGGTCGTTCGCGATCACCAACGCCGCCGGGGCCAACGTCGGCAACGTGAGTGTGCCTGCCGGTCAGTGCAGTGGCGATGTGGCCCTGCCTCCGGGTAACTACACCGTCACCGAGTCGTTCTCGGCCCCTGACTACGTCAGCTCCATCACCGCGTATCCTGCGGACACCCTGGTGGCGAGCAACGTGGCCAACGGATCGGGCACGTTCGCGGTGTCGGCTGGCAACACCACCACCGGCTTCTACACCAACAGCACCCAGATGGGCTACGTGAAGGTCTGCAAGACCCTCACCGCCGGCAGTGGTGCGTTGGCCGGTACCAACTTCAACTTCAACGTGAGCGATGCCGCGGGTAGCCAAGTCGTCACGGTGACCGCACCTCCGGTGGGCCAGACCTACTGCTCCCCGGACTACTCGGCACTGCCGCTCGGATCGGTGGCTTCCATCACCGAGCAGTCGCAGCCGAATGTGGCCGTCGTGGGCACCAGTGTGACCCCGCCGACTGCCAATGCCGGCAGCACCACCACGACCGCTGCGGTCACGGTGGGCAACGGCATCAACTCGGCTACGTTCACCAACGAGGCCCTCGGTTGGGTTGAAGTCTGCAAGCAGGGTGACGCCTCGGTTGGCACCACCTCCTTCAACTTCAGCGTCAACGGTCAGGCACAGTTCCCGGTTCAGTCCGGTCAGTGCTCGCAGGCCATCCAGGTGCCGGCTGGTACCGCCACCGTCCAGGAGTTCAACACCAACCCAGACTTCTATCTGGCGAACGTGTCGACTGTTGGCGTGACGGATCCGACGGGTGCCCGTCTCCTGTCCGGTTCCACTGCGAACCCGGCCACGGTGGCGGTGCCCTTCGGTGGGGTGAACAACGAGACCGTTGTCACCTTCACCAACGACACCTACCAGGGAGCGTTCAAGATCTGCACTGCAGAGACCTCTCCGGACGCCGCCCTGGCTGGTGACAGCTTCCCGTACACCTGGTCCTACACCGTCAACGGTGTGACCACGACGGGATCGGTCATGCTGACTGTTCCTGCGTCGGGTTCGACGTGCTCGGCAGTGAGCGCCTCGATCCCGGTGGTGAACACGGGTGGTGCACCGGTCGTCGTCTCCGTGACGGCTGGGGTCCCCGCGGGGATCACCTCGGTGGACCTGGCCGCCTTCGGCTACGCCGGAGCTGGTTCGGTCCTGAGCGGGCCGGCTACGCCGACCGGCTTCCCGGCGACGTACACCTTCTCGCTGGGCATTGGCATGAACGTCACCACGTTCACCAATGGGGCAACCCACTGAGGTAACCACAGGACGCCACTTGGCATCCTTGCCCGATCCCCTGGTTCAGGGGGAGGGGAGGGGCTCCCGCAAGGAGCTCCTCCCCTCAGGGCGGTAGACAGAGGGACCCCCGATCGGGGGTCCCTCTGTCGCGCCCGGCCCGGTTCCTCGGGTTCGAGTCGCCGACTGGGACGTGGATCAGCCGTGGGTGGGCGACCCGTACAACGCGCTGGACGGTTTTCGTTCGGTTCGGACGATGACGTTCCGTCGAAACTCGTTCACTCTTGTTGTTGAGGGTGCTCAATGGCGCCTCGTTCTCGCGAGTGAGGAGACTCATCGAATGTCGGCTGGACGGACGTCACGCGTAATCGGTAAGAATCGATGGTTGTCAGTTTCATTGGGGACCCTGTTCATGGCGGTGCTCACGCTCGCCATGACCCTCGGGATCAGTTCCGGCCTCGATGGGGCGGGATCGGCACCCCTGGGCCTCGGTGGTTCGACCCTGCAGATCTGCAAGTCGGGCAACGTAACAGGAACCTTCCTCTTCAGCATCAACGGCGCCACTCCCATCCCCGTCGTGGCCGGGACCTGCAGTTCGATCACCGTCGAGAACGGGCAGAACACGGTCACGGAAGAGCCGGACACGACGGGTGCGACCACCCTCAGTTCCATTTCCGTGACGCCGCAGGCGGACTTGGTGAGCTCGTCGGTCGCGACCCGGACCGTCGTGGTGAACATCCCCGCCAACGCCACAGCGACCACGACCTTCACCAACATCCCGGTGAGCCATCTGGTGGTCTGCAAGTATGCCTCGGACACCGCGGTGCCGGCCGGCCCGTGGCAGTTCACCATCACCAACGCCACCACCAAGGCCGTCGTGACCACCGCATCGGTGTCGGTCGGCCAGTGCAGCAACCCGATCCCCGTCCCGCCCGCCAACTACACGGTGAGTGAGACGTTCACCGCGCCGGACTACGTCGACTCGATCACGGTGTCCCCGACGTCTGACTTGGTGGGCTCCCCGTCCCTCGGGACCGGCTCGGTCACCGTCACCGTGAACTCCGGGGCAACGACGACGGCCACCTTCACCAACGACACGTACGGCAGCCTGGTGGTCTGCAAGGACGCCTCGGACACTGCCGTGCCCGCCGGCCCCTGGCAGTTCACCATCACCAACACCAGCGGCGCCACCGTCGGGTCGGCGTCGGTCCTGGTCGGCAAGTG
>JBKQRT010000050.1:0-8088 GCA_052143895.1 Acidimicrobiales bacterium | reverse complement strand
TTCGACGACCCGGTGGTCCTGCTGGCCGGGTTGAGCCAGGCCGAGCGCGACTACCTGCTCCACTCGTCGGGGCGCGCCTGGCTACGCCAACGTGTGGCCGAGGCCGGCTTCGAGCTCGAGGAGCGGGCCGAGGGGGTGCTGGCCGTCGACCCTGAGGCCATCGCCACCGACCTCCAGTTCCCCGCTCCGTTCGGCAACGCCTATCAGCTGGCCCTCCTGCTCATCGACCGCCTCGTGACCGCCGACGCTGATGGCCGTCGCACGGTCGGCACCCTGTCTCCAACCGCTCTGCGTCGTACCGTGGCCGACGTGCTCGACAGTCATCCCGGATGGGCCAAGGGTCAGCGCGAGGGCGACGGTCCTGCCGTCCTGGCCGAGGAGGCCGTCAGCCTCCTGATCTCCTTCGGCCTGGCCCGACGGGACGATGACGGGTCGGTGATCGGCCTGCCCGTGATCGCTCGTTACCGGGTCGGTGAGCCGATCACATCCCCTCCGTCACCCAGCCTCTTCGAGGAGTACGCATGACGACCATCGCAGCTGCACCGACCCCCGTCTCCCAGACCCCTCCGACCCAACGTTGGACGCCGACCCGGGCTGGTCTGGTTGCCCTCTGGCGTTACTGGGACGAGACGTTCACCTTCCACGCCGGCCGGTTGCTGCTGCGTGGCCCCAACGGCTCGGGCAAGTCGATGGCCCTGGAACTACTGCTGCCCTTCCTCCTCGACGGGGACGCCTCCCCCAGCCGCCTCACCTCGTCGACCAAGTCGAGGGGGGGACTGTACGAACGGGTGATGGCCGGAGGCGACGACCCGGGACGGACCGGCTTCGCCTGGGTCGAATTCCGCCGGGGGGACGACGAGGTGTTCACAGTCGGCGCCCGACTACGGGCCTCGGCGTCGGCCCGGAAGGTGGAGACGACCCTCTTCACGACGACCCAGGCGGTCGGCACCGAGCTCCAACTCCTCGACGAATCCCGGGAGCCCCTGTCGGGCAAGGCGCTCAAAGCAGCCATTGGCGACCGCGGACAGGTCAACTCCACCGCTGCTGATCACCGCAAAGCCATCCGTGACCAACTCTTCCCCGGGTTCAGCGAGGATCGGTACGCCTCGGTGATCACAGCCCTCTTGGCCCTCCGGAAGGAAAAGCTCTCCCAGAATCTGGACCTGGCCAAGCTGTCCGAAGTCCTCACCGACGCCCTGCCGCCGATCGACGAGCACGAGCTGGCCGTGGTGGCCGAAGGCTTCGAGCGACTCGATCGCCGTCGCGACGAGCTGTCGGCCCTGGAGGCGGAGGTGGCCGCCGTCGCTGCTCTGGCCCGCCGCCAGCGCACTTATGCGCGGGCGGTGGTGGCCGGCGTGGCCGACGAGGTGCGCGAGGCGGAGTCCCGACGCGACTCGATAACCCGGGCCGAGCGGGAGGCGAGCTCGGCGCTCCAAGAGGCCGTCGATCGCGACCGGAGCGCCGAGACACAGGCGCGGGTGCTGGATGACCGGCTGGCCGATATCGAGGTGGAGGTAGAGACCCGCCACGCCAGCAAGGCCTACCGCAAGGGTGTCGAGCTTGACCACCTGCGCGGTGAGGAACGCCAGCGACGCGAGCAGGCCGATCGGGACCACCGAGCAGTGGCAGAGCGGTCGGCGGCCGTGACCACCCGGGCCAGCGAGCTCGGTCAGGCGGAGGACCTACGCCAGGCGGCGGCGGGCAACCTGACGACGGCCTCCGACGACGTCCATCAGGTCGCCTCCGGCCTGGGCGCCGATCATCTCCGCCAGGAGATGTCGGCGGCATCCGACGCCGGGGCGGGCGAGGCCTTCGGGCTGGCCTGGGTGGGCGCTCGGCGTCGACAGATCGGGGAGGTGCGGAGAGCCATCGGTCGACACAGCGACGCGGTGATGCGGCGGGGCTTCGAGGAGGAGCTGCTCAGCGGGGATCAGGAGGCGTACGACCGAGCTCTCACCGTTCTGTCCGAGGCCGAGTCGGCACAACGGGCGATGTCGGAGTCCTACGACAGTGACGTGGCGGGCTGGGCCCGCACCTCCATTGCCCTCGACACCGACCAGGTCCTGGGCGATCTCGGACGCCCTCCGTTCGAACCCGAAGAGGTCGAGACAGTGGTCAACCGGCTAAGGACGGCTCTCGAAGCCGGGCACGCCGTTGCCATCCGGGACCTGGAGGAACTTCGCCACGAGGTCGTCGACCGGCAGTCATCGCTGCTCGATGAGAAGGCCCATCTCGACGCCGGGCGCCAGTCCGACCCCGAGCCGCCGACCTGGCGGGACAACCGGGAAGGCCGATCCGGAGCGCCACTGTGGCGCCTGGTGGAGCTGATGCCCGGGGTGGGGAGAGCGGAGGTCGACGGGGTGGAAGCCGCCCTCGACGCCGCCGGGCTGCTCGATGCCTGGGTGTCGCCCGACGGGGTGGTCGATGTCTCCGCCCACGACCTGGAGCTGGTGCCCGGGGCGGAGAAAGCGGAGGTCGGGGGCCGCACCCTCGCCGACATCCTGGTGCCCCTGGCCGGCGGTGCGGTGGCTTCCGATCGGGTGGCCGCCGTGCTGGCCTCGATCCCGGTGGGCCCGCACGCCGGCCCGATCGACGCTGGCGAAGGCGCCGAGGTGCTGATCGGGACCGACGGCTCCTTTCGACTGGGCAGCGCGGTGGGCCGTGCTCCGGACAGCCCGGCCATCCTCCTCGGCGCCGAGGCCCGGGAGCGCCGTCGCCTCCAACGGCTTTCAGAAGTGGGCGCCGCCTTGGCCGAGGTGGAGGCGGAGCTGGACCGGATCCAGCGAGCTCGCGACGGGCTCGACCGCGATCGACGGGCCGCCGATGCCCATCTCGACGCCCTTCCCTCGTCGGCTCCCCTTCGCCAGGCTGTCCGCGACGCTGAGGCGGCGTCCCAGCGGGTCGTCGATGCCGAGGGCCGGGTCGAAGCCTCCGCCATCCGGCTCCGGGCGGCGGAGGCGTCGGTACGCGAGGCGCTGCGGTCACTGACCTCGGCGGCGGCCGGACACGGCCTGCCCACCACGCCGGACGACCTCGACCGGGTGGAGGAGGAGCTCTTCCATTTGGAACGTACGATCCATACCTGGGCAAAGCGGAGCCACGAGCTGGCCGGTGCCCAGCTGCGCCTCTTCGACCGGTCCACCGCCCACACCGAGGCCACCGAGCTCTTTGCCGCGGCAGAGAAGACGTCGGCGCGGTCGCGGCGGGAGGCCAAGGACGCCAAGGTCAGGCTGGACACCCTCGATGCCACCGCCGGCGTCGAGCACAAAACTGTCCTGGCCGAGCTCGAGCGACTCCAGGAGGAGTCCCGGAAGAGCAAGAGTGCGCGCCAGGACCTCGAGGATGCGCGGCGCGCGCTGAGTCGACAGATCGGGACCCTTACCACCACCGTTGCTCAAGCCGAACAGGAGCGTGTCGAGGCCGGGACCCGGCGAGATGCGGCTCACGAGCGCTTCGTCGCTCTGGCCGGCGACGGGCTCCTGGCCGAGGCGGAGGTGGGCCACGACGGCTCACTCGACGGCGTGACCGCGGTGCTGGCCGCGGCCCGTGCGGTGGCAGCCGAGCTCGAGGACGGGTCCGACGACCCGGCCAGACAGCGGTCGTCATCTCAGGTCGACGACAGCCTTCACGCGGCCCGGGCGGCGCTCTCGGGGCACGCGGACCTGAGCCGACAGCTCGGGGAACATGGCTGGTGGGTACTCCGGACAACTGTCAACGGCTTCCGTCAGTCGGTCCTCGCGCTCCATCGGAAGCTCCAGATCGACCTGTCCGAGGGCCGGGCCGATCTGGCCGCGGAGGAGGAACGCCTGTTCGAACAGACCCTGGCCGGCAGTATCCGACGGTCGTTGGCCAACCGGATCCGCCAGGCCAACCACCTGGTGGCCGGCATCAACGACCAACTAGGGGCGGTGCGGACGGCGGCCGCCGGTGTGGCCGTGCGCCTCCACTGGGAGGTCGATCCCGACCAACCGGCCGCCGTTCGATCGGCGCGCTCCCTCCTGTTGAAGGACCGGGTCACCGACGAGGAACGCCGGGACCTCCAGGAGTTCGTGCGGGCCCGCGTGGACCAGGCTCGGGCCGAGCTCGAGCACCACGCCCCCTGGGAGGCCCGCCTTCGCGAGTCGCTCGACTACCGCGCCTGGCATCGGTTCACCCTCCAGGTTTCCCACCGGGACTGGGAGGGCTGGCAACCGGCCACCCCGAAACGGATGCAGCGCCTCTCCACCGGGGAGCGATCGATCGCCCTCCACCTCCCCATGTTGGCCTCCATCGCCGCTCACTACACCGACGAGGACGGTCGACCGTCGGGGTGTCCCCGGCTGATCCTGCTCGATGAGCTCTTCGCCGGCGTGGACGCGGCCAACCGGGCCATGCTGTTCGGAACCTTCACCGACTGGGATCTCGACGCCGTCTTCACCAGCGATCACGAGTGGTGCCAGTACGCCACGCTGAGCGGTATCGCCATCCACCACCTGCATCCGCCCGACGGCGACGGGCCCCTGGTCTCCACCCGGTTCACTTGGGACGGGCGCCGCCGGGTCATCGACTCATCGGCAGCGTGACCGAATCGGATTCGGCTACCCGCCGACTGGGGGTGGCAGGCCTGGCTCCGCTGGTAGCCGAGTTGTCCCGTCGTTTCGAGGACGGCTCCCCGGTGTCAGGGGTCACGATGCGTGATCTGGACGAGGCGCAGCGGGGTGCGATCGCCGATCTGCTCGGCCGTGATCGGCTGCCCGGCCGGACCGTCCAATTGAAGGTCGCCACGCTGGTCGCCGTCCTCGGCCTGGGTAGCGGCGACGACCTGCGCAGTGTGGTCGAGGAGATCGTCGGTCCTCTCGGCGACCGGAAGGCCGATCGGGAGGAGCGGCGACAGCAGCGCGCCCGCTTGTGGTCGTGGTGTGCCGAGCAGATCGAAGGGGTGCCCCTCCTGGCCGCCACCAAGCGGTCGTCGGGTTGGTTGGACCAGCTTCGCCAGACTGGGGTGCGAGGTGGGGACGACGGTGAACATGCCTTCCGTCATCGGCTGGAACAGGCGGTGAAGGTGTTGAGCATCCTCCCGCTGGAAGAGACGGTCTCACTGGCGTCGTTCGCGGATGACCGGCTCGCCGATCCACACGCCCTGGATCGGGGCGGCATGCTGGAGGCGATGGTCCTCGACGCTCTTTCCCTTGGCCTCGGAGTCGAGCGCCCCCGGGACGCCGAATCGGTGCGGCAGCTGTGGGAGTTGGTAGGCGTGGTCCCCGATCACCTGTCCTCCACGGTGACAGTACTGGGCCTTCGCCCCACCGGCGTTGGAGACCTGGCCGACTGGTTGCGCAACTGCGCCGATGTGGGTGAGCCCGCTGTGCTCACCCTGGCCCAGCTCCGGCGGTGGCCGATGAAGGCGCTCCACCGATCGGAACTCATCTACGTGGTGGAGAATCCCTCGCTCATCAGCTATGCCGCCTCGGGAGGGGGGCCAGGCCAGCCGATCATCTGCAGTTCGGGACGCCCGAGTGTCGCCGTGGTCACTCTCATCCGACAGCTCGGAGCCGACGGAGCAGCTTGTCGACAGCACGCCGACTTCGACGCCGCCGGGCTGGGGATCACCGGCTGGTTGGCCGATCGGGCCGGGACTACCCCATGGCTGATGACGGCCGACGCCTACCGGGCCGCGGTTGCGGTAGAGCGCCGCCGGGTGCCCCTCCAGGGAGCGGTGCCCGAGACACCTTGGGACCCGCTGTTGGCGCGGGCGATGAATAACGAAGGTGTGGCAGTTTACGAAGAAGAGGTCCGGGTCAAGCTCCTTAGTGAAATGGAATCCTGACGTCGGCGGTCGTCTCAACGGATTGCTTGTCGGGTCGCCGTCGCGTCATTCCGATGTCGTCGAGAGAAACCGACCAAGGAGGTCTGTAGTGGCTGGCGGAATCCTCGCCATCGCTGTCCTCTGCTGTTCGTCCCACCAATTCTATGTACACATGTGGCTCTATGTGCTACGATTGACCCATGGGCAGCTCGATTTCGGTCCGCGACCTGCGAAATACGGTGAGCGAAGTGCTCCGTCGGGTCGAAGCGGGCGAGCGGTTGACTGTTACCGTCGACCGGCGTCCGGTCGCAGAAATCGTGCCTTTGCGTCGACGGTGGACGGTACCGGCGGACGAGGCTTTCGCCATCGCATCTCGTCACGCTGCCGACCGAAGGCTCCTCCGAGAGGTTCGGGGTCTGTTGCCGGATACGACCGACGACGTATGAGGGCCCTCCTCGACACCTCGTTCTTTGTCGCCACGGAATCGGGACGACCCCTTGGTGAGATGGACGGTGTGACCGAGACCGAGGTCTCGGTGGTGACCATCGCCGAGCTGACTGTCGGTGTGCTCATGTCCAACGATGCTGATCGACCGGCGCGGGTGGCAACGCTCTCGGCGGTCGAGTCGACGTGGGACCCGTTGCCGGTCGACGCGGAGGTGGCGCGCCAGTTCGCCCGAATCGTCGCAGCCCTGCGGACCGATGGCCGGCGGATACCGATCCTGGATGCCCTCGTAGCGGCTACCGCCCTTGTGGAGCAGATCCCGGTAGTTACCCAGGATCAGGACTATGACGCCATCCCAGGGGTCGAGGTCATCCAGGTCTGATTTGCGACAAAACGTCGACATTTCCGGAGTGTGCGGATCCGTTCCCCCAGAGAGGTTCGAATAGGAGATCGTTTCTCCACTCGGTCGGACTCGAACGATCGTCCCTGACGATCGCCGTCGCCCATTCGCAGGACTGCGTCTGCTGCGCTCAGACCGATCGATCCGCCGTCGAGGATGGCCGTGACCTGAACCTTTCCCGATCGAGCGGTGTTCGTACAATCCCGGCCCCAAGTCCATAACATCGATGTGAGCCAACCTGTGTGTCCATTCGTAGGCCGGGGTTCATGGGTTGAGCGAGCGGCTCCAATCGCTTGGAAGACTGGCGAACGCATCACCTGGCAAGGTCAACTTCGCCTCAGCGAGAGCCTGGCACACCGACCAGGCCAGCTCGTCGGTCACGTCCTCGCCGGCATAGGCGAGCACTGTGCCGTCAATGACCGCGGTCCGGCACTCTGCAAGACCCCGCAGGAGGCCCAGTCCGATCTGGATTGCTGCATCACCCAGTCCCAGCTTGGCTCGTCGCGCCAGGTCATCGAGCTCGGGTTGGAGCAGCTCCTCGAGAATTGCAGAGGCGGCTTCGCCTACCTCCACGTAACCGCCGAAGAATCGTCCGGCACGCACGGCCAGTTGGTCCGCGTCGGCCTCACGAAGGGTTTGTTGGAACAATGCAGCCACGGTGTCGGCGTCGACAACTGCTAGATGGGAACGAGCGCGGTGCTCGGCGTCGTCGACCAACTCGGAGTGAGCAAGGAGCAACTCGTTGAGCAGTCGGCCGCGTTCGTCAGGACTGAGGCTCTTCAGCGCGGGAGTGGGCGATCGCCGGCGCCCGCTCATGTCGACGGCCAGGTCCAGCGAAGTGGTTGGCGAGCCGAAAACGGCGGAACCCCGAGCCAGGTGCGGTAGGCGGCGTGGAGCCACCCGGCGATCGAGCCCAGCTCGAAGCAAACGTCGATCAGCGAGACCGTTCCCGTGACCTTTCCGTGACGGCATTGTGCGACCAGACCACGCCGCTCGTCCCCCTCGAAAGCGAAGCCGACCACTTCGACGGCGGAGCCCAGCACCACGGCGGACGCCGGTAGGGACACTTCGTCCAGGAATACCTGCAGAAACCCCGTGAGCTGCTCGTCGAGGCCGTAGGCGTCAACGGTGATTTCATCGATGAGCTGTTCAAGGTCCTGCGCCACGGTGGTCACGGTACAGAGATGGTGTGACGCACCTGAGGGCACCTTGCTCCGCGTCCTCCAGGGATAGCGCGCTCCGGCGGTGCGCGTCCGGGCGCTCAGACCTCCCTGAGAACCGTTTGGTTCTCACGGGGTTCTCACCGAGCATTGTGCCCGACACCGAATGGTGGTCTGACCTGGACTTTTAGCGCGCTCGGCAGGATTCGAACCTGCAACCTTCTGATCCGTAGTCAGATGCTCTAGTCCGTTGAGCTACGAGCGCTGGTTGCCACCTCAGCGATCCTGTTCTGCCGACG
>JBKQRT010000049.1:0-6096 GCA_052143895.1 Acidimicrobiales bacterium | reverse complement strand
GTGTCGTGCACTTCGTCTCGGCCGGCCCGGCCGAACCGAGCGTCGACTTCGACACCAAGCAGCAGAAGCTCGACGCCAAGGGCGTCGCCATCAACCAGGTCCACCTCTTCGTCGTCGGCGACGGCGGGACCCGAGAGGTGATCACGGTCAAGGTCTCGGGCGACGTCCGGGGTCTCGGCCAGTTCACCCCGGTCAAGGTCACCGACCTCGTGGCCTTCACCTGGTCCATGGGCGACCGTTCGGGTGTCTCGTTCTCGGCTTCCAAGATCGAGACGATCACCCAGAGGGCGTCCGCCTGATGGCACGCCTCGTCGGGATCGTGCTGGCCTTGATCGTGGCACTGATGTTGGCCGGCTTCGTGCTGGCGCACTTCGGCATCGTCGTGCTCATCTGCCTCGGGATCGCCCTGCTCGGGCGTCACCTCCGCCGGCACGGTGTTTGAGCGTCAGCTCGTCAAGACCTTCAACCCCTACTCCCGGATGGCACTCACCGTCCGGGGGTGGGGGCTTGAGGTCGCACTCGCCCTGGGACTCTTCGGTCTCTGGGAAACGGGTGGCGCGCTCGACGGCGAGGGTCTGGCCGTTCTCTTTATGGGATTGCTCGTGATCGCGCTGTGGCGGTTGCCCTCGCTGCGTGACTGCCTGGCCACCACCCTGCGTGACCGGGCGACGAGACGGTGGTTCAACCGGGTCCTCGTCGCCTGTGAGGTCATCAGCCGCCGGGGCCAGATCCCACGGATCGAGGGGACCGAGTTGATCCCCGCCGGCCAGCGTCTCCGGCTCCTGATGCCTCCTGGCTTCAACGCCGACCTCGTCGAGGAGGCGGCTGAGTCGCTGGCGGCCACCGTCGGCGCCCGCGAAGTCCGGGTAGTCCGTGACTTGGCCAACGCTTCCACTGCCTATCTCTCGATCATCTGGCGGGACCCGCTGGCGCTCCCTGTCCCTGCGTGGTCGGTTCCGTCGGGATCACTGTGGGAGCCGATCGCCCTCGGAATCGACGAAGACGGCAACCCGATCTCGGTCGGGTTGCCCGAGCGCAACCTCCTCTTAGGCGGTGAGCCGGGTGCAGGAAAGTCTGCCGCCCTCTCGATCTTCATCGCCGCCGCCGCGCTCGACCCATCGGTGCACCTCACCTTGATGGACGGCAAGCAGGTGGAGCTCGCCGCGTGGTCGGGATCGGCCGAGCACTTCGTCGGTCCCGACATGGGCAACGCCATCGAGGTCCTCAAGGACCTCTGCGCCGAGATGGACCGGCGCTATTCGGTGCTGCTCGCCTCGGGACTGCGCAAGATCGAGCCGGGTGGACACTTCGGGCTCCACGTCGTGGCCATCGACGAGCTCGCCTTCTACATGCGTGGCGGAACCCGCGAAGAGCGGACCCAGCTGTCCGAGATCCTGCGGGACCTGATCTCGAGGGGACGGGCCGCCGGGATGATCGTGATCGCCGCCACCCAGAAGCCCTCCAACGAGATCATCCCGACCTTCGTCCGTGACCTCTTCTCGTTTCGCATGGCACTGCGATGCACCACCCCCGAGGCCTCCGACACCATCCTCGGACAGGGCTGGGCCTCCCAGGGCTACTCGGCCTCGACACTCGACCCCACTACCCGAGGGGTCGGCTACCTCCTCGCCGAGGGGGCGGTCCCGGTCAAGATCCGCACCCACTACCTCGACGACGACGCCATCGCCCGCTTGGCCCAGCTGGCCGCCGCGCGGAGGGGCGGATCGTGACGTCGGCGTCGCACTGGAGAGCCGTGCTCGCCGAGGTCGACCAGACGGGGCTGTGCTCCAACCCGGTCCGCCTGCGCGGGATCACCTTGGACCGCACGACGGGCGAACTGGCCGAGGGTGCGCTCCTCGTCCCGTGTAAGGACCGCCGGGCGTCGGTCTGCCCGTCGTGCTCCCGCCTGTACCAGGCCGACGCCTGGCAGCTGGTTGCTGCGGGCATCCGGGGCGGCAAGGGGGTCGACGCAGGGGTGGTCGGGCACCCCCAGCTCTTCGTCACGCTGACGGCGCCATCGTTCGGTGCAGTGCACCGAGGGCCGAAGGCTTCGGGAATCGCCCAGGTGTGCCGGCCGCGGAGGAAAGTCACAGGTTGTCCCCATGGCCGAGCGCTGGCCTGCTTTGCCCGCCACGGCAAAGACGACCCGCTCGTCGGCGAACCTCTCTGCGCCGAGTGCTTCGACTACCGAGGGGCGGTCCTGTGGAACGCGCATGTCCCGCGCCTGTGGGCCCGCACGTCCCACCGCCTCTACCGTGAGGTGGCCCGTGCCGGCGGCGTGGGATCTCGAGACCTCCGGGCCGTCGCTCGTCTCTCCTACATGAAGGTGGTCGAGTTCCAGCGCCGGGGCCTGGTGCACCTCCACCTCGTCGTCCGAGCCGACGGGGGTTCGGGTCCCGGAGAGGCCCCTCCCCGGTGGCTCGACCACGAGCTCCTGGCCCGCTCGGTCGACGGGGCGGTGTCGTCGGTTCGGGTTTCGGTGCCTCAAGTCGAGGGGGCAGGCATCCGCTGGGCGCGCTGGGGTGCCGAGCACGACGTGCGGATCCTCGTCCCCGGCGAGGTGGGCGATTCCACCGCGATCGCTGCCTACATCGCCAAGTACGCCACCAAGACGGCGGACGGCACGGCGTGGCTGGCCCACCCGCTCCGCTCGGCCGCGCAGGTCGCTCGGCTCGACCTGCGGCCCCACATCGCCGCCATGGTGCGCACGGCGTGGAGCCTCGGGCTGCGGAAGGACCTGCGACCACTGCGGCTGCGGGCCCACGCCCACACCCTGGGCTACAGCGGTCAGTTCTCGTCGAAGAGCCTGCGCTTCTCCACCACGTTCGCCGCGCTGCGCGGGGCCCGGGCCGCCTATGTCAGAGGCGACGCAGTCGACGACTTCGACTACGACGGGGAGTGGCGCTACGTCGGTCGGGGCTACGCCCATCGCGAGTCCGACGAGCTCGCCCGCGCGCTTGTCCAGGCCTCCCGCCAGGTTCCCGCGAGTGTCCCCAGAGGTTCCTCAAACGTGTCCTCAACGTCATGACCAGGAAGGACGCGTCAGAGGAATTTTTCGGTGGGCACCCTTTGGGGACGACTTTGGTGACGTCGCTGAGGAACCCCCTCTGGCGCGATGGGGCCATGACGAATCGACGCAGCCCATTGCACCAGCTCCGCGACCATCTTGGCGTCGTGGCCCGGTCCCCCGAAGGGCGGGAGCTCTTCGACGACCTGACGAACGCCGGGTTGCGGCCCGCCGGCGCCGTCGACCTGCTCGGCCTGCTCGAACCGGACAAGGTCACGAGTGCCCTCCAGCGCGCCGAGGTGGTTGAGTGGCTCGCCCAGTGGGCGCCCGACGACGAGGCGTCGGCGGTGACGGTGCTGGCGCTGTTGGAGCCCGAGCTGGCGGTGGTCGTGGGGCGACTCATGCGCTCGGGCCTTACCACCAACGAGGCCGAGGGCGAGACCCTGGCGGCCGCCTGGGAGATCGTGACCGGCCGCTCCAAGGCGAAGGGCGCCGCACGAATGGAGACGATCTGGACGAGGGCCCGGACGGCTACGGGCCTGCGCCGACGGTGCCCGGTCGACGTGGTGCCGCTCCCCGAAGGCTTCGACACCGCGGATCCGAAGAGCGACCCGCCCGAGGGCCGGCCCGACGTGTTGGCGGCGGCGGAGGCGGCCGGGGTCCTCACGCCGCGCCAGGTGGCGATCGTGGCGAGCACCAGGGTGGAAGGGTGCTCTGTCGCCGAGGTGGCCAAGGCCCTCGGCTTGGCGTCCAAGACGGTCTACAAGGACCGTGATCGGGCCGAGAACGCGTTGGCGGCCTTCGCCCTCTCCTACGACCGCTCGGAGTCGGGGCGATGACCGAGCGAGTCCCAGATGCGGGCGACGTCCTCGGCGTCGAGCTTGGTGGCGGCGTCGGCCATCCAGCGCTTGAGGGCCGCGCGGTCTCCCTTGGCGTCAAGGGCCCGGGCACCGATCTCCCAGAGCCCGTACTCGTAAGGTGCGCAGCGGAGCCCCGAAGCCGCGGCTTGGTTACCGGCATCGAAGTTCTTGGTCTCGAGGTGGTCGGTGGCGAGCGTGACGGCGCAGGTCGCCACGGCCACGGTGATCTGGCCGATCAGGCCCTCCTGCTCCACCCACTCGAAGGCGTCGTCGGGCAGCCCTTCGAAGGGTGTGCCCCGCACCAGGGCCAGCGCCTCGGTGCGCAGTGCGATGGCCGACGTACCGCCGACCGCGTCGGCTTCCCGGGCCAGGCGCTGGAAGGTGACCCAGTCACAAGGCACGCCCTGGATCAGGTAGCCCTCCCGCGCCGAGGCCTCGGGGAGGTGCTTGGGCCCGATGCAGCGCCGGAGCTCGTAGAGGTAGTTGCGCAACGTCTTGGCACTGATCTCGGGACGCCTCGAACCGACAGGGCGCAGGCCGATCTGGATCTGCCCAACTCGCAGATGCCGCCGGTCGTGGAGCACCAGGTAGACCAAGAGTTCCTCGACGATGCGGCGGTCGCTGCGCTGGAGGAGACCGAGGATCTCGAGGGGTCCCAGGACGTTGACGGTCGGGACGAGCTGGCGCGACTCCTTCTTCTCGGCGGGCACGACGGCGGGGGTGGGGAGAGGACTGGTGGGCGGGGGCGGTGCCTCGCTCGGCTCGAGGTCGACGTCAGTGCCGTTCATGTCGGACCCGGTCGCAACCGCTGCTATTGCCGGAGTGCGGTGGCGGACTCTCTGCACCACGACCAAGGCCACGGCGAGAAGGGCGAGGATCCCGACGGCCACGGCGATCGGGAGACCCCGGCTGCTGCCCGAGCTCGAGCCCGTTGTGCTCGGTGCGGCGGAGGCTCCCGTGGCGGGCAAGGGAGCGCCGACCCAGGGTGGCTTCTTCTGGGCCGGGAGAGAGCTCGGGACGGCCGGGAAGCTGAGCGTGGCGGTGGCCGACGCCGTGAGATTGACGATGGTCGAGTTCCCGGTCCCGGTGAAACCGGTGTACTCGTCGCCAACCTGCTGTCCGGTGTTGACGGTGAGCGTTCCGCCGGTGGTCGTCGCCGGCACGGTAAAGAAGGACACAGCATCAAAGAGTCCGTCGTCGTCACTGGCAGCATTGGTGGAGGAGAAGACAGAGCTGTTCGAAAGACCATCGACCGGCGACCCGCCGCTCGGCGTGAAGGTCAACTCCGTGCCGGCCATCGGGTTGAAGCTAGAAAAGAAGTGGCCCGAGTTCGATTGGCCGTAGGGGACGTCGGGATAGGAGGACTGGAGGCCGAGGATCAAATACGCCTCATCGGGGCTCTTCGGCGTCTGAAGCGATTGGCCCGGAGCGAAGTAGCTGAGCGTTGCGCTGGAGACCTGTGCATTGTCCGTCGATGTGAAGCCGTCGGCCGGGTTGGTGAAACTGAGGTGGAACGTCGTCGACGGGGTTCCGGTGACCGACGAGGACGTCTGGTCCCGATAGAGGACGGTCGGGCTCGGTGGCAGGCGTTTGAGCGTCCAGAGATCGAACGACTGGCTGAAGCCGTCCTCGGTGAGCACGAGATCCACATTGTGCGTGGCGGCGGGTACGGAGGCCACGAAGCTGTCGGTGCCGGTCGTCTCGGTGGATCCACTGGCGCCGCCGGCGATCTTCTGGTTGATGCGGGTCATCGACACCGGAATAGCGGCACCGTTGACCCTGACAGCGCCGGTGACCGCTGTCGGTGCGTTGAGCAATCCCGAGTCGTTGGTTGGCTGCGTGACCTCCACCGTGAAGGCCACCAGACGACGTCCATTCCCCGCGACGTAGTCGACGCCGGACGTGGACTGCACCGACTGTGGCCAGGCGACCTGCGACACGACTGCCGTGAAGTCCTGGCCCCGGAGTCGCCCGTCGCTCGGCGCAGTCCCCTGGCTGGCTGCTTCGGCGACCTGGCCCGGGCTGAGGACGACCGACGTTGTGGCCGCCGGGGCCGGGCCGGCGGCGACGGTGCACACGACCATGACGGTGACGGGCGCGACGAGGAGGTGCCATGGCGACGGGCGCACTGAACGGAGAGGCGGTCTCACCTCCACAGAAAGGTTCTATCCGAAGGGAGCACGTGGCTGCTCAGCGGGCGCGGTTCCTCGACGTCGGGGAGCTCGCCGA
>JBKQRT010000048.1:0-2970 GCA_052143895.1 Acidimicrobiales bacterium | reverse complement strand
TAGCCGCGCGCGGGCGCATGCGCCACAATGGGGCGGCATGACCACGTGCGCGCGGTGCGGCTTCACCTACGGGGCCTTGGCGCGCCCTGCGCTGCCGGCGAGCATGCGCGCCCACGGGCGTGCCGTGGCCCAGCGCGTGGAGGCCGGGTGGGACGACCTCGGCGCGCGCCGCCTCCCCGAAGAGTGGTCGCCCCTCGAGTACGCCTGCCATGGCCGCGACGTGCTGCTGATGCAGCGCGACAGGCTCTACCTGGGGTCGCAATGAACGCGGCCGACGCGACCGGCAACGTGGCCGTCCGCGAGGCCGTCGACGAGGACATCGCCCGCATTGTGGAGCTCTTCACCCACGGATCGCTGGTCGAGGGGAAGGAGGACCCGGGCGACCTCGCCCCGTACCGGTCCGCGCTGGCCGAGATCGACCGGGGGCCGGGCGGCGTCCTGGTGGCCGAAGTGGAGGGTCAGCCCGTCGGGGTCTGCCAGCTCATCGTGTTCCGCCACCTCCAGAACAGAGGTGGGCTCTGTGCCGAGGTGGAGTCGGTGCACGTGCACCCCGATCACCGGGGGCACGGCATCGGCGGGGTACTGATGCGCGCCGCCGTGCAGCGGGCCCGGGATCTGGGGTGTTACCGGGTCCAGCTCACCTCCAACAACGCACGACCCGAGGCGCACCGGTTCTACCAGCGGCTCGGCTTCGAACCGTCCCATCGCGGGTTCAAGCTGAACCTGTAGCGGGTTCGGGGAGGGGGGCGACGTCCCGGAGTTGTCGCCACCCTTGCGCCGTGAGGGCGTAGCGGGCCACGGCGCCCTCGGTGAAGGCGCGCCACATCGAAGGTCGGATCAGGGTGGCCAGGGCAGCAGCCACGGGGAGGATCACCGTTCGCCGGTCGCCCTTCCAGGGCAGCAGCTCCTCGGTGGAATGGGCGTAGACACCGCGCCGTCGGAGGCGCGCGACGATCTCGGCCAGTACGCTCCGGCGCCGTCCGGTGCGCTGGGCGGCGCCCAGGAGCGCCATGAGGAACTGGTGGGTGCGGACGCCGGCCCGGGGCGGGGGAGACGCAACGGCCGGCGTCCCCATCGCCACGGCGAGGAGTGCGGAGACCATGTCGGTACCCGCGGCCAGGGCGTTGCCCGGCTCGACCAGGCGGGGGTTCACGTCGATGACGTAGGCCCGGGCATGGACGACGATGGTGTCGACCGACAGGGCACCGTGCCAGTCGAGCGCCTGACCAAGCCGGCCCAGGTCGGCGCGCAGGCCGGGAGCGTCAACGCTGGCCTTGGCCGCGGCGCTCCCGTTGGCCCCTTCCTGCACCCGCTCGTTGGCGTGGAACGCGACGAGGGATCCGGTGTCGAAGATGCACTGGGCCATGACGAAGGTACCGGTGAGCGCCTCCTGCACCAGTACGCCCCCATCCGTGCGCGCTCCGGCGGCGATGAAATGACGCACCGCCTCGGCCAGGCCCGCCGTACCGGTGACGCGCCGCACCCCGGCCGAGCCGGTTCCCACCGGGACCTTGACGTAGGCCGGGAAGCTGTTCCAGCCGGCCGCTTCCGATGGATCCTGCACGACGACCGTGCGCGGTTGGGGCACGTCCAGCCGGGCGAGGGTGCGCAGGGCGGAAAGCTTGTCCTGCACCCGTTCGAGGGAGGCGAAGGGCGGCACCGCGGTGACCAGGCCCGCCTGGAAAAGGCGGGGAAGCTGATGCGAGAGCACCGTCACCTGTTCCTGCGTGGGGAAGATCACGTCGATGTGCGACCTGGCGGCGACGTCGAGCACGCGATCGAACCAGGCCAGAGGCGCCGGCCCGAAGTCGGGGACGCGGTGCAAGGTGCGGACGTGGCGGGTGAAGCGGGCCAGGCACACCGGATCGGAGACCGCCGCCGAGACATCGTGCCCCAGGTGGTCCAGCCGGGTGGCCACTTGCCGGGACGTGAGGCCGGCGCCCTCGGTCAGCAGGATGCGCATGCCGTAAGTGTAGGGTATATGCATAGGATAGATACAAACAATCACGTTGGCCGCCCCGGCGGAGCCCTTGCGGACACCTCGTAATGATGTAATTATGTAATTATGACACAGGAACACTCAGGATCATCGGAAGCCCAGTGGTCAGGCCGGCGTGGGGGCCGGCGCCGTGCCGGCGGTGCGCCGCCGTTCGGTCCGGAACAAGAACGGCTCATTGGCGCCTGGTTCGCCGGGCGCATCCCCGACGGTTGGTTCGAGGGCCCGGTCAGCATCGAAGTCGACCCGGACGAGTTGCAGGTCGTCGGTAGGTTGGCGCCCCCCCAACTCCCCGAAGGGGCAAGTGACGAAGAGGTGCGCGTGGCCGAGCAGGCCCGGATCAGCGGCTTTCGCGAGGACAGCCGCGGGGCCCGCATGCGCATCGCCGAGGAGGCCCAGCCTGCCTTCCGCCGCACCGTCTCGTGGGGTGCCGAGTGCGGCGGCTCACGGGTGCTCTTCACGACGGCCGGGGTCCCGGTCATGACCAGGCTGCGCCTGGCCGACCGCCGGGTGCTGGACACCCTCATCGACGCCGGGGTGGCGCGGAGCCGCAGCGAGGCGCTGGCGTGGACCGTCCGCCTGGTGGCACAGCACGAAGCGGACTGGATCCAGGAGCTGCGCGACGCCATGACGTCCGTCGAGGAGGTCCGGGCGCGAGGGCCGCGGGGCGCGGGCTCGGACTGAGCGGTGGGCTCGGACTGATCGTCCCGGCCCGATCGGTCCGCTGGGCGATACTGGCGCCCGTGGGACGACCAGCCCAGATCGACCGTGCCGCCATTCTGGCGGCGAGCCTGAAGTTGGCCGACGAGCAGGGGTTGGCGGCGGTCACCATGCAGGCGGTGGCCGACCGCCTCGGGGTGACCGCCATGGCCCTGTACCGGCACGTGGCCAACAAGGCCGACCTGCTCGACGGCGTGGTCGAGAGCATCCTGCTGGAGGTCCCGCTGCCGGACCCGGCCGACGCGTGGCCTGAC
>JBKQRT010000047.1:0-4502 GCA_052143895.1 Acidimicrobiales bacterium | reverse complement strand
GCATTCCCTCGCAGAACGACTTCTCCCGGTAGTCGGCCAATGCCTTGACGGCGTTCCCGCGCGTTGCTACTGCACGAACAGTTCGGCCAGCGACTCCGGTGCATGGCCGGCTCCCGCTGAGGCCCAGGGTGAGCCGAGGATGTTGTCGCGGTGACCCCAGCAGCCCGGGGCGCCTGGTTGCGGGCAGTCGCTATTGGGGCTGTTCGGCCCGTCGTCGTACATCCACAGGTAGTCCGCTGCCAGGGGATCAGCGACGCCACCGGCCCATATCGATCCCCACCCTCGTCCCGGCGGCCCGATTGGATCAGTGTCGTTCTGGGCGCCGGTCTGTGCCAGGCGGTTATTGGCACGGGTCTCCGGTAGCGAACGGAGTCCGCGCGCCGTTCGCTCAGCGTTGGTCACCTTGACCAGCCGTTTGTCCACCGAAAGGCGCGCGAAATCAGGTGGGAGCTGGATAGGGGCCACACCTTCTTTCGCCCGTGCGGCGTTGATGTTCGCCACAGCTGCGGCGTCGCAGGCCGGCGTCGGTGACGACGCGCCGAAGCACGCTGCGTCGAATGCCGGCGACGGAGGAATGCTCTGTGGCGGATTGGATAGGCCGGCGCTGCCGGTGGTCAGGGAGGTGAACACGAGGACGAGAGCCGGGAACATGGTGCTCCATTCTTGGCAAGCGCTTCCCGGCGCTGCAAGAGGACCGACGGTGTCGTCGGCGGACGGGGCACACCCTGTGGGTGCCAACAACCTCATCCAGGCTGTTGACCAGGGACTTTCTCAAGGTCGAGGGGGCCGCCAGAATGACCCATGGCACTCTCGTTCCTGTATCTCGCCTTCGTCCGGACGCTCCAGTTGGTCGGTCTCCGACGACGTGACGACTCCGATCTCGCCATTGAGGTCGTCATGCTTCGCCACGAGGTGGCGGTCCTCCGTCGCCAGGTGGCCCGCCCGGCCCTGCGGCCGGCGGACCGGGCGCTCCTTGCCGGTCTCGCACGGCTCATCCCCCGGGCCAAGCTCGGTCGCTTCTTCGTGCAACCCGACACCCTGCTGCGCTGGCACCGGGAATTGGTCTGTCGGAAGTGGACCTACCCCCGACTGTCGGGACGGCCGACGATTCCGGCGGGAACCGTGCAGCTCGTGGCCCGCCTGGCCAGGGAGAACCCGACCTGGGGCTACCGGCGGATCCACGGTGAGCTCTCCGTTTTGGGCGTCGACCTGGCGGCCTCGAGCGTCTGGAAGATCCTCCAACGCCACGGTCTCGATCCCTCCCTAGACAGACGAGGTCCGACGTGGGGTGAGTTCCTGAAAGCCCAGGCCACGACCATGCTGGCGTGTGACTTCTTCACCGTCGACACCGTGCTGCTGAAGCGCCTCTACATCCTGTTCTTCATCGAACTCGACAGGTGTACATCACCGGGATCCCGTCAGGGGCCTGGGTGGTCCAACAGGCGAGAAACCTGGCCATTGAGCTCGCCGAGCGGACCCGGACGGTCAGGTTCCTCGTCCGGGACCGGGACACCAAGTTCACATCCAGCTTCGACGAGATCTTCCGTTCCGAGGGCATCCGGATCATCCGCGCTCCAGTCCGTGCTCCTCGCGCCAACGCCTTCGCCGAGCGGTTCGTCGGCAGCATCCGCCGCGAATGCCTCGATCGGATACTCATCCTGGGACGCCGCCACCTCGAGGGGGTACTCAAAGAGTTCGTCGATCACTACAACAGCCATCGACCCCATCGATCGCTCGGCCAGCTACCACCCCAGCCAAAGGATGGAGCCCCAGCAATGCTGGAGAGCGTCGATGCATCACGGTTGCGCAGAACAGATCAACTGGGTGGACTCATCCATGAATATCACCTGGTCGCGTGACGTGGATGAGTTTTCGGCACACAGGCCCTCCGCCCACCGCCTGAGAGAGGCGATCGCACCACCGACGCGGTCCCCGCGGCGTTGGCGCGCCCGGAAACCGGTGGGGCCTGGACTCCCGCAGCCGTCCGACCCCGCCAGCAGAAGGTGGGCCCATCGGACTCGCCGAAGAGCTGTGCTTACCTGCCGGACTGGTGCGTGACCCCTGTTCATATCAGGTTTTGTCGACGCGAACGGGTAAGTTTTGTCGGGACCCCACAGTGGGCTACCGACATAACTGCCTCACCTCGGGGAACGCATCACCTTCTCAAGGCACTTCACACGCTAATGGCTCTGATTTCACACTTTGTTGCGACAACAAACATTCAAAGGTATGACCAGGTCGGCGGATCGGATGGGGTTCTTGGCACCCACAGGATGGTCAATCCTGTAACAGGATTGGGGGCTCGACCGTTGTGGTTATTGGTTGCGAGTGGGCGAGGTCAACGGTCCCGCATCGCTGGTGGCCAGGGAAGCGATGCGTGGGCGGAACCTGCCGTCCGGCTTCGGGCATGCGAGATCCCTCTAGAAGGAGCATACAAATGAATCGAAAGCTGCTGTTGCTGGGTGCGTCCCTGGCGTTCGCAGCCTCCGCGGCAGTCTCGGCAAGCGCTGGTGCCGCCACCCATGACAAGATCGGTCCGCACCAGTATTTTGACGGGTTGGTCAATGGGTCAATCGGCGTCGGTAGTCCGGCGACCATCAATGTCGTTTGTCCCGGACCCGAGGATCAGACTGGACACCCCGTGGCGGGGCAAACGGTCGAGGTGACCGAACCCAAGGCGGTCCTCTCCACCTCGGGCTATACGGGCAATGACGCCACGTCCATCGTGGCGTTCTTCGGCCCACCCCCACCCGCCGCCGGGGGTTCTGGGCAGGTGAAGTTTACGAAGTACGGCGTCACCAAGGCGATTCCGACGTCGTTCAATCTTCCCTGTAGCGGAACGGGTCAGGTCACCTTCGTGCCCCTTCCCCAGAGCCCGCCCACCTCTCGGGCGGCGACAGTGGCAGTGCAGTACGTCAACGTGGGTGTGTGATGTCTGCGCGGCGGGGCCACCCACCGAACCATCGGCTCATTTGTGCTCTCCAGGATGTCCATCTATGGCGTTCGGCACGAGTACATCGAGTTGCCGTCACCCCTGGGCACCGGAGGCCCGATCCGGTCACCTGCATCCGCAGGCGTCAGCTTTGGTCGGTCTCCAAAATCGAATCGAAAGGAGAATCATGTCCCGCTTGACCAACCTTGCTCTGGCTCTATCCGCCACCAGCATCGCAGTAATCGGAGTTCAGGCCGTTCCGGCCCATGCAGCCACCAATTCCGGTCACCATTCCGCAATTGTCGGTGAGTTGGGTTACGAAGGGGGGGCAACCCCTGGCAGGTTTCACCCAACCTCCGGAATAGTCGAGGTGGAGTTCAACTCTGTGCCCCTCGTTCTCGAAAAGCATGTCGGTAAGTCAGGGCATTTCAGTATCAACCTTTCGCCTGGCAGCTACACAGTGATCGGTTGTGGCCCAGCCACGTCCACATCGAGTGGCCAATGCAGCCAACCGCAGAACATCAACCTGGCACCCGGTGAGGTGGATCACATCCAGCTCATCTGGGCTTACGTGCCGTAGACGGGAGCAGCTGGGCTTCACAACCTTGGCGTTTGGACCCCGCACTTCGCTCGCCTCTTTCGCATCCCGTACTATCCGAAAACTCGATTCGAGGGCTCATGCCACTCGTTCGTACTCGTGGATGAGGCCGCCCAGCCGGTCACGTCGCACGAATCTTCCGATTGGTTGCGGATGTTGACGTTCTCCGGCGGGTAGCTCTTCATTCGGAGAACTCGGCTCGGCTGCCGGCACCTGCTGGGCTATCCCCTGATGCGGGCGATGTTCGTTGTAGTGCCCGACGTAGCTGCGGAGGACGCGCTCGAGATGACGCTGGTTCAGGATCACCACATGGTCCAGGCACTCCGAACGGATGGTTCTGACGAACCGCTCGGCTAAGGCGTTGGCGTTCGGCGTCCGGAACGGGGTCTTCACGATCGTCGTACCTTGAGAGCGGAACACCTCGTCGAAGCTGTCCGTGTACTTGGTGTCCCGGTCGTGGAGGAGGAACTTGGTCACGATGGAATCATCCTCGAGGTCGCTGGTCACGTTCCGGGCCTGCTGGGTCATCCATGCCTGGTTGGGATGCTCGGATACCCCGGTGATCCAGATCCGACGACGGCAGAGCTCGATGAGGAACAAGACGTAGAGTCAATTGAAGACCACCGTGGGCACTGTTGCATTGTTGGATCGCCGGGAGCGGACCAGCAGGCTCCGGTGAGATCCGCAGGTCAGATCACCAGCGCCAGCTCGTCGAACGCCGCGGCAACGGTCATGCCGGGGGCGCGCCTCGACGCCGAGTTCGTAGTGCCCACGGCGGAGGTTCTGGACGAAGGCGTGCCCTCGGATCACGACACCGCCAGTGCGGTCCCGTTTCAGCCCGCGCATAGGTCGCAGCCGGGCCTTCAGGCGACCATGGTCGGCTTCGACCGACACTGTTGCATTGAGGGCTCTTCCGGTTTCAGTGGGGAGCAGCTGACCCGATCCTCGGCGGGCGAATGGTCGTGGGCCACG
>JBKQRT010000046.1:0-2562 GCA_052143895.1 Acidimicrobiales bacterium | reverse complement strand
CCTGCGGGGTGATGGCCTGGACGTTTCCGCAGATGAGGCGGACGTTGGGCCGCCGGAGAGCCTCCGGCCACCCGCCGTCATCCCGGACGATCCGCTTCGCCCCCGGCGGGTAGTGCGGGGTGCAGGCCTCGAGGAGGTCGGGACGGTCCGCAAACCGCTCGCTGAGGTACCCGAGCAGCATCTGGCGCATCAGGTCGTTGATCAGGCTGACCGACTCACCGCCGCCATCCCACTCCGGATCCACGGTCACGGCGGCGAGCGCTCCGTCACCCATCTGCCAAAAGATGCAAAAGCGGTTCCACTCGGCGTACGACGGCAGGTGCCGGTACAGCCATTGCAGCTCGTCGGAAACCGGATCGTGGTAGTCGGGTGTCGGGCCGAGCCATGCGGGCGTCCGCTGAAACACCAGCAGCTCCCCGACTCGAGAGGCGATCTCGGGAATGAACTGCAGCGCACTTGCCCCCGTTCCGATGACGGCGACGCGCTTGCCGTTGAGGTCGACGTCGTGGTCCCATCTCGCCGAATGGAAGGCGGCGCCCTCGAAGGTGCCGAAACCGGGGATCGTTGTCGGGAGGTTGGGTCGGTTGAGCTGACCGACAGCGCTTATCACCGCATTGACGACGATGCGCTCCTCGGAACCTCCTCCGACCGGGCGGAGGGTGAGGGTCCAGTTGAGGTCCCGGTCAGACCACACCGCATCGGTCACCTCGGTACCGAATCGGATCGTCTCGACCAGACCGAAACCCTCTGCACAGTCCCGCGCGTAGTGCTGGAGGACGGGCTGGGTCGAGTAGTGGAAAGGCCAGTCGTGGCGCTGGGCGAACGAGTAGCTGTAGTTGTGGTTCGGGTTGTCGACTCGGCAGCCCGGGTACCGGTTCTCCAACCAGGTTCCCCCCACGTCGTCGTTCTTCTCGAGGATCACGAAGTCCACCCCGGCCTGGCGCAGGCGATGGCCCGCTACCAGCCCGGACAGACCGGCGCCGATGACGGCCACGGTGAAGGGTGTGTCGGGCGCGACGTCGTCCTTGTGCCAGGTTGGTGCCCTGCGATCCTCACCTCGATGAGCCAGCTCCTCTTCCAGCAAGGGCAGATAGGGGACCATATCGCCGCCACCGACAGCGAACTCCATGATGCGGAGCACGTCGTGGTCGGAAGGCACCGGCCCCGGACGGCACCCTCCGTCACGGAAGCGGATCAACGCTTCGAGCGCGAGTTCCCGGATGACCGCCGCCTGCTCGTCGGTCAGCCCGGACCCGGGCAGGTTGACCAGCAGCGCGTCGGGCCGGAGCTCGGCGCGGAGCAGGGACATGTCACCCGTGGCGTAGGCCAGCGAGGGCAGAAGCGGGGGAAGCACGGCGTGGGCCAGAACTGCTCGTAGCTCATCGTCCGACTCGGAAAAGGGTTCGACGCCGCCCAGGAACGGGCCCGCTGAACCGGTCATCGACACGTCAACCATTCGGAATCCAGAACCCCTTCCGCCCTACAGCGAGACACCCCTCCTGCCGGGCCGTCGAGCGTAGCCTGGCACCAGCGGACGCCGGCCACAACCAGCTCTGATGTTGCCAACCATAATATCTACATATACTCACTCACTCACGAAGGAAACCATGGGCTACGAACACCCCAAGCGTTACGCCGAATCCACCCCGAGTCGCCCCGCCGTCATCGTCGGCGATACCGGTGTAACGCTCTCCTACGGAGACATGGAGTCCCGATCCAACCGGTTGGCCAACGCATTTCGCTCCTTAGGCTTGGGAGTGGGCGACCACGTGGCCATCCTGATGGAGAACCGCACCGAGTATTTCGAGGCGGTCTGGGCCGGCATGCGTTCTGGCCTGTTCGTGACGCCGATCAACTGGCATCTCGCCCCTGGTGAGGTCGAGTACATCATCAGGGACTGCACGGCTTCGGTTCTGGTGACCTCGTCGACCTGTGCTGCACTGACCAAGGGGGTCACCCCCGATGTGAGTTCACGCATCGTCGTCGGCGGGTCCGTCGAGGGGTTCGATCCATACGAGCGCGTTCTGGAAGCCCACCCGTCGTCCCCGATCGAAGACGAGTGCGAAGGGACCTGGATGTTCTACTCTTCAGGGACGACCGGACGCCCGAAGGGCATAAAACCACCCTCCGTCGGCGGTGCGCTCGGAGAGGAGACATCATTTACGGGTCTCGTCCGGGGCCTCTACGGCGGTGACGAGTCGACCGTGTATTTGAGCCCGGCTCCCCTCTACCATGCTGCTCCGTCAGGTTGGGCCGGCGCGGTGCACCGACTGGGCGGCACCGTGGTCACGCTGACCAAATTCGATCCGACCGAGTTCCTCCGAGCTATTGAGCGGTACAAGGTGACCCTGGCCCAGGTCGTTCCGACGCACATGGTTCAGCTGATGAAACTGCCCGCGTCCGCGCGGGCTCAATTCGACCTCTCCAGCCTCAAGGTCCTCGTCCACGCAGCCGCACCGTGTCCTCCGGAGATCAAGCGGGCGATGCTGGAGTGGCTGGGACCGGTCGTCTACGAGTATTACTCGGGAAGCGAGGGTGTGGGCTTCTGCGCCATCGGTCCGG
>JBKQRT010000045.1:0-4986 GCA_052143895.1 Acidimicrobiales bacterium | reverse complement strand
GTGAGGCACCATGTTTGCAGTCTCGACCGCTCGCTTCGGCATGCCGGGGCGCGGAGTGGGCCCTCATCCACGAGGCACGATCGGGTGGGGGGGTGGCGTGGGGCACGTCCAGCGTCCGACGCCGGTCGCCCGTTGCCCGCCGCCCGCCGGCCACCCACCGCCCGCCCAAGCTACCCGACAGCTGACGGCGACCGCATCGGTCGACGTGGAAAGCTGACCGTGTGATCACCCTCGTTCTGATCGGGTTCCTGGGAGGCCTGGTCACGGGGATCTCACCCTGCATCCTCCCGGTGCTGCCGGTGATCTTCGCGGCGGGCGCCGCGAGCGCCATCGACGAAGACGTGCCGGATGCCTCCGCACCGACGCCGACAACCTCGGAGCGGGTCAGCGTCGGGATGGTCCCGGCGGCCGTGGCGGCAGGGGACCCTCCCGGCGTGACGACGCCGTCCGGTGGGGTCTTAGGCGCGGCCCCGGTGGCCGCCGGACCGGACGTGTCCGCCGGGCGGGCCGGGGCCACCGCGGGCGCCATGAGTCCGCGCCAACGTAAGGTCCGTCGCCGACCCTTCGCCGTGGTCAGTGGGCTCGTGCTCAGCTTCTCGGTGGTGACCCTGGTGGGCTCGTGGGTGCTGTCGCTGCTCGGACTGCCGCAGGACGCCCTCCGGTGGCTCGGCCTGATCGTCCTCGGTGTCGTGGGCCTGGGGCTGATCGTTCCGGAGTTCGGCGAGATCCTCGAGCGCCCCTTCGCCCGTGTCGCCCGCGGCCGCGAGTTCACCGGAGCCGGCGGTTTCGTGCTCGGCCTGAGCCTCGGGCTGGTGTTCGTCCCCTGTGCGGGGCCGGTGCTGGCGGCGATAACGGTGGTCGGTGCCGACCACCGTTACGGAGCCTCCTCCATCGCCCTCACCGTCTCGTTCGCCCTGGGGGTGGCGGTGCCGCTCCTGGTGTTCGCCCTCGTGGGCCAGCGTCTCGGCGAGCACATCCACCTCGTCCGATCGCGGGCGGCCGTCGCCCGCCGCGTCGTCGGCGCCCTGCTGGTGGTGACAGCCCTGGTCATCGGGCTCAATCTCACGGACGGTCTCCAACGGTCCATTCCCGGGTACACCGACGCACTCCAGACCCACCTCGAGGGCAACGGCACGGCCAGGCAGGCCTTGGGCTCCATCACCGGCGCCAGCCCGGGCGATGCCCTCACGTCCTGCACCCCCTCCAACCCGTCGCTCCAGGAATGTGGGCCGGCCCCCAACTTCGCCGGGATCACCCAGTGGCTGAACACACCGGGCGACCATCCGCTGTCGCTGGCCGGGCTGCGGGGCCGGGTGGTGCTCGTGGACTTCTGGACCTACTCGTGCATCAATTGCCAGCGGACCCTTCCCCACCTCGAGGCGTGGAACCGGGCCTACGCCCAGGACGGGCTGACCATCGTCGGCGTCCACACCCCGGAGTTCGCCTTCGAGCACGTGGTCTCGAACGTCGCCGCGGCAGCAAGGCAACTCGGAGTTGCGTACCCGATCGCCGTCGACGACGACTACGACACGTGGAATGCGTACATGAACGAGTACTGGCCGGCGGAGTACCTCATCGATGCGTCCGGCCACGTCCGACACGTCGACTTCGGCGAAGGGGACTACGCCCAGACCGAGGCGTTCATCCGGCACCTGCTGGTGGCCGCGAACCCGTCCGTGGTCCTCCCAAAGGCCACTGGCGTGCCCAACGCCACGCCCACGGAGCAGATTACGCCCGAAACCTACCTCGGCTACCAGCGCCTCGAGGATCTCGACGGGGAGTCCGTGCAGGAGGATCAGATGGCCACGTACCACGCGCCATCGTCGATCCCTCAGGACGAGTACGCCTACGAGGGGTCCTGGTCCATCGGAGACGAGTGCTCGACCGCCGGTCCGGGGGCGTCACTGAGTCTCAACTTCGAGGCCAAGGACGTCTACCTGGTGCTCGGGGGGTCGGGCACCATCCGGGTCTCCGTCAACGGCCGGACCTCCCAGACGGTGACGGTCGGCGGCGTGCCCAGGCTCTACCAACTGGTGGGCGGATCCTCCTACCAGCAGGGCCTCTTGACCCTGGAGGTCTCACCCGGCATCCAGGCCTACGATTTCACCTTCGGATGAGCCGACGACCACGGGGCATCCGACGAATTCGTGTCGGGCGATTGAACGGTGGAACACCGGCGATCGTAGTACCTGGCAGAAGTCGAGCTGCGGCAGGGTACAGCTCCAGCCGCGAGGAGGTCGGGTCGATGGACGGCGACAGGTACGAGGTGCGAACCGAGCGATCGGGGCGTCCGCGGTGGCTCGCGGCCGCGGCACTAGCGCCCGTAGTCCTGCTGGGGGCTGCGTGCGGATCGAGCTCGTCCACCTCGACGACGACTACAGGCAGTTCCTCGCACACATCTTCGACCACGGCACCGACCACGGCGAGCTCGCCGGTGGTCGCCGTGGCCTCGGTCGGTTCGCTGGGCGCGATCCTGGTGAACCACGATGGCATGACGTTGTACCGCTACACGCCGGACGGGACCGGCAAGTCGGTGTGCACCGGAGACTGCGCTTCGACCTGGCCGCCGCTGACGGTCGCGGCGGGCACCGTCCACGTCGCCACGGGGGCCGGGGTGACCAGTACGGCGCTCGGGACGATCGTCCGTCCGGGCGGGGAGCTCCAGGTCACGTACCGGGGGATGCCCCTGTACACCTACGTGGGCGACACCGGGCAGGGGACTGCCTCTGGCCAGGGGCTGGGAGGGACCTGGTTCGTGGTCCCCGTGTCTGCGTCGTCGTCGACCACCACCAGCACCGCTGCGGCCGGTGGTCACGGCTACTGATCCGTCGGCAGCGCCGCCGGACCGGAGCACCGGGGCCTGGGATAGTGTCGGCGTCGTGACCGTCTCCGGTCGTCCGGCCCCGTCCGTCCTCGGGGTCCCCGCACCGGAAGCCAAGGGACCCACGCCCGAGGACCTCCGGTCGGCGGCGGACGACGAGGCCCTCGTCGGCGCCTTCCTCGATCACGGAACGGCGATGAGGGGAGTGGCGCGCCGGGCGCTCGGGAACACCCATGCGGCGGAAGAGGCGGTCCAGGAGACCTTTGCCCGGGCGTGGCGATCCCGCCGGCGCTACGACCCGTCACGCGGCACGCTCCGGAGCTGGCTCTTCTCCATCGAGCGGAACCTGCTGGTCGACTGGACGCGATCTGGGGCGCGGGTCCGGGCCCGGGACGCCCGCCTGGTGCCGCAATCGGAGGCGGCCCCCGACGAACTTGACCGAGCCGTGTCGTCGTGGCAGGTGGAAGACGCACTGCGGAGCTTGAGCGCCGAGCACCGGGCGGTCGTCGTGGAGGTCTACTTTGGTGGTCGTACCAGCATGGAAGTGGCAGACCGCCTGCACATCCCCGAGGGGACCGTGCGTACCCGGCTGTTCTACGCGCTGAAGGCGCTGCGTCTGGCGCTCGAGGAGCGGGGGTGGGAGGGTTGACGAGGGCCGACTGCCGAATGTGGCGGGAGACCCTGGCCGTCGACGCCATCGGCTGCGCCGGGCCCGACGAGTCCCTGAGGCTGGAGGCACACCTCCGGGGGTGCGAGGGCTGCCGCCAGGAGGCACGATCCCTGCAGGCCGTGGTGGCGGCACTCGGGTCGGTCGACTCCGCACGCGTCGTCGATCTGGCCGGCGTGCCGGCCCACGGCACCAGTCGCGCGGTCGTGCCCGCGGCGCCGGCTGGTGGCACCGCCTCCGTAGACGTCCTGCGGCCCGGTCGCCCGAGCGGACGCCCAACTGGTCCGAGGGCGGCGTGGGCCGGGTTCGGCCGCCGGACACGAGGCTCCATCGCCGCCGGGGTGGCGGCAATGGCGGTGGCAGCGCTCGTGCTCGGCGTGATGCTGACCGGTGGGTCGGGCGTTCCGAACATGACTCGGTTCCACGCGGCGAAGACAGTGGACCTCAGCGGGAGCGCGGGCATCGATGCGACGGTCTCCCTGACGGCGCACGGCGAGGGCACCCTGGCCACGATCCACGGTTCTGGCGGTCAACCGGGAGAGGTCCTGACTGTCTCCATGGCGTCGTCGTCGGGACGGTGGTGGGTGGCGGGAAGCTATCGGGCGTCAGGGGGCCCGGCGCCGGCGGTGGTGCATTTGACCTGCGGAGCGCCGGAAGGCCAGATCACCGAGGTGTGGGTCAGCGATCCGTCCGGTCGCGCCGTGCTCAGCGGGTACGTACGTTGAATTAGCCTGGGTTCTGGGCCCGGGGACCGTTCCCCGTGGAGGTCAGAGGCGCCCGGGCGCCATTGACAGCCCGGACCGTGGGGGCTAGTGTAACTAGTCCTGGTGAACGACCCGTGAGGGCGTGGCCAGGCACCTACAGATCGGGGCTCTGCTCCTGCCTGTGGAGAATCCGGCACCGACGCCCTCGGGCGTGTGCCTGGTCGCTCCTTGAAAACGGAATAGTGATAGCCAAAAGTCAGTGCGGGCGATCGCGGGGCAACCCGAGATCGCCAGTCAATTCAAGCATTGAACGGACAATGTCTGTTCTTTGCCAGTATTCAGTTGACCGAGAGGATCAGTGTCCTCGAGGTCAGCTCTTCGATTTCGGTCAGGCCCTCGGGTCTGAACGAGGTCTCAATGGAGAGTTTGATCCTGGCTCAGGACGAACGCTGGCGGCGTGCCTAACACATGCAAGTCGAACGAGATCCAACCGGTAGCAATACTGGTGAAGATCAAGTGGCGAACGGGTGAGTAGCACGTGAGCAACCTGCCCCGAAGACCGGGACAACACCGGGAAACCGGTGCTAATACCGGATATCCCCACCGAGTCGCATGGCTTGGTGAGGAAATGGATTCCGCTTCGGGAGGGGCTCGCGGCCTATCAGCTTGTTGGTGAGGTAACGGCTCACCAAGGCTTCGACGGGTAGCTGGTCTGAGAGGACGATCAGCCACACTGGGACTGAGACACGGCCCAGACTCCTACGGGAGGCAGCAGTGGGGAATCTTGCGCAATG
>JBKQRT010000044.1:0-3095 GCA_052143895.1 Acidimicrobiales bacterium | reverse complement strand
CGAGTGGGCCGCCCGGCGCTACGAGCGGAAGACCGGCACCCCCGCCAAGAACCGATACGGTGTCAGCCTCTTCCGCCTGAGCGTGGCCGAGGTTCTCAGATGGTGCCGGTCCTGTCCCGAGGTCAGCGTGCTCGACGCCTTTCCGCGTTACTACCCGCGCTGGACGAAGGTGCTCCTGAAGGTGCCGGGCTTGCGGGAGCTCCTCACCTGGAACCTGGTCGTGGTCATGCGCCGGACGAGTGGCGCGACCTCCGAACCCTAGGGAGCGGCTAAGTTGACGCCCGACCGATTTGGCCCAAGGGGGGAAGCGCCCGGTTGGTAGCCCCACAGATGCCGCGGTCCGCATCCGCGGTGTCGCCGGCAGCACCTCGCTCGACCTCGGAGTTCCCATGCGCATAGCGTTCGTCAGTTGGCGCGATCTTGCCAACGAGCTCGCCGGCGGGTCCGAGGTCTTCATCGACCGGCTCGCCGTCGAGCTCCTCGGCATGGGCCACGAGGTCACCCTGCTCTGCGGAGGTCCGGTGGGCGAGCGGCCCTATCCGGTCATCGACCTCGGAGGGACCTTCTCGCAGTACGCGCGTGCCCCGTTCGCCCACCACCGGTGGGTTCGGGACTGGGACCTCCTGGTCGACACGGAGAACGGCCTGCCCTATTTCTCCCCGCTGTGGCGGAGGAAGGCGATCCTCGCCTGCGTCCTCCACGTCCACAGCGACCAGTGGGACCAGCGGTTCCCCCGCCCGTTGGCAGCGGTCGGACGTTTCACCGAGGCGAGAATCATGCCCCTCGTCTATCGCCGGGTGCCGTTCCTGGCCATCTCCGACTCGACGGCGGCCTCGCTGGAGGAGATCGGCGTGGAGCGACGCCGCATCCATGTCCTCCCACCCGGGGTCGACGCCCCGACGGTCACCGTCGGCGAACGATCGGCAGAACCGCTGTTCGTCTGCGTTGGACGGCTCATGCCGCACAAGCGCATCGACCTCCTGCTCCGCGCCTGGGAGCAGGTCCGTCCGAAGACCGGCGGCCGATTGCTGGTGATCGGTGACGGGCCCGAGCGTGGTGCCCTCGAGGCGCTTGCCGGAGATGGTGTCGTCTTCACCGGGAGGGTGGACGAAGACGAGAAATGGCGTCTGTTGAGCCGTGCGTGGGCGCTCGTGCACCCGGCGCACCACGAAGGATGGGGCATCGTCATCACCGAGGCTGCGGCGGTGGGGACCCCGTCCCTCGGCTTCGACGTCCCCGGCGTCAAGGACGCCATCGTCGACGGCGTCACCGGCGTCCTGGTCGATTCCGAGGCCGACCTCGTGACACGGTGGATCGAGGTCGCCGACAACACTGATCTGCGTGAACGGCTGTCCGCCGGTGCCCGGAGCCATGCCTCGAACTTCGGTTGGGACCGTGTGGCCCGGGACTTCTCGGCCATCGCCGCCGAGGTGGTGGCATCACATGCCCGGAGCCGACGGTGACCGTCACGCTGGCGGAGGAGCGGGTGGCGGAGCCGCCTCGTGCGGTGCCCGTGGAGCCGGCGACCGCACCGTGCCCCGATCCGGTCGGTCGCCCGGCCCTCCTGGGTTTGGGCGCACTGTTCCTGGTCGCCACGTTCATCCAGGCGCCGGGGCTGATCATCGACGACACCAAGCTGCCGGTCATCATGGCGCCAATGACGTGGATGCAGTCGGCCCTGCACATGTGGAGCCAGACGGTGGCGTCCGGCTCGGTGCAGGACGAGACCTTCGGGTACCTCTTCCCAATGGCGCCGTTCTTCGAGCTGACGCACCTCCTCCACGTGCCCGTCTGGTGTGCCGAGAGGATCTGGCTGGCACTTCTGCTCACCGTCGGAGCGTGGGGGGTCATCCGTGTGGCCGAAGCCCTCGGGATCGGGAAGCGGTGGATCCGGGTGCTCGGCGGCGTCGCCTACTGTGTGGCCCCCATCGTGGTCGACTGGGCCGCCACTTCCGCGGTCCTGCTGGCCGTGATGCTGTTGCCCTGGCTCTTGCATCCGTTGATCGTGGGATCGCGGGAAGGCTCGACCAGGCGGGCGGCGGCCAAGTCCGGCGTGGCCCTCGCCCTGATGGGCGGCGTGAACGCCACCGTCATCTTCTCCACGCTCCCGCTCGCCGTGATCTGGCTCGTCACCCGCGCCGCGGGCCCTCGACGGCGCTCGCTGATGGGCTGGTGGATCGTGTCCGTCGTCCTCGCCTGCTTCTGGTGGGTCGTCCCCACCGTCCTGCAGGGCAAGTACGGGTACAACTACCTCCCCTACACCGAGACCTCCTCCGTCACCACGGCGACGGGGTCCGCCTTCGAGGCGCTCCGTGGCGCGTCGTTCTGGCAGAACTACGACGACCTGGGGGGGCCGCTCGTGCCCGGTGGCTGGACGCTGGTGACCTCGGGGGTCGCCATCGTGGCGACGTCGATCGTCACCGCGTTCGGGCTCGCCGGACTGGCCCGGCGGATCCCCGAGCGCCTGTTTCTGGTGGCCAGCCTGTGCTTCGGCGTGGTGGTCATCGCCATCGGCTACGGCGGCACGCTGGGGAGCCCGTTCTCGCCGGTGGTCGTGCGGCTGCTGTCGGGGGCGCTTGGTCCACTGCGGAACGTGTCCAAGTTCTCCCCCGACGTCACCCTGCCACTGGCGCTGGGCCTGATCTGGTTCGTGTCGACGGTTTCGTTGTCCGGCTTCACGATCCGACGGTTCCATCGGCCGGATGGTGACATGTCCCGTCCTGTCATCGGTGTGGTGGCCGTCGTCGCCGTCGTGCTGGCAGCGATGCCGTTCTGGCAGCGCCAGCTCTATCCACCCGGTGGGTTCACGGCCATTCCCCACTACTGGGAACAGGCCGCAGACTGGCTCGACGGCCATCAGGGCCATCAGACCGCCTTGCTCGTCCCCGGCGCGAACTTCGCCGAGTACACGTGGGGACGGCCTCAGGACGAGCCGCTGGCGGATACCATTCATGTAGGCTCGGGCTTCGGATCAGCGAAACCCGGAGGTAAAGCTAAAGCTGCGGGAAAAACAAAGGCAAAGACGAAGGCGAAAGCAAAGCCGAAGGCCAAAGCCAAGCTCGCGTCTAAGGCGAAGCCCGCTCCCAAAACCAAGG
>JBKQRT010000043.1:0-7088 GCA_052143895.1 Acidimicrobiales bacterium | reverse complement strand
TCAACGCCACCAACCACGGGCTCCACCAGGGGCTGGCCGAGCTGTTCACCCAGATCGACGCCGACGCGGACGCCCGGGCGGTGGTGCTCACCGGCAACGGCCGGGCGTTCTCGGCCGGCGGCGACTTCACCTACCTCGACGAGCTGGCGAAGGACGAGTCGCTCCGGCGGGAGACCCTCGTCCACGGCCGGCAGATCGTGACCGGCATGGTGAAGTGCCGGGTGCCGATCGTGGCCGCCGTCAACGGGCCCGCGGTGGGGTTGGGCTGCAGCCTGGTCGCCCTGTCGGACATCGTCTACATGGCCGAGAGCGCCCACCTGGCCGACCCGCACGTCATCATCGGCCTGGTGGCTGCCGACGGGGGCCCGGTGACGTGGCCGCTCCTGACCAGCCTCCAGCTGGCCAAGGAGTACGCTCTCACCGGCGACCGCATCCCGGCCGAACGGGCCGCGCAGATGGGGCTGGTCAACCACGTGTGCGCGGACGACGTGGTCCTCGAGCAGGCCCTGGCCTGCGCTCACCGGATCGCCGGGCTGCCCCGCCAGGCGGTGGAGGACACGAAGCGCATCCTCAACCTCCACCTCGAGCGGGCCGTGGTCGCCACCCTGGACTTCGCCCTGGCCGCCGAGGACCGGTCGTTCACGTCGCCCGAGCTCCGGGCCAACCTCGACCGCTTCCTCGCCCAGCGCGAGGACCGCTAGGGCGTCAGAACCAGGTTCTCATGGCAGGCCTGAGGCGTCGCCGGACGCGGCAGTCGGATTTCGGCGCTTAGGATACGACGTTTCTGCCACCTCAACTAGACTTCGGGCGATGACCGAAAGTGAACTTGAGGTCGAGGAGCCTGCGGCGGGGGAGCCGGCGATGAGCCGGCGTGAGCAGGCCGTGGCGCGGTCGCTGTTCACAGCCAGGGCCCGGGCCGAGAACCGCCTGCAGCGTTTCCTGGACGCCGCGCTCGAGCTGATGAACGAGGGCGAATCGGGCCGGGACTTCACCGTGCACGAGGTGGTCGAGCGCTCCGGCCAGTCGCTTCGCCTCTTCTACCAGTACTTCGGCGGCAAGCACGAGTTGCTGCTCGCCCTCTTCGAGGAGTCCGTGCGTTCGACGGCGGAGTTCCTCCGCCAGAAGATCGACGAGGAGAGCGACCCGCTGGAGCGCATCCACCGGTTCGTGGTCGAGTACTACGGGCTGTGCCGTCCACCGCTGCCAGGGGCGCCGGTGGAGCCGCTTTCCACGGCGTGGGTGATGGTGGACTTCGCCCAGCAGCTGCTCACCAGCCATCCCACCGAAGCGGCCTTGGCCTTCGATCCGCTCGTCTCGCTGTTCGGCGAGGTGCTCGAGGACGCCGAAACGGCCGGCTGCATCCGCTCCGGGCTCCGCCACAGCCCGATCGCCGGCATGGTGCTGGAGGCGATCATGTTCAACGCGTTCTCGACCACCATCGGTGGGACGTCGGTCCGCACGGTCGACCCCGATCCGGCCGAGGAGCTCTGGGAGTTCATCCTCCACGGCGTGGGCTCCGGCGTGCCGCACCCGGTCGTCGAACCCCGCTAGCCACCCGCAGTCCGCCGGTCGACGGCCCCGCCGTCGCGACCGCTGCCGGTGGCGCAGGCCGCCAGACAGAACCCGACCAGCCGGTCGGTCTCGGCCCGGGTCGGCCTCCGCCGTCCCCACAGGAGGTCGTTGAGCCTGCCGACGACGGCGTGGGCGACCAGCTCGGCGTCGAGCTCCGGGTCGCCGCTGTGGAGCTCGACGAAGGGCTCACGGAGCAGCGTCGCCAGCCGGGCGCTGGTCGAGGTGTGGGGAACGGTCATGGCCTGACCCAGGCTCGCCGCGTTCCACAGGACGGCGAGGGTGGTGGCGGCGCCCTCCTCGTCGGCCGCCTGGGACAGGACGCCCTCCACCCAGCAGCGGACCTTGCCCACCGCCGTCGGCTCCTTGGCCATCTGGTGGGCCAGGTAGCTCAGCAGCCGCTCGGTGCCGTCGTCGAGGATGGCGGCGACGAGGGCGTCCTTCGAGGCGAAGTGCCGGTAGAAGCCCTCGTTGGAGAGCCCCGCCTCGGTCACGATGTCGGCCACCCGGGGCCGGGAGTCGGTCCCGCACCGCCGCATGACGGCCCGTCCCGCGTCGATCAGCCGGCGCACCTCGCCGGTGTAGTCGGGCCCGCGCTTGTCGAGCGTCTGCCGGGCGATCCGGGAGGCGACGTCGTTCTGGTCGGGCAGAGATGGATTCTCCATGGACAGAATGTTATTCTGCCAGCCGACGAGGAGGGGAGACGCCCATGGCCTGGGAGTTCGAGACCGACCCTGAGTACCAGACGAAGCTGGACTGGGCGGAGGAGTTCGTGCGGACGGAGGTGGAGCCGATCGACGTGCTGTGGCGGGGGCTCGAGTTCACACCCCCGGACGAGACCCTGCGCGCCATCATCGACCCACTCAAGGAGCAGGTGCGGGCCCAGGGGCTGTGGGCCACCCACTTGGGCCCCGAGCTCGGCGGCCAGGGCCACGGGCAGCTCAAGCTCTCGCTCCTGAACGAGATCCTCGGTGGCTCGTCCTGGGCGCCGATCATCTTCGGCTGCCAGGCGCCCGACACCGGCAACGCCGAGATCATCGCCCACTACGGCACCGAGGCCCAGAAGGAGCGCTACCTTCACCCGCTCCTGGAGGGGAGGATCTTCTCCTGCTACTCGATGACCGAGCCTCGGGGCGGCTCGGACCCGACCCGGTTCGAGACCCGCGCCTTCACGGACGGGGACGAGTGGGTCCTCAACGGCTGGAAGTTCTTCTCCTCCAACGCCCGGACGGCGTCGTTCCTCATCGTCATGGCGGTCACCAACCCCGACGTGTCCGCCTACGAGGGCATGTCGATGTTCCTCGTCCCCACCGACACGCCCGGCATCGAGATCGTCCGCGACGTCGGCCTGGCCGGCGAGCCCGATGGGGAGGGCTCCCATGCCCTCATCCACTACGACGACGTGCGCCTGCCCGCCGAGGCGCTTCTCGGGGGCGAGGGCCAGGCGTTCGCCATCGCCCAGACCCGGCTGGGCGGCGGCCGCATCCACCACGCCATGCGCACCATCGGCCTGGCCCGGCGGGGGCTCGACGCCATGTGCGAGCGGGCGCTCAGCCGTCAGGTGTCGGGCGGCCTGCTGGCCGACAAGCAGTTCGTACAGGGGTACATCGCCGACTCCTACGCCCAGCTCATGCAGTTCCGGTTGTACGTGCTCTACACGGCGTGGCTGATCGACAGGCACAACAATTACCAGAAGGTGCGAAAGGACATCGCCGCCATCAAGGTCCTGATGCCCGGTGTCCTCCACGACATCGCCTGGCGGGCCATCCAGATCCACGGCGCACTGGGCGTCAGCAACGAGATGCCGTTCCACTCGATGCTGATCGGGGCGAGCGTGATGGGACTCGCCGACGGGCCCACCGAGGTCCACAAGGTGACGGTCGCCCGGCAGGTGCTGCGCGACCACAGCGCCACCGACGACCTGTGGCCGACCCAGCACCTCCCGAAGCGTCGCGACGCGGCACGCGAGAAGTTCGCCGCACTCCTGGAGCACGAAGTGGGGAGCCTCTGATGATCGACATCGAACGACTGGCCACGTGGATGGACGGTCAGGGACTCGGGGTGCGTGCGCCCATCGAGCACGCCTTCGTCTCCGGGGGGACCCAGAACGAGATCTACGAGATCCGCCGGGGCGACGTGCACGGCGCCCTGCGGATCCCCCCGCCCTCGGCCCCCGAGACCCGCGACGCCGGGATCTTGCGAGAGTGGCGGATCATCGAGGCCCTCGACGGGACCGACGTCCCCCACACCGCGGCGATCGCCGCCTGTGACGACCGGTCCGTCCTCGGGCGCTCCTTCTACCTGATGGGTTACGTCGACGGCTGGTCGCCGATGAACACCGATGGGTGGCCGGCACCGTTCGACACCGACCTCGAGGCCAGGAAGGGACTGGCCTTCGAGCTCGTCGACGGCATCTCCCTGCTGTCGAGGGTCGACTGGGAGGCGAAGGGACTCTCGGACCTCGGGCACCCCGAGGGCTTCCACGAGCGCCAGGTGAACCGGTGGACGGCGTTCCTCGAGCGCATCAAGGGGCGTGACCTTCCCGGGTTCGACGAGGCGTCGGCCTGGCTGCGCCAGCACCGGCCGATCGACTTCATCCCCGGCCTCATGCACGGCGACTACCAGTTCGCCAACGTCATGTACAAGCACGGGGCGCCGGCCCGCATGGCGGCGATCGTGGACTGGGAGATGGGAACGGTGGGCGACCCCAAGCTGGACCTGGCCTGGGTGGTGAACGGATGGCCCGAGGATCCCGAGGACGTCTCCGGCGTCACCTACGTCGACATGACGGGGATGCCCTCGCGCTCGGCCATGCTCGACCGGTATTCCGAGGTGTCCGGCCGGCAGGTCGACGACATCGACTACTACTGCGTGCTGGCCAAGTGGAAGCTAGCCATTGTCCTCGAGCAGGGGTACCAGCGGGCCGGTGACAACGCCGTGCTCCAGACCTACGGGCCGGTGGTGCTGGATCTGATGCGGGGTGCCGCCGACCTGGCCGAGACGACGGACTACGGGTCGTGAGCGGGCCTGACGCCGAGCTCGTGCGCGAGCGCGCGGGGGCGCTCTCGCTGCTCCGCCTGAACCGGCCCGACGCGCGCAACTCGCTGACGACCAGCCTTGTCGCCGAGCTCGGCACGGCTCTCATCGAGGCCGAGTCCGCCCCCGACATCCGTGCCGTGGTCCTCACCGGCACCGGCGATCGCGCCTTCTGCTCGGGCATGGACCTCCAGTCGTTCTCCGAGGGGGACGTGCCCGGAGCCACCCCCGGCGAGTCGACGGAGGCGTTCTACCGGCTGCTGCGGGGCGAGATCAGCATCCCCGTCGTCGGCGCGGCCAACGGCGCGGCGGTGGCGGGCGGGCTCGAGCTGCTGCTCGGCTGTGACGTGGTGATCGCCTCGAGCGAAGCACGGTTCGGCCTCCCCGAGGTGAAGCGCGGGCTCTTCGCGGCCGGCGGGGGCACCCTGATCGGCAACCGGATCCCGTTGGCGGTCGCCCTCGAGCTGACCCTCACCGGCGACCTGGTCGATGCCTCCCGCGCCTACGAGGTCGGGCTGGTCAACGCCGTGGTGCCGCCGGCGGACGTCTGGGCCACGGCCCTCGCCATGGCCGAGCGGATCGCCGCCAACGGTCCCCTCGGTCTTGCCGCCTCCAAGGAGCTCGTCCGCCTGAGCGTGTCGGACCCGGTGGCGGCACGGGAGCGTCAGGCGGAGTGGTCGGCGGTGGTCTTCGCCAGCGAGGACGCCATGGAGGGCGCCCGGGCCTACATGGAGAAGCGCGACCCGGTGTGGAGGGGCCGCTGAGGTGCGGGCCGCCGTCTGCCGCACCTACGGGACTCCCGACGTCGTGGCAGTCGAGAAGCTCCCGGCACCGGAGCTCGGCGCGGGACAGGTGCGGGTCCGCGTGCGCGCCGCCGCCGTCAACTTCCCCGACGTGCTCCTCGTCGCCGACAAGTACCAGGTCACCGTGCCACCCCCCTTCGTGCCGGGGAGCGAGTTCGTGGGCACGGTGGCCCAGGTGGCCGACGGGGTCCAGGGGGTGGCGGTCGGCGACCGCGTCGCCGGGACGGTGATGGTCGGCGCCTTCGCCGAGGAGGTGGCCGTGGGGGCGGCGGCGGTCCGGACCGTCCCCCCGGGGGTCGACGACCGCCACGCCGCCGCCTTCGGGGTGGCGTGGCGGACGGCGTACCACGTCCTCCGCTCTGTCGCCCGGCTCCAGGAGGGTGACGAGCTCGTCGTCCTCGGTGCCGGCGGCGGCGTCGGCCTGGCCGCGGTCTGCCTGGGCAGCCATCTCGGCGCTTCGGTGACGGCGGTGGCGTCGTCCACGGCCAAGTTGGCGGCCGCCCGGGCCGGCGGCGCCGCCCATCTGATCCAGCACACCGCCGTCGACCTGCGGGCCGCGCTCCGCGAGGTGCTCCCCAGGGGCGCGGACGTCGTCGTCGACCCGGTCGGTGGCGACCTGGCCGAGCCGGCACTGCGGTCGCTCCACTGGGGTGGCCGCTTCGTGACCGTCGGCTACGCCTCGGGGGTGATCCCCAGGATCCCGCTCAACCTGGTGCTGCTGAAGGGCTGCCAGGTCCTCGGGTTCCAGTTCCGGGACTTCGCCGAGCACTGCCCCGACGAGCTCCGTCGCAACGACGACGAGCTCTGGGCGCTCCTCGCCGAGGGCCGGGTGAGCCCGCATCTCGGGGCCACCTTCGCGCTCGACGACGTAGTTGCCGCACTGGCGATGGTGGCCGACGGCCAGGTGGTGGGGAAGGTCATCCTCGACGTGATGCCGGAGGACCCGGCCCGCTGAACCTCGCCGGCCGGTCGGCACCCGCCACCGACGACGTCGACGTAGGCGTGCTCAGAGGGGCAGGAGGTGCGGCAGCCGTCGGCGGTCGATCAGCTCAGCCCCGAGCGACGTTGTGAGCGATGCCGCCGTGCCGAGGAGGGCGTCGAGCACCAGGGTCCTGCGGACGTAGCGGTGGAAGGGGTGCTCGACGGTGAAGCCGATGCCCGCCAGGACCTGCTGGCAGTGCCGGGCCGTGGTCTTCGCCTGACGTCCAGCCACCGCCTTGGCCATGGACGACGTCTCCGGCGTGGCGTCGAGCCACGCCGCGTCGAGCATCGCCTCCGCCATGGAGATGGCCACCAACGTCTCGGCCAGGCGGTGGCGGACGGCCTGGAAGGAGGCGATCGGACGGTCGAACTGGATGCGACCCCGGGCGTGGTCGCAGGCCAGATCGAGCATGGCCCGGGACGCACCGACCAGCTCGTGGGCCACGGCCAGGCGGCCGAGCGCCACGGCCCCGGCCCACGTCGCGGCCGGGACGTCCGTGCCCGGTCCGGCTAGGTCGATGTCCCCCGTCACCTCGAGCAGGCCAAGTTCGGGGTCGACCCCTCCGACCGCACGCAGCTCGAGTGACGAGGTCGGCACCGTGCAGGCGGTCGTGCTGCCGTCCCCCGCCGAGGCCACGACCATTGCAGAGGGCCGGTCGGCGAGACCGGCGGGTGCCAGGCCGTCGACGCGGAGCCGGT